>NZ_JADHEC010000017.1 GCF_015277675.1 Flavobacterium soyangense
GAATTTTAGCTAAAATAACAGCTTTAACTTTGGTTCAATTCATCAATAGATTTATTTTTGAAAGACCAATAAACAATATTAAAACACAAATAGTTTAATTACACCCAACGGGTTAATTGTATAATATAAAAGCACTAATACAAAAATAATATGGGCAGACTTGGAGCTACAGAGATAGTTGTTCTGATTTTCATCGGTGGAATAATTTATTTCGCTTTCAAACAGAATAAAAATAATATAAATATAGATGTTTTGAATAAACACTATTTGCAATCACAAATTAAATCTAGCGGAACTGCCTATCTTTTATGGTTCTTTTTTGGATTTCATTATGCTTACCTTGGAAAATGGGGGATTCAAATTTTATATTGGATAACTTTTGGAGGATTGGGAATTTGGGCAATTATTGATTTGTTTACTCTTTCCGGAAGAGTTGCTAGTCATAATGCGTTAATTTTTCAGCAAATTGACACTATTGACAGGAAAGAAAGAGATGCCGAACAAGCTAGAAATATGGCTATGATATTAGCAGCAAAAGGAAATTAAAAATCAATTTAAATAAATAACATGGATACACAATTTGCCGAAACTCATATTAATGAGTTTATTGAGAAGTTAAGAAACGATTACGAAGCAAGACAAAATGCTGTTGTGAAAATTGCAATTTCAGGACAAAGTGGTTCTGGTAAATCTTCGTTAATTAATGCTATTTTAGGAAGAAAAGTCGCTGAAGTTGGAATTACAGAAACTACAACTCATATTAAATCATATATAAGTGGAGGTATTCATTTTTCAGATTTACCTGGATGTGGAACTGTGAAATTTCCTGTAAATTCATATATTGATAATTGTAAATTAAATGATTTTGATGCTGTAATTATTGTTACCGCAAATAGGTTTTATGAAAATGATATTTGGTTAATTGAAGAAATGGTTAGTATAGGAAGACCCGTTTATGTTGTAAGAACAAAAATGGATACCTCTATCAAAGATGGTGAACATGATGAAGAATTAAATGAAACTGAAGTTTTTGAAAAGGTAAAAGAGGATATTAAAAAAAATGTTGGAAATATTAAAATTAATGGAGTCTATTTAATTTCATCTAGGGTGCCATTAAAAATGGATTTGCCAAATTTACTTGTAGATATAAAGAGTAATTTAGACTCAATAAAGAGACAAAGATTTATCTCAGATGTTTCACCTTTAAATTCTCAAATATTATTAGCAAAGAGAGAAGTTGCCATATCAGTTGTAAAATATAGAGCTGCCGCAGCTGCATTAAATGGGATAAATCCTATTCCTGGTTTAGATATTTCCTTAGATATTGCGATATTATTGAATATGGCTTCAGAAATCAAGAAAATTTATGGTTTAGATGAAGAAAACATAAGTGAACTTTCTAAAAAAATGAAGTCGAAAGCAAATTTTACTGCTTTTAGTCTTAAAGTTGGACAATATTCATCGAAGTTTATTACAAAGGAAGGAATAATTATCATTTTAAAAAGATTTGCCGTAAGTTTAAGTTCACAAGAAATGCTTAAATATATTCCAATTATTGGTCAAATAGCATCTGCTGGTATTGGATATAAAATGACTTATAGTTTTGGAGATAATTTAATAATGGAATCTGAATCTTTAGTGAATGAAATCCTTGTTAGAACGGAAGAGGATATTGTTAGTTGAAAAATTTGAAATATAACTAATTAGATATGATACAATATATTATTATACGGTTATTGAATTTTGTAATGTGGGTATTTTTTGCAATTGTTGCTATCCCTTTTGGAGTGTTTATGTTGCTAAATAAATGGTTTCCAGTTTTTAGCCACGATTTAGGTTTTTGGTTTTGGTCCGTTTTTGGGATTGTTACTATTGTAGCTTATGTAGTTTTATGGAAACCCTTACTTTGGATAATAGGAATTTTTCAACTATTGGGAGGAGCTGGGCAATAGGGAAATAATTTTGGTATAGCGATGAAAACACTATCCTAAAAAGTGTGTGTCTTAATAAATTACGAGGTTTGACTTTTTATTAAAAAGTCAAACCTTTTTTTATTTAAAATTATTCTTCGCTAACAACGAAAAGAAACACTAAAAATGCTCCCTATAATACTCGCAAATCCCATTAATTGGACATTCTGGACACTTGGGTTGAGGACGACAAATTTCTCTTCCTAAAAATGAAATCGCCATGCCTATTTCTCCCCAAATGGTCTTTGGCAATACTTGCATAAGTTGCTTTTCTACTTTGATGCCGTCTTTCGATTCTGGGATTAATCCAATTCTTGGAGCGACACGAATCAAGTGTAAATCGGCAATAATTCCTTCAACGGGAACATTGGCTTCTCGCATAATGACATTGGCGGATTTACGCCCGATACCTTTCAGAGCCGTTAATCCGTCCATCGTGAGCGGAATATTTTCATCTTTTTTGATGGTTTGTGCAATTTCTATTAGCCAATTGGCTTTGGTGCCAAAATTCCTTACTTTGGAGATGTGAGGAATTAATGCTTCCACATTAGAAACGGAAAGACTTTCCATATTAGGAAAAACTTCAAATAGGGAAGGAGCAATTTTGTTGATATTCGCATCGGAATCTTGGGCAGAAAGGACAACCATTACCAGCAATTGGTACAAATTATGATAATCCAACGGATGTTTTCGACCTTTGTATTTCTTTAGAATTGGTGCTAATTTTTCCGTCCAATCATTTGTTTCTTCAAATAAATTCATAATTTGGGATTTTATATTTCACAAAAAAAATACTGATAATTCCTCAGTTTAGTTGGGAAAGTATCAGTATAAAGTTAAGATAAAAATGCTGAAAGATTGTTTTTGCTTTTACGAATTCTTCCAATACATTGGGTTAGTTTCTTCGGTTCTTTGAAACCAGTAATCTTGTGTTACTTTGTGGCCATCTAGCGTTTTCATTTTCCGTTCGAAAATCCAGATTGTAGGATTGAAAACCATATTGGTTACTGCCACGGTATATAATTGTAGATCTTCTTCCGCTTTTTTAGTTTCTTCTTCGATAACTACTTCTAATCCATTGTGTTCTAATAGTTTCTTTAAGAAATCTTTACGGTTTTCATCAACCCCTTTTTCTACAAAAGTGACTCTTGTTTCTCCAATGCTTCCAAATGAATGTTTTCCGTCTAATGTTGCCATAACTTATTTATTAAAAATGGTACTTAATTCAAAAATGTAATCGTATAATGGACTGTATAATCCAAGAGCTAGAATGCCTAAAACGGTAATTATTAGCCCCAAACGCATATAAATTTTGCTCTTGAAAAAAGGAATTGGATTGTCACTTTTTCTAATGAACATAGCTCTTATTAACAATAAATAATAGTATAGCGAAATGGTTACATTGACAACTGCTAAGAAAACTAATAGATAATACCCTTTGCTTGCTGCTGCTGCGAACAAGAAAAATTTACCGAAAAAACCAGCAACTGGCGGTATTCCTGCTAATGAAAATAAGGCTAACATCATCACAAGACTCAAGTTGGGATTGGTTCTGTACAAACCATTGTAATCATCTCTATTTTCTTTCCCAGTTTGCAACGAAATAGCTTGTACCACTCCAAAAGCTGCTAAATTTGTGAATATGTAAACCATTATAAAATAAACAACTGTAGCAGTTCCTAATTGTGTACCAGAAATTAGACCTAATAAAATAAAACCAGCTTGCGCAATTGATGAAAAAGCCAAGAATCGTTTCATATTCTGTTGGCGTAAAGCAAATAAGTTACCAATAAACATTGTGGTAAGTGCTATCAAATAAATGATATTTTCCCAAATGTACATCAAGGGTTTTAATACAGTAAACATTAAAATCATCAAAATAAACACGGCAGCTCCTTTTGAAATTACAGATAAATAGGAAGCAATTCCAATTGGCGCTCCTTCATAAACGTCAGCTGTCCAAAAATGAAATGGAACCAATGATATTTTGAATGCCAATCCGACAAAAAACAAGATGGAACCTAATATAGTCAAGTTGGTTGACGTTAAAACTTCAATGACATCATTAAAATAAATGGAACCCGTTGCAGCATATAACAACGAGATTCCAAACAAAGAAACTCCCGATGCCAATCCTGCCGAAAGTATAAATTTAACACCTGCTTCACTCGAAATTCTTTTGGAAGTTTCCCAAGCTACCAACGCAGCAACTGGCAAAGTTGATAATTCCAATCCAATGTAAAACATTAGAAAATCACCTGCCGAAATCATAAAATACATTCCCAAAAGAGAAGAAAAGAGCAACATAAAAAACTCGGTTCCTTTATTCAAGGGCACCATTTTTTCTTGAATCCAATCGGCTGATTGAAGTAGGACTATTAATACACCTACATTAAGCGTGTTTTTAAAGAAGTGAATCAGCGTATTTGTGCGGAACATTCCACCAAACAAACTAGTTTCCTCGATAGCAAAAAAGCCTAAAATGGTATGGATACCAAATAATATTATAGCTATGTGTACAATCCTTCCTTTATTGTTTTTATTTATGAAAATTTCGCCTACAATCAATAATAGTATAATTGTCAATAGGAAAATTTCTTGTCTCATTGCGATAAAACTGGTCAAATTCATTTTTGTTATTTATTATAAATGATTTAATACTCCTTGAATAAATGGCCCAACACTGTCCATCGTCATATTGCTTAACCAAAGCGGTGCTACTCCCATTCCAATCATAGGAATTAATAGCAACATTATACCTGTTACCTCGAACCAGGTTACCTTTGGTAAGTCTAAAAACTCTTCGTTTTTAACTTCTCCCATCAACATAATTCCCAGAACTCGCAGGATGTAAACTGCGGTAACCACAATTGCCGAAACTGAAATTATCGTCGCTACTCTATAGAACATTTCTTCGTGTTGGAATGCACCAACGAAAATGTTCATTTCAGCAATAAAACCACTAAATCCAGGCAATCCCAATGAAGCCAAACCCGCAATTACATAAATCACAGAAATGAATGGCATAACTTTTAATAAACCACCCAATTTTGTGATGTCTCTGGTGTGTGTTCTTCCATAAATCATCCCGATTAAGGCGAAGAATAAGGCTGTCATAAATCCGTGGGAAAGTGATTGTAAAATCGCACCGTTCCAAGCGGTTTTGTTCAACATCAACAAAGCAAACAACACCATTCCCAAGTGACTCACTGAGGAATACGCATTGATGTATTTTAAATCGGTTTGTTTCAATGCTCCAAAGGCGCCATAAATAACTCCCGTTGCGGATAATATGATGAAAAACCAAGACCATTCGATAGCTCCCAATGGCAATAAAAACATTGCAATTCTAAAGACTCCATAACCTCCCAATTTCATTAAAACTCCCGCGTGAAGCATTGATACTGCTGTTGGTGCCGAAGCGTGACCATCAGGAGACCAAGTGTGAAAAGGAAATAAGGCTCCAAGAACGGCAAAGCCGATAAAAGTCAAAGGGAAAAATAGTTTCTGAGCTTCAAATGGGATATGTACTTTGGAAATTTCTAATATATTGAATGTCAGCACCCCTCCATCAGCATTGGAATTAAAATAAATTCCCAAAACGCCAACCAATAAAACTGCTGAAGCTCCCATTAGCATTAATGTTAATTTCATTGCCGAATATTCTTTTGGTCCTGAGCCCCAAATTCCAATCAACAAATACATTGGTATAACTGCAATTTCGTAGAATACAAACATCGTGAACAAATCGATTGAAATGAAGAATCCGTAAACGCCAGTGGCCAAAACCAATAGCGAAACAAAAAATTCTTTTGGTAAATCGTCCGTTTTCCAAGAAATAAAAACACCAGCCAAAACAACTATTGAAGTCAACAACAATAATGCGGTCGAAATACCATCGACTCCAATGGCATAATGCACATTGAAATTTTTAAACCAAACCGTGTCTTGAGTAAAAAGCATTACGCTTTTATTGATAGCTCTTTCTCTAAAATAAGCAAAAAGCAAATTGATAGCCATTCCTAGTTGAATGAAACTTCCAATCATTGAAATAATTCGTGCCTGTTTTAATCCTTTGGAGAAAACCAAAGCTATAACTGTGAGTACAGGTACAATTACAAAAAGTGATAAAATATCCATATTAATTGATTAGTTTGTCCATAAATAAATGAAAACCAAAGCGACAATCACAACTCCCGATACAAAAAACATTGCGTAATCTTGTAGTCTTCCGGATTGCAATCCTTTTATTTTTTCGGAAATAATTACCGTTTTGTTTCCAATGCCTTCCATCGTTCCGTCAACATATTTCTTATCGAATTTTGCAATTGGAGTGGAAATTAGATTAAAAACAATTTTTTTGGTAACGAACATATAGATTTCGTCGAAGTAAAATTTATGAAAGGCCCATTTGTACAACATTCCAAAAGCATTGGAAAATCGTTCAGCCAAATCATTTTCTTTTTTGTAGAAAATCCAGGCAAGGATGATTCCAACTAATCCGGTTCCCACGGCTACTGCGGCCATTGGATAATTCAAATGTCCTTCAAAAGCAACTCTATCGGCAGTCACGAATTCGCTGAAAGGAATAAATCCTGCCACGATACTCATAAAAGCCAAGAACAATAAAGGAAATGTCATCGAAATTGGTGATTCGTGTGGAGTGTGTTTGTATTGGGTATCTTTGCCCCAAAATATTCCAAAATAAAGTCGGAACATATAAAAAGCAGTTAATCCCGCCACGAAAAGCGCCATAAAATAAATCAGCTGATTTTTTTCGAATGCTGCCACCAAGATTTCGTCTTTACTCCAAAATCCTGCAAACGGTGGAACTCCGGCAATTGCCAAAGCTGCAATCAAGAACGTAATATTGGTAATTGGCATATATTTGCGCAATCCGCCCATATCTTTCAAATAATTGCTGTGAACTGCGTGAATAACGGAACCAGCGCCCAAGAATAACAAGGCTTTGAACATTGCGTGTGTAAACAAATGAAACATTGACGCCATATAACCAACACCTTCTTCTCCTTTATAACTTGAAACACCAAGTGCCAACATCATATAACCAATTTGTGACATTGTCGAAAAGGCCAAAACTCGTTTAATATCCGTTTGTGTAAGAGCGATTATTGCTGCAAACAAGGAAGAAAATGCTCCCACATAAGCCACAATATTCAAGGCAAATCCACCTTCAACGAAATAATACATTGGGAATAATCGAGCAACCAAATAAACTCCGGCTACAACCATTGTTGCTGCGTGAATTAATGCTGAAACCGGTGTTGGCCCTTCCATTGCGTCCGGTAACCAGATGTGTAATGGGAACATCGCTGATTTTCCAGCTCCACCCATAAATATTAAAAGCAATGCCCAAGTAATTACGGATAATCCCATAAAGGAAGAAGATGCCCAATTTAAAAGCAAACCTTCACCTTCTGGATTGACAGCATTTAATGTTTGAAAATCAAAAGTACCGGCATAATAGCCAACAATTAATATTCCAATCAAGAAGCCAAAATCAGCAAAACGAGTCACTATAAATGCTTTTTTTGCTGCAGCTACTGCCGAAGTTTTGGTATAATAATAACCAATTAATAAATAGGAAGAAACTCCTACCAATTCCCAAAAAATATAGATTTGGAAAAGGTTTGTTGCCAATACTAATCCAAGCATTGAAAAGGAAAATAGCGATAAAAAAGCAAAGAATTTGGTATAACCATCATCACCTTTCATATAACCTCGGCTATAAATGTGTACCATCAGGGAAACTGTAGTCACGACAATAAGCATCATCACAGATATTGGATCAATCAAAATTCCCATATCGATATGCAAAGTATCGGTGAAGTTCATCCACACTGTTTTTTCAACGAATGTTTGGTAAACACCATCGACTTTTCCTACCACAAAAAAGTATTGGTAGGCAGTATAATAAGACAATGCAGCCGAAACTGACAATCCTAAAACGCCAATGTATCCAGAAACTGCCGGTTTAATTTGTTGGTTAAAAATTCCCAAAAGCAAGAAAACAGCCAGCGGAATAAACGGAATAAATAATATATAAGAGATGTCCATAGTTGATGAATATTAATACTTCATAATTTCAGTGTCCTTCACTTCAACAGAGCTAATTTGTCTGTAAAGATTAATTATGATTGCAACAGCCAGCGCAGTTTCGGCGGCAGCCACGGCAATAATAAAAATCGAAAAGAAAACGCCTTGCAACACATCCGGATATAAATATTTGTTGATGATAACAAAGTTTATTGCCGAAGCGTTTAAAATTAATTCAAGAGAAATTAAAATTGAAATCAAGTTTTTTCTTGTAATAAATCCATAAATGCCTATAAAAAACAGAATAGAGGTAAGGGTGAAAATTTCGTAAATGCTAATTCCGGCTATCATAATGTGTCGTCGTTTTTAGTTAGTTTGTCTCCTTTTCCAATGATTATTGCTCCAATCATTGCGGCCAATAATAGAATACTAATCACTTCAAAAGGTAAAATGAATCCGCCTGCTCCGTAGCTTAAAAGTCCCATTCCAATATCAGAAACATCGGTAGTTTTAGAATTTTCGACAACATTAAAATTGGTTGAATAAATGACGGACAAGAAAACGCCTAGTCCAATCAAACAAACCAATCCGGTTATTAATTTTTTGGACAATTTTGCCATTTCCAATTCCATTTCGATATGGTGAACCAGCAGCACCGAGAAAATGACCAACACAATAATTCCTCCTGCGTAAACCGTTAATTGAACGGCGGCCAAGAAATTATAGTCAATCAAAAAGTAAATTCCCGCCACACCAATAAGCACAAACAGCAGATAAATAACGGAGCGAAGCATTTGGCGACTCGTTACAGAAGCAATGGCAGCAACAATCATTATCAATGCCAGGATATAAAATACAATTTTTTCCATAAGATTAATCTTCTACTCCAGGCATCAATTTGGATCCTGGTTTGTTTAAAACTCTAGTGAGGTATGTTCTGTCGTAAACGGAATTTTCAAAATTTTGTGCCCATTTGATGGCGTCGGTAGGGCAGGCTTCAATACATAAACTACACATCGTGCACATTCCCAAATGATAAATATGTTGGTCTATCATTTTTTTCTTTTTGCCTGTTTCAGGGTCAATTTGTCTGTCCCAAATGATTTCGATACTTCCGTTTGGACAAGCCAATTCACATTTTTGACAACCCGTACAGCGGTGTTCATTGTTTTCGTCGTGAGGCATCACCACTTCACCACGAAAACGTTCGAACATTTTTAAAGTATCTCGATTATCGGGATATTGTTGCGTTATGGCGCCTTTTCTCGAATGTAAAAAGTACTTTCCGGTAACACTCATCCCCGTGAGGAGTGATTTAACCGCATTATATATATCTGAAAAATAACTCATAAGTATTAAAATTTAATGGTTAATCCTAGCAAGACCATTAATGCCATCAAAACCAAGTTCATTAAGTTTAAAGGAAGTAAATATTTCCATTCCAATACCAAAAGTTGGTCGATTCTCAATCTTGGAAACGTCCATCGAAACCACATCATCAGAAATATTAGTACCAATGTTTTTGCCAAAAACCAAAACACACCCAGTAATGGAATCGATTCCGTTATTCCGAAAGGCGATAAATAGGCTCCAAAAAATATGGTTGTTGCGATTGCCGCGATGATAAACATATTGATGAATTCGGCCAAGAAGAAGTAAGCGAATTTCATTCCCGAATATTCCGTGTGAAAACCGGCACCTAATTCTGATTCGGCTTCAACCAAATCAAAAGGAGCTCTGTTGGTTTCAGCAGTTCCGGCAATCATGTAGATGCAAAAAGCAATAATTGCAGGTATATGTCCTTGAATGATAATCCAGCCACTTTTTTGAACTTCAACTATTTGCGAAAGTTGTAAAGAGCCTGTCATGACAACCATAGTCAACAACGATAATCCAACGGATAATTCGTAACTAATGGTTTGGACCCCGCTTCGCATCGCGCCAATCAAGGAAAACTTGTTGTTGCTACTCCAACCCGCCAATAAAATTCCGATAACTCCAATGGATGATATAGAAGTCAAAAAGAAAATCCCAATATTAATGTCAAAGGCCTGAAATTCTTTCGAAAAAGGAAAAAGAGACAAAGCCATTAATGCGGTAACGATAACAAAATAAGGAGCCAAATTGTATAAAAATTTATCTGCTTTTATGGTAACGGTTAACTCTTTAGAAACTAATTTCAAAGCATCGGCCATTGTTTGTAATAAACCTTGGTAACCAACTCTGTTTGGTCCAAGTCGCAATTGAAACCAGGCTGCAACTCTTCTTTCAAGTAAAACCAAGTACAAACCGGCAACAGCAAAAATGAGCAAGTAAACAATTGCTATTAATACCATTTCTACAATGCTTGCTGTAGCTTCCGGCATCAGGCTAAAAAGCCATTCGTGAATATTTTTTGTAATGTTCATAGAATTAATTTTATCGGTCAATATCAGGAATTACAAGGTCTAAAGTCGCCATAGTTGCCACCAAATCCCCAATTTTTCCACCAACAGCAATATGATTTAATAAAGATAGGTTGGAGAATCCCGGTGATCTAAATTTCATTCGATACGGATTTTTTGTTCCGGTACTGACGATATAAACGCCCAGTTCTCCTCGTGCGGTTTCTACTTTTTGATAATATTCACCTTCGGTCAATTTGATAACAGTATTGGTTTTGGCAAAAAATTCTCCTTCCGGAATGTTGTCTATCAATTGTTCGATTATGGACAAGGATTCCCACATTTCAAGAATCCGAACTTGATAACGGGCAAAAGTGTCGCCTTCGGTTTTCAAGACTTCGTTGAAAGTTACTTTGTCGTAAGCACTGTAGCTATGGTGTTTTCTCACATCGCAAGAATAGCCGGAAGCACGACCCACTGGTCCTGAAGCTCCAAAAGAAATCGCATCTTCTTTGGATAAAATTCCAATACCTTCCATCCTTTTTTGGAAAATTATATTGCCGGTTAAAAGCAAGTCGTATTCGGGTAATTTTGTTTTGAAATGGGCAATAAATTCCTTGGTTCTTTTTACAAAATTGGGGTGAATGTCAAACATCAATCCACCGGGAATGTTGTAGTTCATCGTCAAACGCGCACCACAAGTTTCCTCGAAAATATCGTTAATCAATTCGCGGTCCCTAAAACCATAAAAATAAGTGGTCAAAGCTCCTACGTCCATTCCCATTACACCCCACCATAAAGTATGGGAAGCGATTCGGGTCAATTCGCCAATAATGGTGCGAATGACTTTTACACGCTCCGGAATTTCGAGTTGAAGTGCATTTTCAACCGTAAGACAAACCGCTTCGTTGTTGATGTGCGAAGACAAATAATCCATTCTGTCAGTCAAATGCACGATTTGCTGATAGCTGTCGCGTTCACACATTTTTTCGATGGAACGGTGGATGTATCCTAAATCAGGTTCCACTCTTTTAATTATTTCACCGTCAATAGTCAATAAAAGTCGCAAAACACCGTGAGTTGCCGGGTGTTGCGGTCCCATATTGATTTGATATTCTTCGGATCTAAAGTTGTTTTTTATGGTAGTTGTATCCATTTTACTTATTTGATAATCATGTTAATTTCATCCACATAATCTTTTCTAAGCGGAAAACCGTCCCAGTCTTCGGTCAGAAAAAGTCTTTTTAGATTAGGGTGATTATTGAATAGTATTCCGAAGAAATCAAAAACTTCCCGTTCGTGAAATTCGGCCGTGCGCCAAATAGTCCAAACAGAATCGAAAGTTGGGTTTTCCCGATCTTCAGTTTTTACCTTCACCACCAATTGATGTCTGTGAGTGGTTGACTCTAGATGATAAACAACGCCCAATTCCTTTCCCCAATCTACACCGCTTAAACAAAACAAATAATCGAAATTCGTTTCGGAATTGCTTTTTAATTGTGTCATTAATTGATGAAGTTGTTCGGGTTGAACGGTGATATTTAAAAACTGTGATTTTTCTTCGGTGAATTCTAATTCGGGAATCCAGGTGCTTATTAAACTTTGTAATGCTTCGTTTGTCATAATTTTGATATTATAATCCTTCGTCAAACCCATCAATTGGGAAAACTTTGGCTTTCATACTTTCTGTTTTGATTTTTGCTTGAAGCATTAGCATTCCTTCCAATAATGCTTCCGGACGGGGAGGACAACCAGGTACGTAAACATCAACGGGTATAACGTGGTCAGCTCCTTTTACCACAGAATAAGAATTATAATAAAATGGACCTCCAGAAATAGCGCAAGCTCCCATGGCAATTACGTATTTTGGTTCCGCCATTTGATCGTATAAACGACGTAAAACAGGAGCCATTTTATTGACAATAGTTCCTGCAATAATAATTAAATCAGCTTGTCTTGGCGAAGGTCTAGCAACTTCAAAACCAAATCTTGAATAATCGTGGCGAGCAGCTCCGGTTTGCATCATTTCGATGGCACAACAACTAGTTCCGAAATATAGAGACCAAAGCGAATTTGCTCGACCCCAATTTATTATTTCGTCTAATGAGGTAACTAAAATATTAGCTCCATTACCTCCAGGAATTACTTTTCCCGGGAAATCTTCCGGTATATCAGGGGTGTTATTTATTCCCATTTTAATGCTTCTTTTTTCCAGGCATAGGCTAATCCTAGACCTAATATTACTAAAAATATGATGATTTCATAAAAGGCGACTATTCCAATTTTTTGGAAAACAACAGCCCAAGGAATCAAAAAGGCTACCTCGACATCAAACACTAAGAATAAAATAGCATATAAATAGTATCCAACTTTAAACTGAACCCATGTTGGTCCAATGGTGGTCATCCCACTTTCATAAGGTTCACGCTTTTGTGAATTGTCTGATTTTGGTGAAAGTAAATTAGATAAGAAATTTGCGCCAGCAACTAGAACGATGCCGGCTAACAAGAAAACTATAATTGCTTCTGAACCCATTTTTAAAAAGTGTTAATGGTTTATATTTTATTATTTTACTTCATAAGTTTCTCCCGAGAAGAATAAATCATCGGTTTTTGTGAAACTTGAGTTTGCTTTGACTTGTGCTGTTAATGCATCTTCTCTTTCTTCTAAAGTCACATCATCAAAACTTCTGATAACTCCGGTTGCCAATGGAGATTCTAATCGAACCAACATATAATGAAGTGTTGGATCTTTTTCTTTGGCATTGTGTACCAATAAATCTTCCTGTGTAATTCCGTTTTCGCCAATGGTTACGGTTTCTAATTTTAGTCTGTTTAAAACTAAACCTTTGTCACGGTTTTTTCCAAAAATCATTGGTTTTCCGTGCTCTAAATAGATTTGTTTGTCATCTTTAACTTCTTTATCAGTAATATGATTGAAGCATCCGTCATTAAAAATAACGCAGTTTTGCAAAACTTCAATTAAAGAAGTTCCTTTAAATTGATGGGCTTCCATAAAAATTTGCCCCATTTCTTTTGGACTTCCACCTCCAACTCTTGCAAAAAATCGGGCTTGTGCTCCTAAAGCTAATTCGCCAGGAGAAAAAGGAGGTTGTGTATTTCCGTAAGGAGAAGATTTTGTTTTTTGTCCAATTAAGGAAGTTGGGGAAAATTGCCCTTTGGTTAAACCATAAATTTCATTATTAAATAGGATGATATTCAAATCAATATTTCTACGTAAAACGTGAATAAAATGATTTCCACCAATGGCCATTGCATCACCGTCGCCAGTTGCAATCCAAACGCTTAAGTTAGGATTTGCCAGTTTCACACCCGAAGCAATTCCGGGGGCTCTACCGTGAATACTGTGAATTCCGTAGGAATTAATATAATAAGGAAAACGAGAAGAACATCCGATACCAGATATGAAAACTACGTTTTCTCTGGCAACACCCATTTCAGGAAGTGCTTTTTGCATCGTGCGTAAAATTACGTAATCATCGCAACCTGGGCACCATCTTACTTCCTGATCACTTGTAAAATCTTTAGCAGTATATTTTTTTTCAGCAGTAGTTTCCATAATTATACTAGTTCTTTAAATTTTTGAATAAGGTCATCGTTAGCAAATGGTAATCCTTGGACTTTATTGAATTGTAAAAATTCAAATTTGCTATGTTTTATTTTTAAAATACTGGCAAACTGACCTGAGTTTAATTCGCAAACAAGAATTTTTTTGTACTTGGATAAAATTGCTTCCGTATTTTTTGGCATTGGATTAATATAATTGAAATGAGCATAACCAATGTTTTTATATCCTTCATCATTTATTTGTTTAACTGCAGAATGCAAAGAACCATAAGTTCCACCCCAACCAATTACCAATAGATCTCCAGCATCGGTAAATTCAGTTTCTATGTCCGGAATGTTAAATTTAACACGTTCAATTTTTTCTGCTCTGATGTTAGTCATAGTCTCATGATTTGCAGGTTCATAAGAAATATTTCCAGTAACAGCATCTTTTTCTAAACCACCAATTCTATGTTCTAATCCTGGAGTTCCGGGGATTGCCCAATTACGAGCAAGCGTTTTTTCGTCTCTGTCATAAGGATGCCAGTTTTCTTTAACTTCAGTAATTCTATTGTTTTTAATAGGAGGCATTTCGGCAACTGTTTTAATTTTCCAAGGAGCTGAACCGTTTGCGATGTATCCGTCAGTCAATAAAATAACCGGCGTCATATGTTCTAATGCAAGACGAGCTGCTTCATAAGCAAAATTAAAGCAATTTGCAGGTGTACTTGCTGCGATAACAATTACCGGGCTTTCACCATTTCTTCCATACATTGCTTGCAATAAATCGGATTGTTCTGTTTTTGTAGGTAAACCTGTTGAAGGTCCGCCGCGTTGAACATTCACAACAACTAAAGGCAATTCAGTCATTATAGCTAAACCAATGGCTTCACCTTTTAGTGCCAATCCTGGTCCTGAAGTGGTGGTTATGGCTAAATCACCAGCAAATGAAGCTCCAATTGCTGAAGTTACACCAGCAATTTCATCTTCTGCCTGAAATGCTTTTACGCCAAAATGTTTGTGTTTTACTAATTCGTGTAAAATATCGGTGGCGGGAGTTATTGGATAAGAACCTAAGAATAATTCCAATCCTGATTTTTCGGCTGCTGCCAAAAATCCCCATGCAGTTGCTGTGTTACCCATAATAATTCTATAGGTTCCAGCTTCCATTTTTGCAGGTGAAATAGTGTACGAGTTTGGAATAAGCTCTAAAGTTTCGGCAAAATAATAACCCGCATTTAAAACTTTGGTATTGGCTTCAACCAATGAAGGTTTTGATTTGAATTTTTTATTAAAAAAATCAATTGTATGTTCTAACGAACGATTGTACATCCAATAAACCATACCAAGAGAAAACATATTTTTGCTTCTGGATATTGTTTTATTATCCAATCCTGCAACATCTTTCAACGCCTCTTTGGTTAAAGAAGTCATATCAACTTCAATAACTCTGAAGTTGTCTAGACTTCCATCTTCTAGTGGATTTGTTGTGTATTCTGCTTTATCTAAATTTTTCTTTGTAAATGAATCAGTATCTATTATTAAAGTATGACCTGGTTTTAAAGCATATATATTGGTTTTCAAAGCAGCAGGATTCATTGCGACCAATAAATCGACGCTGTCACCAGGAGTGCTTACTTCAACGCTACCTATATGTACTTGAAATCCCGAAACTCCATATAAACTTCCTTGAGGTGCTCTAATTTCAGAAGGGTAATTTGGGAAAGTAGCAATGTCGTTGCCAAACATAGCCGAAGTATCAGAAAACTGTGTTCCTGTCAACTGCATTCCATCACCAGAATCACCAACAAACCGAATTACTACGGCTTCCAGTTTTTCAGGTTGAAGTTTTATTTTATCTGCAATCATAATTTAGGGAATTTAATATTTCAAAATTGATTAATAATACAATAATTGATTAAGCCAAATTTAATTTCACTTTTTAAAATAAAGTATGATTTTTATCATATAAAAGTATGAAAATTGAATTTAAATTTACACTATAATTACTAAATATAAAATCATGGCAATAATTATTACGGACGAGTGTATCAACTGTGATGCATGTATTTCAGAATGTCCAAACAACGCAATTTATGAACCAGATGACAAATGGTCTTATTCTGATGGGACAACCCTAAAAGGTATGGTAAAAACCCCAAAAGGAGTAGAGGTTGACGCAGATGCTGAAAACGATCCTATTTCTGATGAGTTTTTCTATATCGTATCAGATAAATGTACGGAATGTAAAGGTTTCCACGATAAACCTCAATGCGCTTCTGTTTGCCCAGTGGACTGTTGTATACTTGATGAGAATCACATAGAAACAGAAACTGAACTGTTAGCGAAAAAAGCATGGTTGCATAGTGAAAACTAATAAAAAAAGCTAAACCCCCTTCTTCAAAATGGTTTTTAGCTTTTTTTTAATCTTAAAATTAATACTGTCAAGTAATTTGTGGATTGAATAGAGAGTCGCAGATTCAGGATGGTAAAATAACTTTATAAAAATGAAGAATAAAATTTTCCCAAAATTAATTTGTGATGGTAATGAAGCGGTAGCAATCATTGCTCACAAAACAAATGAAGTCTGCGCAATTTACCCTATTACACCATCATCGCCTATGGGTGAGCATGCGGAACTTTATAGCTCTAAAGGCAGAAAAAACATTTGGAATAATGTTCCAAAAATTGTTGAATTACAAAGTGAAGGTGGGGCCGCAGGAACTGTTCACGGCGCATTGCAAGCCGGAGCTTTAACCACAACTTTCACCGCCTCACAAGGTTTATTGTTGATGGTACCTAATATGTACAAAATCGCCGGTGAATTATTGCCTTGCGTAATTCACGTTGCTGCCAGAACAGTTGCTACACATGCACTTTCTATTTTTGGAGACCATTCCGATGTAATGGCTTGCAGGCAAACTGGCTTTTCAATGTTGTTTGGTGGTTCTGTTCAAGAAGCACACGATTTTGCCTTAATTTCACAAGTCGCAACTTTAAAAACTCGAGTACCGTTTTTGAATATTTTTGATGGTTTTAGAACCTCTCACGAAATTTCAAAAATTGACGGTATTACAGACGATATCATTAAAGCAATGATGCCAGATGATAAAGTTATGGAACATAAAAAAAGATCATTAGATCCTGACCGTCCTGTTTTAAGAGGAACAACCCAAAATCCTGACGTGTTCTTTCAAGCAAGAGAAGCTGCAAATTTATTTCACGACAGAGTTCCTGCAGTAGTTCAGGATGTTATGGACGAATTTTACGAACATACGGGTCGTAGATACAATTTGTTTGATTATATAGGTCACTCAGAAGCCGAAAGAGTCATCATCGTTATGGGTTCTGCCGAAGGTCCTGTAAAAGAAGCTCTTGATGTTATGCTAGCCGAAGGCGAAAAAGTGGGTGTTATTTTAATACGTTTATTTAAACCTTTCTCTATAGATGCTTTTGTTAATGTATTACCAAAAACCGTTCAAAAAATAGCCGTTTTAGACAGAACTAAAGAACCAGGAAGCGTTGGAGATCCTCTTTATTTAGACATTGTTACCGCACTTGTTGAAAGTGGAAGAGATATGCCTATTGTTGTTGCCGGTCGTTACGGATTGTCATCCAAAGAGTTTACTCCAGCAATGGTAAAAGGAATTTATGACGAGTTGTTGAATAAAAAACCTAAAAATCACTTTACCATTGGTATCAATGATGATGTGACTTTTAAAAGTTTATATTATGATACTAAATTCGATACTAAAGCAACCACTATTAACTGTATGTTTTATGGTTTAGGTTCTGATGGAACTGTTGGAGCGAATAAAAATTCTATCAAAATCATTGGTGAAACTACTGATAATTATGTTCAAGGATATTTTGTTTATGACTCTAAAAAAGCGGGAGCTCAAACTATTTCACACTTGCGTTTTGGTCCAGACCCAATCAATTCTAATTATTTAATTGATAAAGCCGATTTTATTGCCAGTCATAAATTCAATTTTGTTGAAAAATTCAATATGATTGCCGACTTAAAACACGGTGGTACTTTCTTATTAAACTCTCCTTATTCTGCAGCCGAAATTTGGGATAGATTACCAGTTCAAATTCAAGAAGGGATTATCGAAAAACAAGTCAAGTTTTATGTAATTGACGCAACAAGTGTAGCTCAAGAGGCTAATCTTGGAAAAAGAGCCAATACTATTTTACAAACTTGCTTCTTTGCCATTTCCGGAATCTTGCCTAAAGATGAAGCAATTCAAAAAATTAAAGATGCCATCGTTAAATCCTACTCTCATAAAGGAGAAAAGGTGATAAAAATGAACTTTAATGCAGTTGATAAAGCTCTTGAAAATTTACACCAAGTAGATTATCCAAAAGTGGCTTCAAGCAAAAAACAAATGTTGTCAGCAATGCGAAATGCACCAGACGGATTTGTTACTGAAGTTTTGGAAAAAATATTAGCCGGTTTTGGAGATGAACTTCCAGTAAGTGCTTTCACAGTTGACGGAACTTTCCCTACAGGAACTTCACAATACGAAAAAAGCGGAATTGCCGATTTTATTCCAGTTTGGGATGACGAAAATTTATGTACACAATGTAACAAATGTATCGCCATTTGTCCTCACGCAGCCATTCGATCTAAAGTAGTTTCTAATGAAGACTTAGCTAGTTTTCCAACTTCTTTAAAAAGCGTTCCAGCCATCGGAAGACCATTTTCTAAAGAGAATGAATCTTATATCTTGCAAGTTTCACCTGAAGATTGTACAGGTTGCGACCTTTGCGTAGTGGTTTGCCCAGCCATAAGTAAAGAGAAAGAAAACTTCAAGGCTATCAATATGCATAAGAAAATTGAAGTTGATGTTGAAGAAAATGTTAATTGGAATCACTTCGTAAGTTTGCCATATTATGACAGAACAGCTTTGCAGACAACAAATATAAAAGGATCTCAATTCTTGGAACCTTTATTTGAATTCTCAGGAGCTTGTTCCGGCTGTGGGGAAACGCCTTATATTAAGATGGTTACCCAATTGTATGGCGATAGTATTATGATTGCTAATGCAACAGGCTGTTCTTCTATTTATGGAGGGAATTTACCAACGACACCTTATAAAACCAATGAATTTGGTAGAGGTCCGGCTTGGGCGAACTCACTTTTCGAAGACAATGCCGAGTTTGGTTTAGGTCTGAAATTGGGGTTAACCAAAAAACAAGAAATTGCAGTTGATTTATTAAAATCATTGGAATCAATTATTGGTACCGAATTAGTGGAAGCCATTTTAAATAACACCGAAGAAACCGAAGCGTTGAAAAACGAAAAATTCGCACAAATTGATGCACTTAAAAAAGTATTATCAAACATTGGAGACAATGAAGACGCTAAAAAACTAAGTCAATTAACGGAATATTTACGTAAAAAAGCGGTTTGGATCTTTGGTGGGGACGGTTGGGCTTATGACATCGGTTACGGTGCAGTGGATCACGTTTTATCGACTGGAGAAGATATTAATATTATGGTATTGGATACCGAAGTTTATTCTAACACTGGTGGACAAGCATCTAAATCGACTCCTCTTGGAGCAAGTGCTAAATTCACAATTGGTGGTAAAAAAACAGGTAAAAAATCACTAGCACTTCAAGCTATTTCTTATGGGAATGTTTACGTAGCCCAAATTGCAATGGGTGCCAAAGATTTACAAGCACTAAAAGCGATTGAAGAAGCTGCAGCTTATCCTGGGCCATCATTAATTATTGCTTATTCCCACTGTGGTGAACACGGTTATGAATTGAAAAATGCTATTTCACAGCAAGAAAAAGCAGTGGATTCAGGCTACTGGCCATTATTTAGATTCAATCCTTTAGAATCAAAAGGTAAAAAATTCAAATTAGATTCTAAAGCACCAAGTATTCCTTTGAGTGACTTTATGTATAACGAAACTCGTTTTACCAGAGTTGTTAAAGAAAATGCAACATTAGGAGCTGAATTGCTTACTCGCGCTCAGGATGAAGTGGATTCTAAATGGGAAAGATTGGAACTTTATAGAGATTTGTAATAGATTCTATATAATTAAAAACTGCTTAAAAAGGCAGATGAATTATTAAATTGAAAGGCCTACTCGGGATTTAAAATCTTGGGTAGGCTTTTTTATTTATGCCTTTCGAGCACAAATTCTAAAAAAATAAAAAGAAGTTATGTCAACTACGGAAAACCGTAAAATATAATGTTGTGGACTTTGTAATTTTGAAACTATAATTAAAAACGTACAAAAAAACAATGTTTTTATTTGTGTAAAAAGAAGAAAAAACTTATATTTATTAAAAATTTTGTAAGTAAAGATATAATGTTTTTTTTGCAAATATTTAACTAACAAAGCACTAAAAATTAATAACGTTCGCCATATGAAAATACAAAAAAAGAGGCTGTTGCAAGACCACAGCCCGCCCCTTAAAAACAGATTAATGATTATTAACTTTTATAAATCTTTTATACATACATATGAAAACAATTAAAATATTTTTTATTATAACAATTTTATTTACTCTTTCAGCCAATTCTCAAATTACAAAAGAAAACTGGATGGTTGGAGGAAGTGCCAATTTTAATAACTCAAATTCAGTAAATAGTAATGGTAATATTACTGGAAGCGGAAATGGAGTACAAATTTATCCTAACATTGGATATTTTGTTTATGACAAATTTGCTGTTGGTGTAAGTGCTGGTTTTAGTTATGGAAAACCAAGTAGCACTCCTTCAAACACTAGCTTTGGTCTTAGCCCTTTTGTAAGATACTACTTTTTAAAACCCGACAAATTAATTAATGTTCTAGCTGAAGCTAGTTACGGCTATAATATTTCAAAAGTTCAAGGAAATAGCAATACATTCGATAGCAGAGGATACAAAATAAAAGCTGGTCCAGTTTTATATTTTAATAGTAGTGTAGGTTTAGAATTAACGTTAAACTATAATTCTTCAAATTCAGACGGAAATACTTATAATTATTTTCAAGCTGGTTTTGGATTTCAAATACATTTAAAAAAATAACAAATTAAAAAAAATGAAAAAATCAATTAAAATATTATTCGTAATAATTGCGCTTACTTCTTATTGTTCATACAGTCAAGTTGTAACAGCAATATCTCAGGTATTTGTAAATAGTCAAACAACTGTATCAAATTGTTCTCTTATCGATTTTGCTACAACTTCAAATAATAGCATAACGGTTTATTATAAACTTACTAAACCATTAAGTCAAGCAGTTTCTGGTAATATAACTTTGCAATTAAAATATTCAAGTTCATCAAATGGCACTCAAAAAGCAAGTATTCCAGTTCAGGCAATTTCTTGGGTTGATAATACTCAAACAAATACTTCAACTTTTGAGTCAACAATTTCCTGTAATATCTCGGAAAGTGAAATTCAAGTTACAGGAAGCAGTATTTATGCAGAATTTGCTACAAGCTCAAATATAAAAACTTCAAGTTGTGAATATTCTTTAAAGAAAACACCTCTTCCAAGTTTTTCTTTCTCCCCAACAAGTTTAAACCTTTCTTGTGGAGATATAAGTGCAAGAACCTTTACGGTTACACCCGCAAATATTCCTAATGGTGCAAATGTAACTTATCAATGGAATTACAGTGGTTGGTCAGGAACAGTAAATTCTTCTATGAATTCAGTTACTTTGACACCAACTTCTGGAACTTCTTTGCCTTTAAACGTTTCAGTTACTCCTTATATTAATGGTGCGGCTTACCCATCAAAAACCTGTACTATTTCTCGCTCATCAATTGCTTCTAATGGCTCTATATCAGGAAACACAACAGTATGCACGACTAGAACCTATACTCTAACAGGTTTATTGTCAAGTGAATTTGTGAATTGGAGTTTGTCAAATGCAACAGCTGGAACTTTAAGTACAACAACAGGAAATTCCACCATTTTTACTGCAACAGGAAGTGGTTCGGTAGATATAATGGCAACTGTGTCAAACACATGTGGAGAATCATACACAAAAACACTAAGTTTATTTGCAGGTTCACCACCAAGTTTTAGTTTGAAAAATGATTTATATGAAAACCAATCTTGTGATATTAAATATCACTATGTGCCATTTATCATTAAAAAACCTGTTGGTGTTAGCCTCAGTTTCGAATTTTTATATCCAAATGCTAGTTATACGGCTACAAGCCTAGGAAATAATGATTACAGATATACTTTTGCATTTAATAAATCATATAGTGGATATTTTAATGTAAACGCAACATTTACTAATAGTTGTGGTTCATCTTATTTTGAAACCGAAGGGGAGTATTACATTCAAAGTTGCGATCAAATTCAGGCAAATAATAATCTAAATAATACTGAAAATAGTTTTGTAATTTTTCCAAATCCAGCAAGCGACATCTTGACAATCGAATTAAAAGATTCAGAAAATCAACTCGAAAAAGACGCAACAATTTCAGGAGAGCTTTTTGATATGTTTGGACAATCAAAATCAAAAATTGAGATTTCTGATAACAAGGCGACTTTTTCTGTAAAAGGATTAAAAAAAGGTATTTATATTTTAAAAATTTACGTTAATGACCAAGTAGAAAATCATCAAATAGCAGTCGAATAAAAAATTGAATTAGTGAATTGAAAAACCTACTCGGGATTTAAAATCTTGAGTAGGTTTTTTTATTTATGCCTTTCGAGCACAAATTCTAAAAAAATAAAAAGAAGTTATGTCAACTACGGGAAACCGTAAAATATAATGTTATGGACTTTGTAATTTTAAAACTATAATTAAAAACGTACAAAAAAATAATGTTTTTATTAGTGTAAAAAGAAGAAAAAACTTATATTTATCAAAAATTTTGTAAGTAAAGATATAATGTTTTTTTGCAAATATTTAACTAACAAAGCACTAAAAATTAATAACGTTCGCCATATGAAAATACAAAAAAAGAGGCTGTTGCAAGACCACAGCCCGCCCCTTAAAAACAGATTAATGATTATTAACTTTTATAAATCTTTTATACATACATATGAAAACAATTAAATTATTTTTTATTGCAACAATTTTATTTACTATTTCGGCTAATTCTCAAATAACAAAAGGAAATTGGATGGTTGGAGGTAGTGGAAACTTTACAAACTATAAAAGTACATTTCAAAGCAATAATACAGAATTTACTCAAACTGGTAGTGGTATTAATATTTCACCAAATTTAGGTTATTTTGTTGTAGATAACTTTGCACTTGGAACGACAGTAAGTTTTGGCTTCTCAAACCCATCGGGTGCTAACAATAATAGTCACAGTTATGGCATTTCGCCTTTTGTGAGATATTACTTTAGAAAACCCGAAAAAATCATTAACCCTTTTTTACAAACAAGTTATGGTTATGGTAAAGGTAAAAGTGATGACGGGGGTTCAAATAAAAGCAGTGGATATACCATAAAAGGGGGGGCAGCTATTTTTTTTAATAGTAGCGTTGCTCTCGAACTTTCGCTAAATTATAATTCATCCAAATATAATTCTGATACAAAATATAATGATTTCACAATTGGAATTGGTTTTCAAATACATTTAGAAAAATAAAATTAATCTTTAAAAACGAGTAAAATGAAAAATAAAATACAGCTTTTACAATTTGTTGCGATTTTAATCTTTTCTTTTGGCGCTTATGCACAAGTAACAATAAGTGTATCGAATTTGCAATATACAAATAATGGTCAATCTACTATTACATTAGCAAATTGCGGAAATATAGATTTAGCATCAAGTACTACTACATCAATAAATTTAGGAATAAACTTAAGTAAACCAAATGGTTAAGTTGTAGGTTTAAGTGATTTGCGTGTATATACGAAAAAATCTTCATCAGATTCGAGAATAGAAAGAAGTTGGGTACAGATTTCAGAAGCATCGTGGAATACTTCTGTTCAACCTAATACCCGTTCAACATCAGCCAGTTTCTCGATAAATTCCTCTGACTTTAATGCTTCTGGTGGCACTCTATATTTGTGGTTTTTAAGTCAAGCGGAGGTTTAGAATATACATCAACGTGCATTTTCACAATATCAAAAGCACTAATACCCAGTTTCACATTATCGCCAACAAGTCAAATCCTTGCTTGCGAAGATACTAATGTAAGAACGTTTACCGTATTAGCGTCTAATATTCCAAATGGGGCAAATCTTTCGTATGGTTGGGGGTTCACTGGTTGGAATGAAATTAGTAGAACTTTCAATACAATTACGCTTTCTCCAGCATCGGGTGCTTTATTGCCTGGTAATGTAATGGTTTTCCCAACCGTGAATGGCGTTGCTTATCCGTCAAAAACTTGTACTGTAACTAGTTCATCTATTGATCCTACTGGATATATTTCTGGAAGTACAACAGTATGCACGACTGGAACTTATACATTTACAGGGTTGTTAGGGGGTCAATCGGTAGCTTGGAGTTTGTCAAATACAACAGCTGGAAATTTAAGTACAACAACAGGAAATTCCACCATTTTTACTGCAACAGGAAGTGGTTCGGTAGATATAATGGCAACTGTGTCAAACACATGTGGAGAATCATACACAAAAACACTAAGTTTATTTGCAGGTTCACCACCAAGTTTTAGTTTGAAAAATGATTTATATGAAAACCAATCTTGTGATATTAAATATCACTATGTGCCATTTATCATTAAAAAACCTGTTGGTGTTAGCCTCAGTTTCGAATTTTTATATCCAAATGCTAGTTATACAGCTACAAGCCTAGGAAATAATGATTACAGATATACTTTTGCATTTAATAAATCATATAGTGGATATTTTAATGTAAACGCAACATTTACTAATAGTTGTGGTTCATCTTATTTTGAAACCGAAGGGGAGTATTACATTCAAAGTTGCGATCAAATTCAGGCAAATAATAATCTAAATAATACTGAAAATAGTTTTGTAATTTTTCCAAATCCAGCAAGCGACATCTTGACAATCGAATTAAAAGATTCAGAAAATCAACTCGAAAAAGACGCAACAATTTCAGGAGAGCTTTTTGATATGTTTGGACAATCAAAATCAAAAATTAAGATTTCTGATAACAAGGCGACTTTTTCTGTAAAAGGATTAAAAAAAGGTATTTATATTTTAAAAATTTACGTTAATGACCAAGTAGAAAATCATCAAATAGCAGTCGAATAAAAAATTGAATTATTAAATTGAAAGGCCTACTCGGGATTTAAAATCTTGAGTAGGTTTTTTTATTTATGATTTGTAACCAAAAAACGAAGCCCACGTCTAACTTGTCAATAAAATGAAAATTATCTCAATTCCAAATTAGTTTTTTCTAAATTTATAATCGTATTTTTGCATCGATTTTTGCAAACCTATTTGCTTGCATTTTCAATAAACAACTACAACTACAACAACAATAAAATGAATCAAACGAAATATATTTTTGTTACAGGCGGAGTTACGTCTTCTTTAGGGAAGGGGATTATTGCGGCTTCATTGGCAAAATTATTGCAGGCAAGAGGATATCGAACGACCATCCAGAAGTTTGATCCATACATCAATGTCGATCCTGGAACATTAAATCCATACGAACATGGAGAATGTTATGTAACCGATGATGGTGCCGAAACTGATTTGGATTTAGGACATTACGAACGTTTTCTGAATGTTCCAACTTCTCAAGCGAATAATGTGACCACAGGAAGAATTTACCTTTCGGTTATCGAAAAAGAACGAAGAGGTGAATTCCTTGGAAAAACAGTTCAGGTTGTTCCTCATATTACAAACGAAATTAAGGACAGAATGCAATTGCTTGGTAAAACAGGTGATTTTGACATTGTAATTACTGAAATTGGCGGAACTGTTGGTGATATTGAATCTTTACCTTATATTGAATCTGTTCGTCAATTAGTTTGGGAATTAGGAGAACACAATGGTTTGGTAATTCACCTGACTTTGGTCCCTTATTTGGCTGCAGCCGGAGAATTAAAAACAAAACCAACGCAACACTCTGTTAAAACTTTGATGGAAAGCGGTATAAAAGCAGATATTTTAGTTTGCAGAACAGAACACGAAATTTCAGAGGAATTGCGTAATAAATTAGCTTTGTTTTGCAATGTAAAAAGAGAAGCCGTAATTCAATCTATTGATGCTTCAACGATTTATGAAGTGCCGGTTTTAATGCTCGAAGAAGGCTTGGACGTTGTCGCTTTAAAGAAATTGGCTTTGCCAAAAAGAGCGGCTCCGGATTTAAGAAACTGGAACACTTTCCTGCATAGAATTAAACACCCAAAACATACCGTAAATATTGGTTTAATTGGAAAATATGTAGAATTGCAAGATTCATACAAATCCATTTTAGAAGCTTTTATTCATGCTGGTGCTGCCAATGAAACTAAAGTAAATGTGGTTTCTGTGCATTCTGAATTTCTTGATGCATCAAATGTAGAAGAGAAATTAGCTGGATTAGACGGAATTCTTGTTGCTCCAGGTTTTGGAGAAAGGGGAATAGAAGGGAAAATCGAAGCGGTGCGTTATGCTCGTGAAAATAAAATTCCGTTTTTTGGAATTTGTTTAGGAATGCAAATGGCAATTATAGAATATTCAAGAAATGTTCTTGGTTATGCCGATGCAAATTCGACCGAGATGAATCCTGAAACAAAACATCCTGTTATTGATTTGATGGAAGCTCAAAAAACCATCACGGATAAAGGAGGAACAATGCGTCTTGGAGCTTGGAAATGTGATATAAAAACAGATACTTTAGCTTATAAAATATACGTGCAAGAAACTGTTTCTGAACGTCATCGCCATCGTTATGAATACAATAGTAGTTACGTAGATGTTTTAGGAAAAGCAGGACTAATCGCTTCGGGTGTAAATCCGGAAACTGGTTTGGTCGAAATTGTAGAATTAGAAGATCATCCTTTTTTCATTGGTGTACAATACCATCCTGAATACAAAAGTACCGTGGCAAATCCGCATCCGCTTTTCGTGAATTTTGTGGCAGCAACTGTAAAAGCAAAGAAAAAATAATAGAGTTTCTTTAAACTTTAAAACCTTAAACTTTTTTAAATAAAATAATGGAAGAAAAAAAATTAGACCTCAATTCGATTATTGGATTCGTATTGATTTTTGGAATCTTGATTTGGATAATGTACCAAAACAAGCCTTCTGATGCAACTATTGCAGCTGAAAAGGCCAAAAAAGAATTAGTAGCTAAAGAAAATGCAAATAAATCAGTTGCTACTCAAGTAGCAGCAACTCCTGCAGTTGTTGTGGCTGGTGATTCAACACAATTGGCTCAAGCTCAAAAAACGCTTGGTAGTTTTGCGTATTCTGCAACTCTTCCATCTGCAAAAAATGATTTTACCACTATCGAAAATGAATTGGTAAAACTAAAAATCGCCAATAAAGGTGGTTATATTGTAGAAGCCACTTTAAAAAGTTTTGAGAAATTCAAGAAAGGTTCAGGACAATTGGTTGAATTGATAAAAGACAATAATGCCAATTTGAATATTCAATTGCAAACTATCGATAATCGTACTTTAAATACAAAAGACCTTTATTTCGAACCTACTTTGATGAAAGTTGGAGCAGACCAAATCCTTTCAATGAAATTGAAGGCTGGAGCCAATGAATATTTGGAATACAAATATATTTTGAAACCAAATGATTATATGGTTGGTTTTGACCTTCATTCTCAAGGCTTGAACAAAGTTCTAAATACTGCCAAACCATTGGATTTTGAGTGGAGTTTAAAAACGTACAGAAACGAGAAAAGTATCACTTATGAAGATCGATATACTGATATTCGTTATGAATATGAAGAGGGTAAAGTTAACAGTACAGGACTGGGAAAAGATACAGAAGATACACCTGTAAAAGTAAGTTATATTGCCTTTAAACAGCATTTTTTCTCTACAATATTATTGACTGACAAACCTTTTTTGACATCAAAACTACATTCTACCAAGTTAGTTGCTGATGAAACAATTGATACCGTTTTTACCAAACAATTGAGAGCTAATGTTCCTTTGGCTTTTAGTAATGGGGAAATAGATTATAAAATGAATTGGTATTTTGGGCCATCAGATTATAAAACATTAAAACAATTTGATAAAAATCTGGAAAAAATTATTCCATTAGGTTGGGGGATTTTCGGATGGATCAATAAATTTATTTTTATTCCATTATTTGGATTTTTAAGTAACACTATAGGTCTTTCATTGGGAATTGCAATCATTATTTTTACAATATTGATTAAAATTGCGATGTCACCTATTACGTTTAAATCGTTCTTGTCTCAGGCAAAAATGAAAGTATTGCGTCCAGAAATCACAGAATTGGGCGAAAAATACAAAAAGGATGCAATGAAAAAACAACAAGAAACAATGAAATTGTACAACAAAGCAGGAGTAAATCCTATGGCAGGTTGTATTCCGGCATTGATTCAAATTCCGTTTATGTATGCTTCGTTTCAATTTTTTCCATCAGCTTTTGAGTTGAGACAAAAAAGTTTTCTTTGGGCAGACGATTTATCATCATTTGATGCTGTTGTTAAACTTCCATTTCATATTCCATTATACGGAGATCATATAAGTTTGTTTCCAATAATGGCAGCAATTGCAATTTTCTTTTATATGAAAATGACTTCAGGCGACCAGCAAATGGCTGCTCCACAGCAAGAAGGCATGCCAGATATGGCTAAGATGATGAAATATATGATTTATATTTCGCCTGTAATGATGTTGATCTTCTTCAATAGTTATGGCGCTGGATTGAGTTTGTATAACTTTATTTCGAATTTGATTACTATTGGAATTATGTTTGTAATCAAACGATATTTTATTGACAGCGACAAAATTCACGCCCAAATTCAGGAGAATAAATTAAAAGAGCCAAAAAAGCAAGGTAAATTCCAACAGAAACTTCAAGAAGTGATGGAACAGGCCGAAGCTCAAAAGGCAAAAGATAAAAAGAAATAAAAGTTTTATTTATATGCAGAATACTCAAAAGTCCCGCAATTTGCGGGACTTTTGAGTTAAAGCAATTTTTTAATTATAATGTTGGTAGCAAAACTTTGTTAAGAACGTGGATAACTCCATTGGAACATTGTACATCAGTGGCGACAATTGTTGAAATTCGATTGTTGGCATCCTTTATTTTTGCTCCACCAGCAAGTTGTACCGTGAAAGTTTGAGGGGTTTGTAAAGTACTTACAACTTGGCCTTCAGTCAAACTAGCTGCCAAAATATTTCCGTTTACTACATGGTATTGTAAAACTTTAGTCAAGTTGGCACTTGAAACTCCAGCGATTCCTCCAGGAGCCAATTCAGTGTTTAATGCAGTAAAAGCATCATTGGTTGGTGCAAAAACGGTAAATGGTCCAGTTCCAGAAAGAATACCCACAAAGTTTGGTTGACCTGCTTTTGTCAAAGCACCAACTAAAGATGTAAAGTTTGCATTTGCTGTAGCATGAGTTACAATAGTTGGTAAATTGATTACGGCATCAACAATGTGGATGACACCATTGGATGCCATTACATCTGCAGTAGTAACTTTAGCAACTCCATTCAATTTTACCCCAGCAGTAAGATCCACGTACATACTCATCGTGTTCGTTCCTGAAGTGGCGCTTTTAGCTAAGGTTTTAACATAGCCAGTAGTTAAATCTGTAGATTTAACTTTTCCACTCACGACATGATTTAGTAAAATTTGTGTCAATACATCCTTGGGAACATCGTTTAATGTGGCATAAGGGGTAGTTTTTAAAAATGCCGTGAAGGCTGCGTCAGTTGGAGCAAATACTGTAAATGGTCCTGTTCCTTGGAGAGTTCCTGCTAAATCTGTTTTTACTAATGCTTGAACAAGAATTGTTAGGTTTGAATTTGTTTTAGCAATCCCAGTAATGGTATTGTCATCCGGCATATCATCATTATTATCACAAGAAATAGTGAAAGATGTTAAGGCAATTATTGCAAACGCAATCTTCAATTTAGATAAAATTTTCATGATTTTTTCGTTTATTTATTAATATTTGTTTTTAATTTATGTTCAAAATTATTTAAAAAAAATTAAACAAAATCTATTTTTATGAAAAAATTAACTATCGTTTAGTTTATTTCGCATAGAGTTAAAGTGCTGTTTGTTAGTTTATTACCGTTTGTTGTTTAATTTAATTATAAAAAAGTTAAACAGTTTTTGTTTTCATAAGTTAAGTGTTATTTTCGTATGTTTGTATTTATTGCATTTTCAACATCGGAACAATTTTTTTAGTAAAAAATTGTTTTAGAATTCAATCAATTATTTTTATTAAAACGTTATGGGTATTAAACAATTTTTTGGATTTTTATTATTGTCAAGCATCTCAATGTTTGCTCAAGCAGATTACAATAAATTAGACGAAAAAGGCAACAAAAATGGACTTTGGAAAGGGTTTTATGAAGACACTAAAAACCCAAAATACGAAGGGACTTTTAACCACGGAAAAGAAGTTGGAACTTTTACTTTCTTCGATAATACCAAAACAAAAAGGGTTATCGCTACCAGAGAATTTAATACCAACGACAATTCTGCCTACACGATTTTTTATGACCAACTCAAGAATATAGTTAGCGAAGGCAAAGTCGTCAATAAATTGTATGAAGGCCAATGGAAATACTACCATAAAGCTTCAAAAGTTGTTATGACTATCGAGAATTATAATAAAGGAAATTTAGAAGGCCTGCGTTCTGTTTTTTATCCAAATGGTAAAATTGCCGAAGAAATAAACTATAAAAACAACCTGAAAAACGATTCTTATAAGAGATATACTGAATCAGGAATCATAATCGAAGAATCGAATTACAAGAACGATCAGTTTGATGGATTTGCAACTTTCAGGGATCCAGATGACGGAAATATTGTCTCAAAAGGAAAGTTTGCCAATGGGAAAAAAACTGGAATTTGGCAGTTTTTTAATAATGGAAAATTAGTAAAAGAAATGAATATGAGTTTTCCGCAAAGCAAGTTAAAAACAAAAAGCAATTAACTTTTTGGGTACACAAATCCTATCGTAAATCTTTGTAACTTTGCCACCTTGTAAAATTATAATTATTTCAAAATGAAACGTGTAGTTGTTGGGCTTTCAGGTGGTGTAGATTCGAGTGTTGCTGCATATTTATTGCAACAGCAAGGTTATGAAGTCATCGGTCTTTTTATGAAAAATTGGCACGATGATTCCGTTACTATTTCTAATGATTGTCCTTGGCTCGAAGACAGTAATGATGCTTTATTAGTTGCCGAAAAATTAGGAATTCCTTTCCAAACAGTTGATTTAAGCGAAGAATACAAAGAAAAAATCGTTGATTATATGTTCAACGAATATGAAAAAGGGAGAACTCCAAATCCTGACGTGCTTTGTAACCGCGAAATAAAATTCGATGTTTTTATGAAAATCGCTTTGAGTCTTGGTGCTGATTTTGTGGCAACAGGACATTATTGTCGAAAAGGAGAAATTGAAGTTAACGGAGAAAAAGTATTCCAACTTTTAGCTGGTGCCGACAATAATAAAGACCAATCCTATTTTCTTTGCCAATTATCACAAGAACAATTAGCTAAATCCTTGTTTCCAATAGGTGAATTAACAAAACCAGAAGTTCGCAAAATTGCTGCCGAAATGGAATTGGTTACCGCCGATAAGAAAGATTCACAAGGTTTGTGTTTCATTGGAAAAGTGCGATTACCAGAATTCTTGCAACAAAAATTACAAACCAAAGACGGATTAATTTTCCAAATCGATAAAAATAATCCCGTTTATACTTTAGAAAAAGAAGTAAGTCTTTCTGTTGAAGAAGAACTCGCTTTTGAATCAAATAAAATTGACTATACCCCAGAAATGGGAAAAGTTGTTGGTAAACATCAAGGGGCACATTATTTCACTATAGGACAACGAAAAGGACTTAATGTGGGCGGAACAACTGATCCATTATTTATCATCTCCACCAATGTTGTGACCAATACTATTTATACCGGTTTAGGCAGTCAACATCCGGGATTGTTCAAAAAAGCTTTGTTTATAGAAAAATCCGAAACACATTGGATTCGTACTGATTTGGCTTTAGCCAATGGTGATACAATGGAAGTTATGGCGCGAATTCGTTACCGTCAGCCATTACAAAAAGCGACTTTACATCAATTTGAAAACGGAATATATGTTGCTTTCGAAGAACCACAATCGGCAATTACCGAAGGACAATTCGTAGCTTGGTATCTAGAGGATGAATTAGTTGGTTCGGGAGTTATTTCTTAGATTCGTATTTTATTTCCAAAAAGTATGAAAAAAATATTCATTTTTCTGTTTTTAGTTCCAAGTTTTGTTTGCTTTTCCCAAGAAGATGCTTGGGTTTATTTCAAGGATAAACCAGATTCGGCTGCATATTTAAGCAATCCTTTGACGATGCTCACACAAAGAGCTTTAGACAGGAGAACTGCTCAAAATATCCCTTTAGATTTATTAGATGTTCCAATTTACCTTCCTTATTACAACCAAATATTATCAGCCTCAGGAATAGCATTGTTGGCGAAATCAAAATGGTTGAATTGCGTTTATGTTCGAGGTTCGCAAACGGATATTAATGCCTTAAGATTATTGTCTTCAGTTCTTCGTGTTGATTATGCTGATAAGTCTTTGAATGTTTCAGGCAAAAAAACAACCGCAAAAATTAAATTTAAGCCCGTAAACAAAACGTTACAAACTCTGACCTCGTTTAATTATGGTAATTCTGCCAATCAAATTCAAATGCTCAACGGGCATTTATTGCATCAGTTAAATTATACGGGTACAGGAAAAATAATAGCTGTGTTAGATGCCGGTTTTCCTGGAGTAAATACTGCACAACCTTTTCAAAGATTGATTACCGGTGGTTCGATTCTTGGTGGATATGATTATGTAAATAAAAGCACCAATTTTTATACTGGAAATTCACACGGAACGCTCGTGCTTTCTACTATGGGAGGTTTTACAGATGGACAATTAGTAGGAACAGCACCTGACGCAAAGTATTATTTATTCATTACCGAAGATACGGCCTCAGAAAACCCGGTTGAAGAATCGAATTGGGTTGAAGCTGCCGAGGAAGCCGATAGGTTAGGGGTTGATATTATCACATCTTCTTTGGGGTATTTTGCTTTTGACAATCCTGCTTATGGTCACACTTATGCTGATATGACAGGAAATTCTGCCTTTGCTTCACTAGGTGCGAATATTGCTTTTAACAAAGGGATTTTTGTTGTTGCAAGTGCTGGAAATGAAGGCACAACTGTAGAACCACACGTTGGAGTTCCAGCAGAAGCCTTAAATGTTTTAGGAATTGGAGCTGTAAAAGCAGATAGAACTTATGCCGCATTTAGTTCTATTGGACCAAGTTTTGACGGTCGTGTAAAACCGGATGTTATGGCTCAAGGAAATCCATCAGTATTGTCAGATCCAGCCGGGAATATTGACACAGCAAGCGGAACTTCTTTTTCGGGGCCAATAATGGCAGGGATGGTAGCTTGCTTATGGCAAGCATTACCCGGAAAAACGAATGCTCAAATCAAACAATTAATTACACAATCAGCTGATAATTTTAATCAAATAGTGAAATCACGTACTCAATATGGTTATGGAATTCCTGATTTTAATTTGGCTTTATCCAATGGATTATCGGTTAGTGTGTTTTCCAAAAATGATTTTATAGTTTATCCAAATCCAACGAGTGATTCTATTTCTATAACTTTGCCAGAAGGATTCAATTCTGAAATGCTTGTTATTTATACCATTTTGGGACAAAAAGTTTTAGAGAAAAACATATCAATTCAATCACCAACTATCTCGTTAAAAACGTTGACTACTGGAATGTATTTTTATAAAATAGAATCGAATGGTTTTTTCAAAAGCGGAAAGATAATAAAACAGTAATTTTCAATTCAATAAATGAATAGAATCACCCAGCTTTTTAATATAAAATACCCAATTATTCAAGGAGGAATGATTTGGAATTCCGGTTATAAATTAGCAAGTGCGGTTAGTAATTCCGGTGGTTTGGGATTAATTGGTGCAGGTTCAATGTATCCCGAAGTTTTGCGGGAACACATTCAAAAATGTAAAAAAGCCACCGATAAACCTTTTGGTGTAAATGTTCCAATGTTGTATCCCAACATCGAAGAAATTATGAATATTATTGTCGATGAAGATGTGAAAATCGTTTTTACTTCGGCAGGAAATCCAAAAAATTGGACTTCTTTTTTGAAAGGAAAAGGGATAACGGTAGTTCACGTAGTGAGCAGTTCCGTTTTTGCGTTGAAAGCTCAGGATGCGGGAGTTGATGCCGTTGTTGCCGAAGGATTTGAAGCCGGAGGACATAACGGAAGAGAAGAAACTACCACTTTTACCTTGATTCCGATGGTGAAAGAAAAAATACGAATTCCGTTAATTGCTGCAGGTGGAATTGCAACTGGTAAAGGAATGCTTGCTGCAATGGTCCTTGGAGCAGATGGCGTGCAAGTTGGGAGTCGTTTTGCAGCATCTGTGGAATCTTCAGCACACGAAAATTTCAAAAACAAAATTCTTGAAACCAAAGAAGGCGAGACTCAAGTTACTTTGAAAGAGTTGGCTCCCGTTCGGTTAATCAAAAATAAATTTTATCAAGACGTTCAGGATTTGTATGCAAAATGTCCAACAAAGGAAGAATTATCTTCATTGTTAGGCAGGGCAAGAGCAAAACACGGGATGTTTGAAGGTGATTTAATTGAAGGTGAACTCGAGATTGGACAAATAGCAGGATTAATTCACTCGATTAAACCAGCTGCTGAAATTATTGCCGAAATGATTACAGACTTTGAATTAGCAAAAAATGATGTTACAAAATATAATTTCTAGATTCTAATTTCATTACTTTTGGCTGCACACTAATTTTATAAATGATGACAAAAATAAAAATAATTATTGTTTTGGCTTTTCTTGGTTTGGGTTTGCATCAATCTTACGGTCAAACATACAAGTTCAGTACCTCTGGTTTAAGTGTATTAGAAAAAGACCAAAGAGGGAATTGGGGGAAATGGTCTGATTTGAAATTAGTTAATATTTTAGTAAAATTGGATACAGATAAAAATCGAATTATTGTGTATTCCGAAGCGATTCAAGTGTTTGAAATTGTGGATTATATTCCTTTAGAAGAGAGCGAAACCGATAGTGTTTACTCTTTTACCTGCAAAGACAACAATGGTGAAGATTGCACTCTTTCTATAATTACCAGAAAAAAACAAGACAATCGCAAGCAACTTTACATCAATTATGATGACAGAATTATACTCTACAATATCTTCAATTACAAATAACAGTAATAAGTTAAGATTCTATTAATTTTTCTCCAAAATCTCTTCATCATTCAAGTTTCTAAAAAGGGAATGTGTATTTTTGTTTCAATAAAAAATGTATTATGAAAAAATTGTTTTTGTTATTGTCATTTGTACTAATCACTACCCTTTATGCCCAACAACGCCCAAAATTAGTAGTTGGAATTGTGGTGGACCAAATGAAAATGGAATATTTATATCGGTTTTCGGATGATTTTTCTCCAAATGGTTTCAAGCGTTTGATGAGCAAAGGATTTGTTTTTCATAATGCAAATTTTAATTATATGCCAACTTATACTGGTCCCGGTCACGCCTCGATTTATACAGGAACGACACCATCAGTAAACGGAATTGTTGGAAATGAATGGTTTAGCAGAAAGTTAGGAAAAACAACTTATTGTACGGATGATGATTCCGTAAAAATTGTTGGCGACGGAACGGAAAAAGAAGGAGCAATGTCTCCAAAAAACCTGCAAAGCACTACCATTACTGATGAATTAAGATTGGGAACCAACTTTAAAGGAAAAGTAATCGGAATGAGTTTAAAAGATCGTGGAGCGATTTTGCCAGCCGGACATTTTGCCAATTGGGCTTTTTGGTACGGTGCTTCGGGTTCGTTTATTTCAAGCACATTTTATGGTTCAAAACTTCCGGATTGGGTTGCTGAATTCAATAATCAAAAAAATTATATGACCTATATTAATAAAGGTTGGAATTTATTGAAACCAGCGGCAGATTATAACGAAAGTTGGCCAGATGATAATCCGTATGAAGGAAAATTATACAATTGCGACAAACCAGTTTTTCCGTACGACCTAAAATCAATGTATGATAAAAATGATGCTGGAATTTTGAGATCGGTACCTTTTGGAAATAATTTATTGGCTGATTTTGCCAAGAAAGCTATCGAAAAAGAAGAATTGGGAAAAGACAACATCACTGATTTTCTAACTATTAGTTTTTCGTCAACCGATTATGTGGGTCATATTTTGGGGCCAAGATCAATGGAATTGCAAGATACTTACTTACGTTTGGACTTGACCATTGCAGACCTTTTGGACTATTTAGATAAAACCGTTGGTAAAGACAATTATTTGCTTTTCTTGACTGCTGATCACGCTTGTGCGGAAAATGCCAGTTATTTAAAAGACAATAAATATGCAGTTAAGAATCTCGATACTAAAGAAATTACTAAATCTTTGAAAAACTTTTCAATAGCTACTTTTGGTGAAGACTTGGTAACCAATTATTCTAATTTTAATCTTTTTTTCAACAAGGAAATTATCAAGTCTAAAGGCTTGGAATTAGTTAAAGTAAAACAAGCGTTCAAGGATTATTTGATGACGCAAGAACAAGTAAAAAGAGTGTATACCGAAGAAGAGATTTTGGCTTCGACAGGAAATGATTATTACCTGAATTTTATTGCCAAAGGTTATGATCCAACCCAAAATGGCGATATGGTGGTGCTGGACAAACCCGGATATATTCAATATGGACCAACGGGTTCTTCTCACGGAACGCCTTATGCTTATGACACGCACGCTCCTTTACTTTTCTATGGTTGGAAAATAAAACCCGGAGAAAGTTTTGATAAAAAAGAAATTACTCAAATAGCACCAACACTAGCGCTAAAACTAAGAATTGAAATGCCAAACGGCACGGAAAGCAAGGTTTTGACGGAGATTTTGGGAGAGAAATAGAATAAGTAATTAAGACTTAAATAAAGGAATCCCATTTCAATGAAAGATGAAATGGGATTCTTTATTTATAAAAATTGAAGTTTTACTTATTTTAAAAGAACTGCATCTTCAATAAGAATATCGTATTTATAGCCTGCACCTAAATCTTTATTTAAAGCAACGGTACCTTTTACAGTAACTATTTCATCAACTTTTACTTTAGCTAAAGTGGTAATTGTAATATCATTAAATCCATTAAGACTTGTTCCGTCTTGTAAATGAATCCAGTTTTTATTCATAATTTCAGGTAAAAATTTCACCACTTTACCAGTCAAAATAACGGTTTTACCAGCTAATTTATCTTTTGTTGAATACAAATCAAATATAGAAATTCCGCCTTTGGCTAATGTAATTCCTTTTGATAGTTGAGTAGAAGAAGTTACTTTTGGAAGAGTCGTAGCAGTTTCAGTTGCTGCTGGTGGGTTTGGGTCTGTCAATCCTTCTACGAAGAAAACCGAGTCGAAAGTTCTTTTTAAATCTTTACTCTCAAATTTTTTCATTTCCATCCCGCCTTCATAGGTATAAGTTTTTCCAACTTTTACATCTGTTTTCGGAACTGCAATCCAATATTCCTTTGCGCCTTCTGTAGCTAAAAGATAGGTGTATGCATTTGCGTTTAAAACCTCTTTAACTGTAATTTTATGTGAATTTGAATTTTCCTTAACTGCCTCTACTCCCTTTATGGTTTCCGGTTTTTCGTTATTAGGTTTACATTGAACTAAAGTCAATAGCGCTACTAAACAAGCTGAGCTCCAAATTATTATTTTTTTCATTTTTTCATTTTTTCATTTAATTTATTATTGATTGTAAAATTAACCAATTTAAAATCTAATAAATATGATAAATCTCACTTTTCTAAAAAGAAATAGATGAATATATAAAATATTATAACAATGACAGAAGTAGGTCTAATTTAATCAAAATGAGCTCGATACAATATCGAACTCATTATTATCAAAATCAATTATAAATTTGTCCAAACTTTTGGGGGCAGTCTAAAATTTGAAATGGGATTTTATATTTATTTCGACATACATCAGCAGTAGTGGCTGATTTTGTATACGAAGTAGTTTGTTGTATTGTAAGAGTATATATTATTCTATAATTTTATTTTCTAAGAGATATTCTTGTTTAATATGCATTTTAATTTTCTTTTGTATTGAAAAAACATCAAGTTCATCTGGATTTAAAAATTCTGTTTCAGAATTTATATTACCATAAGTTACTTCTTCGGTATTTGAACTAACAAGGTTTCCTATTTTATTATTTGAACTTTCTGAAATAATAACTGCCTTATCACGAGCGTTTTTAGTGGCACTTGCTAATAAACTAAGTTTTATTTCTTCTGTATTTTTAACAAAAAATTGAGGTCTTTCAGATTTCACTTTATTTTTTTGAGATACAGAGATGTTTTTATATAAATTATCAACTATGCGAACAAATTCTGATTGGATTTTAAAAAATTTCTTGTTGAATGTAACCTCTTCTGGTTTTATACCTTGCGTGATAAGGTATTTCTTAAAATTTATTATTTCATTTTCAGAATTTACAGAGCCTGTTAAAACAGCTAAATCTGCAAGGAAATTTTTTTCGGCAAATCCTATTACTACTATCGAATGTTGTTTGCCTGGACCGCCAAATTCCTTTTCAAAATGAAAGTAGGAATATGAAAATATAGCAGTTGATATAATGAGACCTAAAGATAAAATTAAAGATACAATAATTAGACTTAACTGTCTTGACATAATTTTTTATTTTTAAATTAATAATTCTATATATTAAACTATTGCTTTTTCTACTGGCAACGGAATTTGATTTTTGAGTAAATCTTCAAAGGATTCGCGAGCTCTAATCAAATGACTTTTGCCATTCTGCCATAAAACCTCGGCAGGTTTGTATCTCGAATTGTAGTTCGATGCCATCGAGAAGCAATATGCCCCGGCATTTCTAAAACTTAAAATATCACCTTCTTTGATTTCGGAGATTCTGCGATTGTTTGCAAAGGTATCGGTTTCGCAAATGTATCCTACAACTGAGTAGAAACGTTCTTTTCCTTTTGGGTGCGAAATGTTTTCTATATGATGTTGCGAACCATAAAACATTGGACGTATCAAGTGATTAAAGCCGCTGTCAATTCCAGCAAATACTGTCGAAGTTGTTTGTTTTACTACATTTACTTTGGCTAAAAAGTGACCTGCTTCACTTACCAAAAATTTTCCTGGTTCGAAAATCAAGGTTAGATCTTTTCCATACTCTTTGCAGAAAGCGTTAAATCTTTTAGATAATTTTTTTCCTAATTCTTCAATATCTGTTTCGATATCGTCTTTTTTGTAAGGAACTTTAAATCCACTTCCAAAGTCAAGGAATTCAAGATTTTTGAAGTTTTTGGCCACATCAAATAAAATTTCGGCAGCATATAAAAACACTTCAATATCCAAAATATCAGACCCTGTGTGCATGTGGATTCCCACGATGTGCATTTTTGTGTTCTCAACAATACGCAACAAATGAGGCAATTGATGGATTGAAATTCCAAATTTACTATCGATATGACCTACAGAAATATTAGTGTTTCCACCAGCCATCACGTGTGGATTGATACGAATGCAAACGGGTACGTTTGGATATTTTGTACCAAATTGTTCTAAAATTGACAAATTATCAATATTAATTTGAACGCCCATGGCTGATACTTCCTCGATTTCTTCAAGAGAAACACCATTTGGAGTAAAAAATATTTGCTCAGGCGAATATCCGGCGTAAAGTCCCAATTGAACTTCTTGTATTGAAACTGCATCCAAACAAGATCCCATTTCTCTTAACAATTGAAGAATGGCAACATTTGACAGAGCTTTCATTGCATAATTGATACGCAACTTTTCTACTTTTGAGAAAGCATTTGTTAATCTTTTATATTGGGATTGGATTTTGTCAGCATCATAAACATATAATGGACTTCCAAATTGTTCTGCTAATTGTACTAAATCTTTTGATTGCATCTTGCTACATTTTTGGCAAATTTATTATTCTTTATTGGTTCACACAAGAGTAAAACTCAAAATTAACAAAATATAACAATATGTTTAAAAAATAACATTTGTTATCGTTTTTAATATTAATTTTAAATGAAAAACCCTTGAAATATAATTTCTCAAGGGCTTAAAATAGTAGTTGTGTTGTTGATTATAAACTTGGCAAATCGCCATTGCCTTTTGTTGGTAAATTGGTGTAACCCATTAAATAATTATCCACTTCTCTTGCGGCTTCACGACCTTCGGAGATTGCCCAAACGATTAGTGATTGTCCTCTTCTCATATCACCAGCGGTGAAAATATGAGGAACATTAGTTTGATAATTTGTAGCAAAATAATTGTTGCGAGCATCAATTTTTATTCCCAATTGGTCGCTCAAGGTTTTCTCAGGACCCGTAAATCCTAGAGCTAACAAAGCCAAATCGCATGGCCAAATTTTTTCTGAGCCTTCTTTTTCGATAAGTTCAGGTCTTTGTCCCGGTTTTAGTTTCCATTCTACTTCGACAGTTTTTAAACCTACTAGTTCTCCTTTTTCATTGGCAAGAAATTCTTTGGTATTGATTAACCAGTTTCTTCCACAACCTTCTTCATGGGAAGATGAGGTTTTTAATTGCAAAGGCCAAAATGGCCAAGGTGTAGTTTCGCTTCTTCCAACGGGTGGTTTTGGCATGATTTCAAAATTGGTAACAGATAATGCTCCGTGTCTGTTAGATGTTCCTACACAGTCAGAACCAGTATCTCCACCACCAATAACGATTACGTTTTTACCGGTTGCTTTAACTTGGTTTTCAATTTTTTCACCATACAAAACTTTAGTTTGTTGTGACAAGAAATCCATTGCCTGAACAACACCTTTACTGTCGGCACCTTTTGTTGGTAAACCTCTTCTTTCGGTTGCGCCACCGCATAATACGATAGAATCAAAACTATTTAATTGATCGATACTGTAATTAACGCCAACATTTACATTGGTTTTAAAAACAATTCCTTCTGCTTCTAAAATAGCGACACGTCTGTCAATAATTCCTTTTTCTAATTTAAAATTTGGAATACCATAACGTAATAATCCGCCAATGGCATTATCTCTTTCAAAAACGGTTACGGTGTGACCCGCACGATTTAATTGTTGTGCAGCTGCTAAACCAGCAGGACCAGAACCAATAACTGCTATTGTTTTTCCAGTTCTTATTTCTGGGGGTTGTGGTTTGATCCAGCCTTCAGAAAAACCTCTTTCTACTATGCTTTTTTCAATATTTTCAATCGCCACGGGATCTTTTATAATTCCCAAAACACAAGATTTTTCACAAGGTGCAGGACATAAACGGCCTGTAAACTCTGGAAAGTTATTTGTTGATTGTAAAATATTCAAGGCACTTTGCCATTCTTCCTGATGCACCATATCGTTAAAATCAGGAATCAAATTCCCTAACGGACATGCGCTGTGACAAAAAGGAATGCCACAATCCATACATCTTGAACCTTGTTCTTTGATTTTATCTTTCGCTAACGGAATCGTAAATTCATTATAGTTTGAAACTCGTTCCAGAACAACTACATTACTTTCGTCAGCTCTATTATATTCTTTAAATCCGCCTATCTTGCCCATAACTATTGTGCTATTAGTTCTTCTAATTCTTTTTCTTTAGCAATTCTCAATAATGCTTTTCTGTATTCTGTTGGCATTACTTTGACAAAATGCTTTTGTTGATTTTCCCAATCTTCAAGGATTCTTTTTGCCAATGGACTATTGGTATACATAGAATGGTTTCGAATCAGACGTTTCAATTTTGTCAAGTCATCCTCTTCTAAAGTTTCAAATTCGACCATTTCCATATTACAAACTCTGCTATCGAACTGTTTTTTATCATCAAAAACATAAGCAATTCCACCGCTCATACCTGCAGCAAAATTTCTACCTGTTTTTCCAAGGACTACTACAGTTCCCCCTGTCATATATTCACATCCGTGATCTCCAATTCCTTCGACAACCGCTGTTGCGCCTGAATTTCTAACGCAAAAACGTTCTCCGGCAATACCATTTATATAGGCTTCACCAGTTATTGCGCCATAAAGAGCAACGTTACCAATAATAATATTTTCTTCAGGTTTGAAAGTTGCTGTAGGAGGAACCTTGATAATCAATTTTCCGCCAGAAAGCCCTTTTCCTAAATAATCATTACAGTTTCCGTGAATTTTATAGGACAATCCATTGGTTGCAAATGCGCCAAAACTTTGTCCTGCTGAACCTTCAAAATCGACTAATATGGTGTCTTCAGGTAAACCTTGAGCTCCATAAATTTTCGAAATTTCGTTGCTCAAAATTGCACCAACAGCACGATCAGTATTTTTAATTTTAAAAGTAACTCTAGTTCTTTCTTTTCTGTAAATCGAAGGAAGAGCCGCTTTTATTATATCAAAATCTAAAACGTGTTCTAATTCGTGATCTTGTGTTGTGGTATTATGATTAGGTACGCTATTTGCTTTTTCTGGTTTATAAAGTATGGTTGATAAATCCAATCCACTTGCTTTATAGTGTTTGATGGCTTTGTTGACATTCAGTTTTTGAGATTGTCCCACCATTTCTTTCAGTGTTTTAAATCCTAGTTGTGCCATAATTTGTCGCAACTCTTCAGCAATAAAATACATAAAGTTGATGACATGTTCTGGAGTTCCCTTGAAATTTTTTCTTAATTCCGGATCTTGTGTGGCGATACCAACTGGACACGTGTTCAAGTGACAAGCTCTCATCATGATACATCCTGAAGCTACTAATGGTGCAGTTGCAAAACCAAATTCTTCCGCACCAAGCAAAGCAGCGATAGCTACATCACGGCCTGTTTTCAGCTGGCCATCACATTCTAAAACTACACGACTTCTTAAATCATTTAAGATTAAGGTTTGTTGCGCTTCGGCTAGTCCAAGTTCCCAAGGAATCCCTGTATGTTGTAATGAAGTTAAAGGTGCTGCACCTGTTCCTCCGTCGTATCCTGAGATCAAAATCACATCGGCTTTTGCTTTAGCTACACCAGCTGCGATTGTTCCAACACCAACTTCTGAAACTAATTTAACGTTAATTCTGGCTTCACGATTGGCATTTTTTAAATCAAAAATTAATTGTGATAAATCTTCAATTGAATAAATATCGTGATGCGGAGGCGGTGAAATAAGCCCAACATAAGGAGTTGAATTTCTCACTTTGGCAATCCAAGGATATACTTTTTCACCCGGTAATTGTCCACCTTCTCCAGGTTTTGCACCTTGAGCCATTTTTATTTGAATCTCTTTGGCATTTGTCAAATAGTTTATAGAAACACCAAATCTTCCTGAAGCAACTTGCTTGATAGCACTATTTCTGGAATCACCATTTAAGTCTTTTTGAAAACGTTTTGGATCTTCTCCACCTTCTCCAGAATTACTTTTTCCGCCAATTCTGTTCATCGCAATGGCTAAATTCTCATGGGCTTCTAAACTGATAGAGCCATAAGACATTGCGCCGGTTTTAAATCTTTTTACAATTTCTGTCCAAGGCTCTACTTCATCAATTGAAATAGGATCAAGGTTGTTAAATTCGAATAATCCTCTGATAGTCATAAGATTTTTGCTTTGGTCATTAACCATATTTGCATATTCCTTATAGCTTTCTGGACTGTTTAATCGAACCGCTTGTTGCAATTTTGCAATTGTGGTTGGGTTGAACATGTGTTTTTCTCCAGACCTTCTCCATCTGTAAATACCACCAATTTCTAGAGGTAATAGACTTGCAACTTTTGAATTTGGGAAAGCTTTTTGGTATCTTTTTTTAACTTCTTTTTCTACTTCCATAAGTCCAATTCCTTCGATTCTTGATGGAGTGTTTGGGAAATATTTTGAAGTGAATGTTTTGTTTAATCCTAAAATTTCAAAAATTTGTGCTCCTCTATATGAATGCAAGGTGGAGATACCAATTTTGTTCATAATTTTCAGAATCCCTTTTGCAATTGCCTTGTTGAAATTTTTGATTGCATAATCAGCATTTACATTGGTAATAAAACCTTTATCAACTTGGTCACGAATAATTTCGTTTACCATATATGGATTAATCGCACTGGCACCATAACCAAATAATAAGGCAAAATGGTGCGGTTCGCGAGGTTCAGCAGATTCAATAATGATTCCCAATTTTGAACGAACTTTCAAAATATTTAGCGAATGGTGAATGTAAGAAGAAGCCAATAACATTGGAATTGGCGCCATTTTTTCACTCACGCCTCTGTCAGAAAGAATAACTATGTTACAACCTTCGTTGACTGCTTTGAATGTGGCAGCTACACATTTCTCTAAAGCGCGTTCCAAGCCATTAACTCCTTTTTTTATTTCGTATAAGGTAGAAATAGTTACTGATTTGAAATCGGGATGGTTGACGCTTCTTATTTTATCCAAATCCTCATTTGAAATAACAGGATTGTGAATTTTTAATTTCTTGCAATGTTTTGGAACAATGTCAAAAATATTGTAATCACCACCAATTGCCAAGCTGATGTCGGTAATGATTTCTTCACGAATACCATCCAAAGGGGGATTTGTGACTTGTGCAAATAATTGTTTAAAATAGTTGTATAAAAGTTGTGGTTGGTCTGATAATACAGCTAGTGGAGTATCATTACCCATGGAACTAATGGCTTCGGCTCCACTAGAACCCATTGGGTTTATGATAGTTTTCAAATCTTCAATTGTATATCCAAACAATCTCTGTCGGGTTTGAAAATCTATGTTTTCAACAGGAATGACATTGTCTGTATAAGGAATCTGTGAAAGGTGCAACATATTTTCATCTAACCATTTTTTGTATGGATGTTTGGTTACGACAGAATTTTTTACTTCATCATCTTCAATAATTCGTCCTTCATTCATATCAACTAAGAACATTTTTCCTGGTTCTAATCGGCCGTGCTGTACAACATCTTCTGGTTTTATATCAAGAACTCCAATCTCTGAAGACATAATTACAAAACCACCTTTTGTAAGCGTATAACGAGATGGACGCAATCCATTTCTATCCAATAAAGCACCAATTACGTTTCCGTCAGTAAAAGGAATCGAAGCTGGCCCGTCCCATGGCTCCATGATACAAGAATTGTATTCGTAGAAAGCTTTCTTGTCTTCGGACATGTTTTGGTGTTTTTCCCAAGCTTCCGGTACGACCATCATCATGGCTTCGGGTAAAGAACGACCTGTCATCAACAATAATTCAACGACCATATCCATAGAAGCTGAATCGGATTTTCCTTCTAATATAATTGGAAATAATTTTTTGATGTCTTCCCCAAAAACGTCGCTTTTCATCAATTCTTCACGAGCACGCATTCGGCTAATATTTCCTCGAAGGGTGTTTATTTCGCCATTATGGCACATATATCTGAATGGTTGCGCCAATTCCCAAGAAGGGAAAGTATTGGTAGAAAAGCGTTGGTGAACCAAAGCTAGTCTAGTAACCAAATCATTATCTAATAAATCAATGTAATAAGGACTAATGTCTTCGGGTCTTAAAAGTCCTTTATATATTATGGTAGTAGTTGAAAAACTTGAAAAATAAAATCGGTGACTTTCTGAAATCTTTGAATTGATTACAGTGTGTTCTGAAATTTTTCTGGCGGCAAACATTTTAGCATTGAATTGCTGCTCTGTTAAATCCAAACCATTTTTACCAACAAATACTTGTTTTACGGTTGGTTCTTTTTCAGCGGCAATTTGTCCTAAATTAGAAGGATCCACAGGAACGTCTCTCCATCCTAAAATTTGTAGGTTTTGATTTTTGATTGACTCCTCAAAAGTAGTTTTGCAAAAAGCAATTTGATTTTTACTTTTTGGCATAAAAACCATTCCTACAGAATATTCTCTTGGTTCTGGAATTTCAAAATCACATACTTTCTTAAAAAAATTATGTGGAATATCAAATAATATTCCAGCTCCGTCTCCGGTTCTACCGTCAGCACTTACGGCACCCCGATGGTCTAAATTTATTAAAATGTCGAGTGCTTTGTGAATAATGTCATTCGACTTGATCCCATTCAAATTGCAAATAAATCCTGCGCCACAGTTGTCGTGTTCAAATTCCGGCAAATAAAGGCCTTGTTCTTTAACTTTCATGCTTGATAATTTTTATGCAAAAATATAGTTTTCATTAATTACTTGAATTTTAAAATTTGCGTTTAACTTATTTTTACTATAATGTTAAAAAAACGTTTAATAAATAACAATAAATCATTCTTATACATTCAAATTGACAAAATGATAATTCAATTTTGGTATACAAATGCAATTTGATGTTGGGTTACTATAATTCCCGCTTTATATTTAAAATACGCAATCGATATAGTGGTTTATAATTTAATATTTCTCATAAAATGTGCCACTAATTTGTTGATGAAGGTACAAAATGTATATTTAAATAGATAAATTTTCATTAAATGATATTTATGTTTTTATAATGAAAAAAGATTTTAGTTTTAAGATGAATTTCGCTATTTTTGTACCACTTTTTAAAAGTCAAACAATTCAATCATGGATATACACGAATACCAAGGAAAACAAATACTAGCCAGTTATGGCGTGAAAGTGCAACGTGGTTATGTTGCTAACAATCCAAAAGAAGCGGTTGCTGCGGCAAAACAATTAACTGCTGAAACCGGAACAGGATGGCATGTTATTAAAGCTCAGGTTCATGCAGGTGGACGTGGAAAAGGGGGTGGAGTTAAGCTAGCTAAAAACCTTCAGCAGGTTGAGGAATTAGCTGAACAAATCATAGGAATGCATTTAATTACACCACAAACTTCTGCCGAAGGCAAATTAGTGCATAAAGTTTTAGTTGCTGAAGATGTTTATTATCCTGGCGAAAGCGAAACTTCTGAGTTTTATATGTCAGTTTTATTGAATAGAAGTAAAGAACGTAACATGATTATGTATTCTACCGAAGGTGGAATGGATATTGAGCATGTGGCTGAACATACTCCTCATTTAATTTTTACTGAAGAGATTGATCCAACAGTAGGATTACAAGCTTTTCAAGCTAGAAGAATAGCCTTCAATTTAGGCCTTTCAGGAAATGCTTTTAAAGAAATGGTTCAGTTTGCAGATGCTTTATACAAAGCTTATATTGGTTCTGATGCTTCGATGTTTGAAATCAATCCGGTTTTAAAAACTTCAGATAATAAAATCATTGCAGTTGATGCCAAAGTAAATTTAGATGATAATGCTTTGTATCGTCATCCAAAATTAGCTGAAATGCGCGATGTTCGTGAGGAAAATCCAATCGAAGTAGAAGCAAAAGAAGCAGGATTAAACTACGTAGATCTTGATGGAACTGTAGGTTGTATGGTAAATGGTGCCGGACTTGCTATGGCAACGATGGACTTAATAAAATATGCAGGTTTTGAACCGGCAAACTTCTTGGATGTTGGTGGAACTGCCGATGCAAAACGTGTCGAATTAGCTTTCCGTATAATCTTGAAAGATCCAAACGTAAAAGCAATTTTAATCAATATTTTTGGCGGAATCGTTCGTTGTGACCGTGTTGCTCAAGGTGTTGTTGATGCATACAAAAATATGGGAGATGCTATTAAAGTACCAATAATTGTTCGTTTGCAAGGAACTAATGCTGTTATTGCAAAAGAATTAATTGATAATTCAGGAATGCCAATTTTATCTGCCGTTGAATTTCAAGAAGCAGCTGATCAAGTAAAAGCAGCGCTTTCTTAATATTATAGTTACATATTTTATAAAATAAGAAAATCCTGAACGAGAGCTCAGGATTTTTTTTGGACAATATCATTAATAATTTTGATGTGATGTTTGGTGTGTATGATCAAGAATTTTTCGGTTTCTTTTAGATTTAAAACTCCAAAATAAGAATGGATAAAGTTGCAGTTATCATTCAAATGATTCAATAAACAAACTGAAAATTTTGCGTTTTTTAACTGTAAAAGCAAATCATCTAAAGTAATCTCATCAAAGGATTGAACTGATTTTGGTGCTTTTGCTTTTCCTCTAGGTATAACCCCGGTTATAAATACAAATTGCTTTTTAAAATTAAAACTTCTCTTATATTCATTAGGTTTAGAGTTTTTTAACGTTTCGATTATTAGGATTAATACCTTTAAAGTATGGTTTATATGCCATGAAACATTGCTTTTTGATACGGATAAATTTTCTATATCTCTATACTTAATTTTAGTTTCTAATTCCTCTAATAATAAATGGAGTTTTTTCATTCTCTATTTTTTTTACCAAAATTGAACTTTACTTTTTCCACAACTTGAACTTTTGGAGCAGGTTTCTTAAAAGATTTCTTTTTTGTCGCTGAGCTTTTTTGTCCGGGTTTTTGATCACCTCTGGCTCTTTCTTCGTCTTTTGGTTTTGCTTTAAATTCAGCTCTTTCTGAAACTCCTTCTTTTACTGGGATTTGTGCTTTGTGTTTAGCCAAAACCGCTGTTGGATTCTTCGGATTTTCTTTAGTTCCTCGCAAATGAATCACTAATCCATTTAGGAAATTGCGTAACACTTGGTCACCACATTCCACATAATTCTCGTGATCTTCGGCACGGAAAAAAGCACCTAATTCTGATTTTGAAATTCTGAAATCTACCAATTCCAAGATTTCAACTATTTGGTCATCTCGCAACATCAGTGCGACACGCAGTTTTTTTAGTATATCGTTATTCGTCATTTTTTATATTTTAAAGTTTAATTTCAAACTTGAATTAAAAAAGCCAAAGATACGCTTTTACAAAATTATCTCGCCATAATTTTTCGTTATGTTGTCCGCCTTTTACTATTTTCACTTTTGTCATATTGTTACATTCACATCTTTTTTCGGCAATCAAATCATCTATTTTATTAATGTTTGTAATCATTATTTTTTTGTCACTTTCATCACCTTCATTATCGCCGCAAAGAAAATAAATTTTGGTTTTTAGTTTTGGAGTTTTTTTAGTTAAATCAATTATTTCTTCTTGGTTAAACCAAAAAGATGGCGAAAAAATTCCCGCTCTCCCAAAAACTTCAGGATATTTTAAAACGGCATAATAGGAAACCAATCCGCCAATTGAACTTCCCATAATAGCAGTGTTTCGTGCATTTGTTTTTGTTCTGTATTTCATGTCTATTTCTGGTTTTAACGTTTTTACAATAAACTCAAGATAATTATTGGCATTTCCACCTCCATATTTTGCGTTTTTATAGGGTGTTAATTCGTTAATTCGTTTTTCATTTCCGTGTTCAATACCCACGACAATTGCTTGTGCGTTAAGGCTATCAAGTTTTTCGTCTATATTCCATTCTCCAACAAAGGAAGTCTTTGCATCAAAAAGATTTTGTGCATCGTGCATGTAAATTACGGGATATTTCTTTTTAGATAAATCATAATTCTTAGGTAAATAAATCCAAATTTTCTTTACATATCCTAATTGTGGTGCTTCGATTGTAAAAGTTGAAACTTGTTTTGAAGCCGTGCTTTGTTGTGCGATGGTTTTTCCTGACGCAATAAAGAGTATAAAAAGTAGTATGAATCTTTGAATCATTGTTTGGAGTATATATTTCAATTTAAAAATAATTTTTTAGCTAAAATTAATGATTAGATGAGCACTTTCGAAAATAAAAGAAGTTTACTTTCAGAAATGATTGCATTTGCCACTGTGGACGGTAGTTTACATAAGAAAGAATACGCATTTTTAGGCAATTGTGGAAAGAAATTAAATATTGACAAAACTAAGTTTATTGATGTATTTCATCAGGATTTACCTCGAATAGTTATAAAATCTGAGTTCGAACGCTTCCAGTAGTTTTATCGTTTGACTTTATTAATGCATTGTGACGTCGTTTTACATTATAAAAAAGAAGGGGCTATCCAACAAATTGCAATTAATATGGGTTGAATACAATAATTGCCAACCGTATTCTCTAATGATGAAAATGACTAAAAGCCCAATAATTGATGTTGATGTATTATTGGAAATTTTTAAGTTACAGCATAACTAAGTTTATAAAATTAAATCATTATTCATGTGAAATCATGGTGATTAATTCCTTTACAGAAATTGGTTTTGCGATATAACCAAATATATCTTTATACGTTTTAGACTTGTTTTTATCTTCAACAGCTATGGAAGAACTTACTATATAGATTATAATTTTTTTGCTGATTTTAGATTTTATCATTTTTATTTCTTCCATAAATTCCCAACCATCCATAACAGGCATATTTATGTCCAGTAAAATAATATCAGGAAGAGATTCAATATCTTCTAATATATTATTTAATGCATTTATGGCCTCTTTTCCATTTAAGAATGAGGAATGTGCTGAAAAAACACCCGATTTTAAAATCAATTTATCGATGATTGTTTGGTAAATGCGATCATCATCAATAATCCAGATTATCTTTTTTTTCATTTGATATAGATTTTAAAAGTTGTACCTACATTGACGACGCTGTCTACGGTTATGATTCCACCCATAGCATCAATTTGGTTTTTTGTTATAAATAGCCCAATTCCCCTTGCATCTGAATTATTACTGAATGTTTTGTACATTCCAAAAATTTTATTACCGTGTTTTTTTAAGTCAATTCCAATACCATTATCTGAAATTTCAATGACATCTTTGTCATTCTCTTTTTGCAAGTTTATTGTAATAATTGGTTTTCGTTGGGGATGCTTGTAGCGGATTGCATTTGAAATTAAATTATAAAGAATACTCTCCATATACGCTGAATTATAGTTTATCAATGCATCATCGGGTATGTTTGTGATAAAGGAAGCTCCGTTTAACAGTATTTGTTCTGAAAGTACACCTTTTGCTTTTGAAATATACATGTTTAAATTCAGTGGCTTAACTACTAAGCTCATATTTGTATTTATATTTACAACTTCGTTCAGGTGTATCATTGTTTCGTCAAGTGAATTGGAAACAGATTTTAGCAAATGCATCATCGCATTGCGTTCTTCTACTGAATCAGCAGATTCTATTAAATTGATAATAGATTCAATATTGCTGGTATGTGATCTTAAGTTATGTGAAACAATATAAGAAAAATTGAGTAGTCTTTTATTCTGTTCAGTGACTAATTGCAGCGAGTTATTTAAGTCTTTCTCGGCTTCTTTCATTACGGTTATATCAATCATGATACCTCTGGATATTACCGGTTTCCCATCTTCAAAAACGTAATTCATATTGTCTCTTATCCATATTACTTTTTCGCTTTTAGTAATCATTCGGTATTCGAAAACATGATTTGTATAGTTTTTGTTTTCTTTGGCAGATAGTGTCATTGCAAATTCCCGGTCTTCGGGATGTATATGATCTTCCCAAAAACTTGGACTTCCCCAATAATCATCTACTGAATACCCTAGTATATCTTCTATTTTTTTGCTTATAAAAGTTGGAGAATTTGTTTCTAAGTCGTACTCCCACACGATACCGTCTATTGTGTCAATTAGTGATTTATAACGTGCTTCATTTCTTTTATTTAGCTCTTCAGCCTCTTTTCTCTCCGTAATATCTTTGATAAAAGCAATATGGGTAGCAGGCTTTTCATCGTTTTCCCAAAGAGGAGAAATGGTCAGATTAACCCAAATAATTTTTCCAGATTTGGTGAGACATCTTTTTTCCGAAAAATATTCCTTAATTAAACCTTCATTAAGTTTTTTTATATTTAATAGGGTATTATCTATGTCATCAGGATGGGTTAAACTCCCCAAGCCTTTCTCTTTAATCTCGTTGTGTGTGAAACCAAGCATATTGTAAAACTTTTCATTGGCTTGCAATAAATCAAATTTGTAGGCATCTATTATCGCAAAACCAATAGTGGCTTGTTCAAAAACAGTCTTGAACTTCACTTTATTTTTTAAGAGTTTTTTCTCCTGTTCTTTTAACAAAAGTCTTAACTCTTCGGGTTTTTCCAATAATTTTGTTGTTAAAACACCAAGCAATATGGCAATAATAAAGCCTAAAATTGCACTTAACAGAATTTGAGGATAAATTCTAAATGGTTTTTTGGTAATCAAATAGAGTTTCCAATCGCTATCAGAGATGTTTTGGGAAATATAGTAGCTTTTATCTAAATTTGTTTTGGAAGGAAGATAAAATTGTTCTTTGGAAGTATTTGGGTTTTTCTTTGAAAACTGGAAATAATAGTTGGATTGATCAATAGAATTAATTCCGGAGGCTTTTAATAAAGTTTCCAATTTAATAATTACTGAAGAAAATCCCCAAAACTTGTTGTTATTGTAAATGGGGAGTCTTCCTACAATTCCAACCCCTCCTTGTTTTAAATTAAGGGGTCCGGCAAAATAAATTTTTTGTGTTTCAACAGATCTTTTAGCTTCTTTTTTAAGGTATTCAGAATTTAAAATGTTTAAATTCATCGCAGCCTCATTGCCTTTCATTGGATAGATATACTTGATTATTCCATCAGGAACTAATTGAACTACACTGACAATAGGATTTAATTTTATGAGTTGTTTACTGATGGTATCAAAATTTTTAGGGATACCATCGTTATTAAGAGTAAGAGCAAGTGAAGTAGTTGTGGTGTAACAGTTTTTTAAAGATTCCTCAATATTTTGATGAGCATTTGTTAAAATAATATTCATTTTATTTTGTTCCTCTTCTCTCTGAATATGATTTCTTAACAGACTTACAAAAAGAGTGGCAATAGTAATAGCTATGAATAGTAAAAACCCAGAAACTCTGGGTCTATTTGAAAACCAATTTATGAAATTAGTCCAGTTTTTCTCATCTCTCATTTATTGTTTTTTGATAGGCTTGGGGCCAATTTTCTTAATTAATTTGATAAACTTACTATTTTTTTATTAAATAGTGTTTAACATAAAGTCAATTTATAATTAAAAGTTAAAAAGCAAAATTAGACAAGTACTGAAGGTTTTAAGTAGATCGTTTAATTTCAAGAGGTTAAGCAGGTTTATACTAATTGTGCCTGGAGTGCTTTAATATCGTCCCGCAGTTTTGCAGCTTGCATAAAATCTAAATCTTTGGCTGCTTTTTCCATTACTTTTCGTTTCTCCCGAATCTGTTTTTCGATTTCTGGTTTCGAAAGGTATTCCGTGATGGGCTCCGCGGCTATTGAACTAGTATAGCCCAATTCATAATCTGCTAATGGATTTTTTGTAAAGGCACTTTCTATTTTCTTGTTTAAAGCCTGAGGAACTTGATTATTTTCAATATTAAAATTAATTTGTTTCGTTCTGCGGTAATTGGTTTCATCAATAGTTTTTTGCATACTTGCCGTAATTTTGTCAGCATACATAATCGCTTTTCCGTTGAGGTTTCTCGCCGCACGACCAATGGTTTGGGTAAGCGAACGGTGACTTCTCAAAAAGCCTTCTTTGTCGGCATCGAGAATGGCCACCAGGGAAACTTCAGGTAAATCCAATCCTTCACGCAGTAAATTCACGCCAATCAAAACATCGAATAACCCTTTTCGTAAATCCTGCATAATTTCAATGCGTTCCAAAGTGTCAACATCTGAATGGATATAACGGCAACGAATTGAAACTTTGGTTAAATATTTTGCCAATTCTTCCGCCATTCTTTTGGTTAAAGTAGTAACCAAAACACGTTCGTCAATTTCGGCTCTTGCTTGGATTTCCTCTATTAAATCATCAATTTGATTCAAGCTAGGACGAATTTCTATTATTGGATCCAATAATCCTGTTGGACGAATGACTTGCTCGATATAAACTCCATCGGTTTTTTGTAGTTCATAATCGGCTGGTGTTGCCGATACATAAATGACTTGGTTTTGCATCGCCTCAAATTCCTCAAACTTCAACGGACGATTGTCCATCGCAGCCGGAAGCCTAAAACCATATTCTACCAAGTTTTCTTTTCTGCTTCTGTCGCCGCCATACATGGCGTGAACTTGCGAAAGCGTAACGTGACTTTCGTCAACAACCATCAAGTAATCTTTTGGAAAATAATCCAATAAGCAAAATGGTCTTGTGCCGGCTTCTCTGCCATCTAGATAACGGGAATAGTTCTCAATTCCGGAGCAATAACCTAATTCGCGAATCATTTCTAAATCAAAATTGGTTCGTTCTTCTAGTCTTTTGGCTTCTAGATGTTTGCCAATTTCTTTGAAATAATCAACTTGTTTAACCAAATCCTGTTGGATTTCCCATATAGCACTTTGTAATGTGTCAGGCGAAGTCACGAACATATTCGCGGGATAAATGGTAAGTTGTTCGTGTCTCTCGATTACTTTTGAAGTTTTGACATCAAAAGCTTCAATTTCTTCGATTTCATCACCAAAAAAGTGAATTCTAAAAGCATCATCTGCATAACTAGGATAGACTTCGAGTGTGTCTCCTTTTATTCTAAAGTTTCCGGGATTAAAATCGACTTCTGTCCTGGAATATAAACTTTGAACCAAACTATGTAATAATTTGGTGCGGGAAATAACTTGGTTTTTCTCGATGGCAATGACATTCTTCTGAAATTCCACAGGATTTCCAATACCATAAATACACGAAACCGATGCCACAACTATAATATCTCTTCGCCCTGAAAGTAGTGAGGAAGTAGTGCTCAAACGCATTTTTTCCAGCTCTTCGTTGATGGATAAATCCTTCTCGATAAATACTCCAGAAACAGGCATAAAAGCTTCAGGCTGGTAATAATCGTAGTATGAAACAAAATATTCCACGGCATTATTCGGAAAAAATTGTTTGAATTCTGAGTATAATTGTGCCGCCAATGTTTTGTTGTGTGCTAAAATCAAAGTAGGTTTTTGCACTTCCTGAATGACGTTAGCTACAGTAAATGTTTTTCCGGAACCCGTTACCCCCAATAAAGTTTGATAGCGTTCGCCTGCCTCAATCCCTTGAGCTAATTTTTCAATGGCTTGTGGTTGGTCACCTTTGGGCTGGTAATCGGAGATAACTTGAAATTTCATTTACTATTTTTCAGAATTACAAAGTTACAAAGTAATACAAAAAAAAATAGTTTAGAAAGACTTAAAACTTCCAGTTTTTTTGTTGAGATTCTGATTGGAATGTCCAAGCGAGAATTCTACTGTTTTTTTGTCCTTGTGCCATATCAATGGTTTTTACTTCGGCGACATTTACTTTATTCAATGTTTTATAAAAACTGGCCAAATTTTCTTTTTTTGATACTAAAGTTGTAAACCATAAACATTGCATTGGATATTTAGCACTTTCGAAAATCATTTGCGTTACGAAACCAGATTCTCCGCCCTCACACCATAATTCGGCATTTTGGCCACCAAAATTCAAAGTTGGATTTTTAGTTCTAGTTTTTTCAAGGTTATTGACTTTGCGAATAGATGATTTTGTAGCTTCTTCTTGGGAGTTATGAAACGGCGGGTTACAAATCGTTAGCGAAAAACGATCTTCGGGAGTAATGATGTTTTTGAAAATAAAACGCGATTCGGTTTGGAGTTGCAAACTTATAGCGTCCATTAATTTTGGATTATCTTCTATGATTCTTTTACAGTTTTGAATGGCTTTTTCATCTACTTCTGTACCAACAAAGAACCAACCATATACAGAGTTTCCCAATATTGGATAAATACAATTTGCCCCAATGCCAATATCTAACACTTGAACATTTTCGCCTTCAGGCACAACACCATTGTTGTTTGAAGCCAATAAATCAGCAATATAATGAATGTAATCTACTCGACCCGGAATAGGAGGACAAAGGTAATTATCTGGAATATCCCAATTTTTGATATCGTAATTAGCAATTAACAAGGCTTTGTTGAGTGCTTTTACAGCTTTGGGATTACTGAAATCTATAGTTTGAATATTATGTTCATTAATAGCAACAAATTGTTGAAGTTCAGGACAAGTTGTAATTAATTGTTCAAAATTATATCCTAATCGGTGTTGATTTTTAGGATGTAAATTGGTTTTTTCGATAATCGGTTTCAGTTTCATTTTTTCTATTCAGGTGGCAAAGATAGTTGTAATATTTGGAACACGGATATAACTGATAGAAACGCTTTTTTTGCCACAGATTATAAAGATTGTCGCATTTTTTTTATTTATGCTCGTGAAATTAATCCCAACATTCCATAAGCAATAAATCGCCTTCATTGTGTTCTATAATTACCAATCCATCTGCAATCACGTGATTACTGCTTCCGGTTCTGTAACCTATGGTTAGTGTGTCATTAGATAATGGATAAAATAGATTCTTGGAGTGAACTCCTGTAACATTTCCGATTGGGATGAGAGAAATTGGTGTGCTGGCAGGATACCATTTTTCGAATTTTTTGGGCAATAAAAATACTTTTGAATGGTCGTCGAGTACAACGATTTTTAATAAATCTCGGTATCGGGTAATATTTGTCAGGTTTGTAATGGTATGATCAGCGCGCTTTCCGGTTGCCCAGACTACGTTTGCGGCAGGAATTTTTCTTTCGATAAGATAATCAAATGCTTTCTCTAAATCGGTTTTGTTTTGATCTGGCGTGTGGACAATTTCTAGTGGAAATTGTTTTTCCTTGTAATATTCCGGATCAAACCCTCGGTCGAAATCGCCCAGTAAAACATCTACTTTTATGCCCAATTCCACAACACGTTCCATTGCTGAGTCAAGTACTATAACTAATGGAGACCATTCGAGTAATTGTCCTAATAATTCTATGTTGCAGGAAGCGCCGTTTGCAATAATCAAAGCTGGTTCTTGGTCGTCTCGAACGATATGGTGTGAAGACATAGTTAATTGTGAATTACGAATTGAAAATTACGAGTGCAAAGATAGTGATTCATAACTCGGAATTTGTAATTACTGGTTTTTTAGCCCAGATAGCAATTAAAAACAAAACAGTGTTGAAAAATTTAGTTTTGCCAGGTTTCAAGAACGACCAGCGGAAGTTCCTTGAAGGCTTTGGAAAACTATTTTTAATACTGTTTTTTTGTAATGGATAGCTGGAATGGCTTCTTATTGAATCACATAATTTCGGATGTCAATTTCGCTTAGGGAAAAATACCCCAAAGCATAATTGTTGAAATCTGTCGTATTTACAATGTTTCCCCTCACGGTTGCGGAAGGAGATTGAAACGGAGCTCCATTGTTATTTCCTGCAATGCTAATTAAAACTTTCATATAATTTGAATACGTTTTTGATATTCCAAAATGCGTTATTTTAATTGCATCTCCAATTTTTAAATCGTTATTTTGGGAAAGACTGAAAAATTCATTTCCTTGAAAATAGGTGTCTTCGCCAATATAATAATTGTCTAATAATGGATTTTGATAGCCATACACATACATATAATAATTTTCTTCGGAAGCCGGATCGTTGAAATAGGTTTTGATTTCTATCGTTTTTCCGAGAAAACCACCTTGATTGTTTTGAACAATTTTAGTGATTGGCGCCACTGGTTTTAGGGTTTCTGTAGCGGTATAAGTTTGGCCTTTACTAATTATTGTTAAGGTGTAGGTTTCATTTAGTATTGGAATAAAATTGGTGCAAACATATTCGCCGGTATTTGGTTTTTCGATGAAATAGAAAATGACTTTGGAGCTGTTTTTAACAAAAATAGTTGCCCCAGAAACTTTTGGAATTACATTACTGTAATAATCTGTGGTGGTTGTTAATTTTATTTTCTGTTCATTTCCTAAGGTACCTTTTTGCCAGTTTATGGATGCTTCAATGACAAGTTTTGGAGGTGCATTTTTCAAATCTACTTTGACAACGTCTTCACAACTATTGAAAAAAAATGCGATTATAATAACAAAAAAGAGTTGTGTTTTTTTCATTTTGATTAAAATTTAAAATTATAACTAACGGCCGGAACAACTCCAAAAATGGAAGTTTTTACAGCTTCATTGTTACCAGTATCTGTATTTTGCCTGAAAGTAATGGAAGCGGCATTTTTTCTGTTGTAGACATTATAAATGCTAAAAACCCATTCGCTTTTCCAACTTCTTTTATCGTTTTTATGCGGAGTTAAGGTGGCTGAAATATCTAAGTGATGAAAGGCGGGAAGTCTATTTTCATTTCTTAATCCAAAACTTGGTATTGAAACGCCGAGGTATTCGTATTTACCATTTGGATACGTTACTGGTTGACCGGTCTGAAAAATAAAATTGGATCCAAAAGACCATTTTTTGTTTAAATTGTAGGAACCTGTTGCAGCAAAATTATGCAATTTATCATAGGCAGAACTATACCAATTTCCGCTGTTTATTCCTGTTTCCTGAGGTGTTCTTCCTGACGTTTGTTGTTCAGATTTTGATATAGTATAGGAAATCCAGCCATTTAATTTTCCTTCATTTTTGCGAAGCATTATTTCTAAACCATAAGACCGCAATTGACCATTTAGAATCACTTGTTCAACGGCATTATTGGCAACTAAATTTGCTCCGTCAATATAATCCAATCGATTTTGTATTTTTTTATAATAGGTTTCTACCTCTAGGGAATACCTATTTTCTTTGAAATTCCTAAAATAGCCTAAAGCAACTTGGTCTGCAATTTGTGGTTTAATATAATTATCGCTCGGTGTCCAAACATCTAACGGAGTAGGTGATGAGGTGTTAGAAACTAGCTGTAAATACTGAGCTATTCTATTATAACTTGCTTTTATGGATTGATTTTCATTAAGTTGATACCCTGCAGTAAAACGTGGTTCCAGATTGTTATAGCTTTGAATAACTTTGTTTTTATTGTAGAATTTGGTTCCAATAGGAGTTGCACTTTCATAAATCTGGATATCCGAATTAAAAGTTACGGGATTGTTATCAGCATAAAAGTTTACAGTTGATTGTCCTAAACGATAGAAGAGACTGTATCGTAAACCATAAGAAAGAGATATTTTTTTTGAAATTTCCTGTTCAGCATTAATATATAATGCAGGCTCAAATGCCTGTTTTTTGTCTAATTGATTGTAATTAATGCCCGAATCTGAATTAGATGGTTTTATAGTTCCGGGATTGAAGTTATAATAAATACCGTTAACGCCATAATTCAATTTGAATTTATCAGAAATATAATTTTTAAAATCGTATTTTATATTGTAATTTTTGATGCCGGAATCCCATTTGAATCCTACGAAATCTAGGTCCAAGCCATAATAATAATCACTGTAAATAAGGGAGAGATTTGAGAATAATTTTTCTGAAAACAGATGATTCCAACGCAGGTTTAAGGTCGAGTTTCCATAAGTGTTAGTAAAACTTTTACTGATGGAAAAAACATCTCTGCCAAAATATCCCGACAAATACAAGTTGTTGTTCGGGTTTAATTTATAGCTTAATTTTGTGTTTAAATCATAGAAATAAGCTGTATTGTCTTTTTGTTTTTCAGAAAGTTTCAAAAACAAATGAGCGTAAGAACTTCGTCCTCCAATCAGGAAAGATCCTTTGTCTTTTACAATTGGACCTTCGACCAAAATTTTACTGGTTATTAATCCAATCCCACCATTAACGTGAAATCCTTTGCTGCTACCATCTTTTTGATAAATATCTAAAACAGATGACGCTCTGCCTCCATAACGTGCCGGAATCCCTCCTTTGTATAGCTTTAAATCTTTGATTGCATCAGGATTGAAGACAGAGAAAAAACCAAAAACGTGTGATGAATTGAAAATAGTGGCTTCGTCCAATAAAATTAAATTTTGGTCGGCACCGCCGCCACGCACATTAAAACCTGACGCACCTTCGCCTGCATTTGAAACTCCCGGAAGCAATAAAAGGGATTTAATAATATCAACTTCTCCAAAAATAACCGGCATTCTTTTGATAGTAGAAATGGATAGTTTATTAACACTCATTTCAGGTTTCCGAATAGTGGTTTTGTTGCTGTTATCAATAATCACTACTTCTTGCAAAACAGTTTCATTGCTAATTAGGTTGTAATTTTTTTTTGTGTTTTGTTTCAGGTTTATTGTTTCTTCAATAGTTTGATAACCTAAATAGGTTATTTGAATTTTATAAATCCCTTTTGGCAGCGTGAGCGAATAAAACCCATATTCATTTGTGGGAATTCCTGTTTTTAATTCAGGAATTGTAACGTTTACGCCAATAAGGGTTTCGTTGCTATTAGAATCAGTAACGGTTCCGCTGATTGTAAATTTCTCTTGAGAAAAAGAAAATAGTGTCGCTAAAAGAAAGAGAAATAAGGTGACAATTTTCTTTGAAATCATTGTTAAAATTTTGTGGTGTAAATTTCGTAAAATAAAATGCAAATTACTATCAACATTTGTTAATGAATTACTAATAAAAAAAAAGACGACCGTTTCGGGTCGTCCTTTATATAATAATGATAAAAAAACTTATGCTAATTTAGCTTCCAAGTTTTCTTTAATTGCTGCCAAGAAATTCTCAGTAGTTAAATAATCGTCAGCAGTCATTCCTTCCGGTTTAACTAGGATAGCTAAATCTTTAGTCATTTTTCCGCTTTCAACAGTGTCTATGCAAACTTGTTCTAAAGTATGACAAAAATCAATTAACTCTTGGTTTCCGTCTAGTTTTCCTCTGTGTTCCAAACCTCTTGTCCAGGCAAAAATGGATGCAATTGGATTAGTAGAAGTTGCTCTTCCTTTTTGGTGCTCTCTATAGTGACGTGTTACGGTTCCGTGAGCAGCTTCTGCTTCAACGGTTTTTCCGTCAGGAGTAACTAATACAGAAGTCATTAATCCAAGTGAACCAAATCCTTGTGCTACAGTATCAGACTGTACATCACCATCGTAGTTCTTACAAGCCCAAACAAACCCTCCATTCCATTTCATACAAGACGCAACCATATCATCAATAAGTCTGTGTTCGTATGTAATTTTTATTGCTTCAAATTTTGATTTGTAGTGTTTTTGAAAAACTTCTTCAAAAATATCTTTGAAACGACCATCATAAGCCTTTAAAATGGTATTTTTTGTTGAAAGAAACAAAGGCCATTTTTTGGTTAAAGCCATTTGGAAAGAAGAATGTGCAAATCCATAAATGCTTTCGTCGGTGTTGTACATAGCCATTGCTACGCCGTCCCCTTCAAAATCATAAACTTCCCAAGTTTTGGTTTCGCCTTCTTCAGGAACAAAAGTCATGGTTAATTTTCCTTTTCCTTTGATAACAGTATCAGTGGCTTTGTATTGATCTCCAAATGCGTGACGACCAATAACGATAGGTTTTGTCCAACCTTGAACGTACCTAGGAACATTTCTCATAATGATCGGCTCACGAAAAACGGTTCCACCCACGATGTTACGAATAGTTCCGTTTGGAGATTTCCACATTTTAGAAAGATTAAATTCTTTCACGCGTTCTTCATCTGGAGTAATTGTGGCACATTTGATGCCAACATTGTATTTTTTTATAGCTTCTGCCGAATCAATTGTGATTTGGTCATTTGTAGCTTCTCGGCTTTCAATTCCTAAATCGTAATATTTAATGTCTAATTCTAAATAAGGGAGAATTAATTTTTCTTTGATAAACGACCAAATAATTCGAGTCATTTCATCGCCATCCAATTCAACCACTGGATTGGCCACTTTAATTTTTGCCATAATGTATTGATGTGTATAATAATATTCTATAATGTGCGCCGCAAAGATAATAAAACGTTTTCGTATAAAGGAATGCGTTTTCATTAAGTTTTTATTTACACAAAATGAATTATGAAATCAGTAATTTTTACTTTTATTATCGATAAATTGAAAAAACTAGAGCGTATTTTTATAGAATTGTAGATTTTTCACGCTAATTTATGTCAAAAAAAACTCCCAAACGAATTGGGAGTTTTATGAATAAGAGATAGTAGGCTACCTTCTTTTGTCTCTAATCTTAGCTTTTTTACCAGTAAGCTCTCTAAAGTAGAAAATTCTAGCTCTACGAACGTGACCTTTTTTGTTGATTTCAATTTTTTGCAAAGCTGGCAAGTTTACTGGGAAGATACGTTCTACTCCAATTGCACCTGACATTTTACGAATTGTGAAAGTTTCTGTGTTACCAGAACCTCTTCTTTGAATAACAACACCTTTAAAAAACTGTGTTCTTGTTTTTTCACCCTCTTTAATTTCGTAATAAACTGTGATAGTATCACCAGCTCCGAATACAGGGAAATCTTTTTTTGCTACCAATTCGTCTTTAACGAATTTCATTAAATCTGCCATTTTTATTTTTTATTATGGTTTTAAAAAGAGCAACATTCACGGTTTTCGCCAGAGGTTGGTCTAATGAGGGTGCAAATGTAAAAAAAAGTTATGAGTTATGGGTTATGAGTTCTGAAATATTTTCACAAAAAAACGCTTAACTTTTTAGTTTATAACTTCTAACTCTCTTCGAGTAAATCCGGACGTCTGTTTTTAGTATGTTCATACGCCATATCTTCGCGCCATTTGTCGATTTTGGCAAAATTTCCGCTAGTTAAAACTTCTGGGACTTTCCATCCTTTGTAATCGGCAGGTCTTGTATATATTGGTCCGGACAATAAATTATCCTGAAAGCTATCCGTCAATGCTGAGGTTTCATCGCTCAAAACTCCTGGAATCAATCTTATAAGTGTATCACTTAAAACCAAAGCGCCTAATTCTCCTCCCGACAAAACATAATCGCCAATCGAAATTTCTCTAGTAATAAAATGGTCGCGTACGCGTTGATCCACACCTTTATAATGACCACAAAGAATGATGATGTTTTCATACATCGACATTGTGTTAGCCATTTTCTGGTTCAAAGTTTCCCCATCCGGCGACATATAAATGATTTCGTCGTAGGTTCTTTCGCTTTTCAAATGTGTAATACAATCATCAATAGGTTGGATATTCATCACCATTCCGGCACCACCGCCGTAAGGATAATCGTCCACGCTTTTCTGTTTGTTGGTCGTATAATCCCGTAAATTATGGATGTGAACTTCCACAATTCCTTTGTCGATGGCACGTTTCATCATCGAAGCCTCGAAAGGACTTCGAAGCAATTCTGGGAGAACGGTAATAATATCAATGCGCATAATTTATTTTCTAGGATGCAAAGGTACAAAGTTTTGGAGATTGAAAAGTTCAAGGTTTTCAAATTTTCAAATTCTCTATTTAATTCGTAAATTTGCACTTCAATAAAAAACAATAAAAATGGAAAACGGAATATACGCTAAATTCAACACCACAAAAGGATCGATTTTAGTAAAACTAACACACGATTTAACTCCTGGAACTGTAGGGAACTTTGTAGCTCTTGCAGAAGGAAATATGGAAAATAAAATAAAACCTCAAGGGGTTAAATTCTATGATGGATTGAAATTCCATAGAGTAATTCCAGATTTCATGGTGCAAGGTGGCTGTCCCCAAGGAACTGGAACCGGAGATCCTGGATACAAATTTGATGATGAGTTTCATCAAGATTTGCGTCACGATGCGCCAGGTGTTTTGTCTATGGCAAACTCAGGCCCGGGAAGTAACGGATCACAGTTTTTTATCACACACGTTGCAACTCCCTGGTTAGATGATAAACACACGGTTTTTGGAAGCGTAATTGAAGGTCAGGATGTTGTTGATGCAATTGCTCAAGGCGATATATTAGAAACTCTTGAAATTATCAGAGTGGGTGAGGAAGCTAAAAACTGGAATGCAATTGAGGCATTTGTTGGTTTAAAAGGTGCTCGTTTGAAACGTGCTGCAGCCTTAAAAGCAGAAACAGAAGCAAAAATGGAAAAATTAGCTGCTGGTTTTGAAAAAACAGAAAGCGGTTTGCGTTACCAATTTATACAAAAAGGAGACGGCAAACAGGCTGAAAAAGGAAAAACAGTTTCGGTTCACTATGAAGGTTCTTTAGAAAACGGAAAAGTTTTTGATTCTTCTTATCCAAGAAAAAAGCCTATTGAATTCAAATTAGGGATAGGTCAGGTTATCGAAGGTTGGGACGAAGGAATTGCCTTGTTGAAAGTGGGTGATAAAGCACGTTTCGTTATTCCATCTGATTTAGGTTATGGACCAGCAGGAGCAGGTGGGGTAATTCCACCAAATGCAACGTTGATTTTTGATGTGGAATTAATAGATGTGAAATAATCTTAAATACGCAAAGCGATATTATTTTAAAGCTTCCAGCCTTCGAAAGGTTGGAAGCTTTTCTTTTTTAAGAGAACTTTTATTTTTTCCACTTAATATTACAACCTAAACTTGGTTTTTGATTAGGATTTATGATTCGGTTATAAATCACGCCGTCGATTGCACCACGCAAATCACTACCGCTTAACGGAATACCATTTCCAGGTCGGCTGTCGTCAAGTTGACCTCGATAAACCAATTTGTTTTGGTTATCAAAAAAATAAAAATCTGGTGTGCAAGCTGCATCATAAACTTTGGCCACTTCCTGGGTTTCGTCATATAAATAGGGAAATTCAAAATTATTTTCGAAAGCGAATTCGGTCATTAATTCCGGTGAGTCTTGTGGAAATTCATTCACGTCATTACTTGAAATAGCCACAACGCCTATGCCTTGTACACGATAATCATTGGCAATTCGAACCACTTCGCGAATAACGTGATGCACAAAAGGACAGTGATTACAGATGAACATAACAAGAGTTCCTTTTTCGCCTTTTATATCTGCAAAAGAAAAATAACTATCGGCAGAATTGGTGTCTTTTAAATAAAACTCGGGAGCAATAGTCCCCAGTGCTAACATATTCGATTGAGTTCGTGACATTTTTTGTTTCGATTTTAAAGTTTAAAGGTAAGAAAAAATGATTGTTTTAAATTGAAATCTGTAAATTTGGAAAGAAAAAATTGTATGCTTTAAAACAAAACTATGGATTTATCCTGGACAGAATTCGAAAAAGTAGAAATGAGAGTGGGAACAATACTCGAAGTCAATGACTTTCCCGAAGCTCGCAAACCTGCTTACCAACTCACTATTGATTTTGGTTCCAATATTGGCATTCGAAAAACTTCGGCACAAATAACTAAACGCTACAATAAAGAAGATTTAGTAAATCGCCAAATCATAGCCGTGGTTAATTTTCCCAAAAAGCAAATCGGAAAATTTATGAGTGAATGTTTAGTGCTCGGGGCAATGGGTGAGGAGGGCGACGTGATTTTATTGGCGCCTGATTTTAAGATTGAAAATGGACTGAGAATAGGATAAAAAAAGCCCGAAAATCTTTCGACTTTCGGACTTTTTAGTTTTGGTTAGTTATTTTTGGTTGTTGTATTACAATTAAATATCGTCAAATTCAATATCAGTAAAACTTGATGTTGAAGGCAATTCATCGTCTTCTATTTTGTCAGAAGCATATTCTTTTTTGAAATCTTTTTGATGTCTTTCAGAGATTACTTCCTCCCCTTTATGGTTCAAAACATAAGAAGTCATTTCTTCCAGAATTTCAGTGAAAGCAGCAAAATCTTCTTTGTACAAATAAACTTTGTGCTTTTTGAAGTGAAAAGAACCATCTGCTTCGGTAAATTTCTTGCTTTCGGTAATGGTGATATAGTAATCGTCCGCTTTTGTGGCTCTCACATCAAAGAAATAAGTTCTTCTTCCAGCTCGTAAAACTTTCGAAAATATCTCTTCTTTTTCTAACATATCATTTTCTCTCATAATCATTCTGCCAATTTTGTGTTGTTAAAGTAACCAAAAATCTAAAAAATATATTTATTACACAACATTTATTGCAATTCTTTTTCAGAAAGTTGTTTTAGATATAAGGCAGCATAATAACCCTCTTGATTTATTAATTGATTATGAGAACCTTGCTCAATAATTCGTCCTTCGTCAAGGATAATAATTTTGTCCGCATTTTTTGCTGATGAAACCCTGTGACTGACAATAATTGTGGTTTTGTCTTTACAAATTTCCTGTAAGTTATTCAAAATTGCTTCTTCGGTTTCTGTATCCACTGCAGATAAACAATCGTCAAAGAGCAAGATTTTTGGATTTTTGATAATAGCTCTTGCTATGGAAACACGTTGTTTTTGTCCGCCGGAAAGCGTAATTCCTCTTTCGCCAAGAATGGTTTCATATTTTTTATTGAAACCCATAATATTGTCGTGAACTATGGCACTTTTTGCAGCTGCTTCCACCTCTTTGTCGGTGGCGTTTTCTTTACCAAATTTGATATTGTTTTTTACGCTATCCGAAAATAAAAAAGCATCTTGTGGCACGATTCCAATATTGTTTCGCAGATCAAATAAGTTCATCTTGCTTATTTCCTTTCCGTCAATGGTAATGCGACCTTCGGTTACATCATACAAACGGGAAATTAAAGAAATTACCGTTGATTTTCCCGACCCCGTTTTTCCTAGAATTGCCAAAGTTTCGCCTTTGTGAACTGTAAAACTTACATCTTCCAATGCTTTTATATTGGTATCTTCATAAGTGTAACTAACATTTTCGAAAGAAATTGCGCCTTCAATTATTGATTTTTCAGGGTTTTTGTTTTGGATTTCCGGTACAATTTTCAGGAATTCGTTAATTCGTTTTTGAGACGCTTCGGCTTCCTGAACCATTGAGGAAACCCAACCCAATGAAGCCACAGGCCACGTAAGCATATTGACATACAAGATAAATTCGGCAATGGTTCCAATGCTTTTTATGGTTCCGTTGATGTACATTAATCCGCCAAAATAAATCACAACCAAGTTGCTAATTCCTATGAGGGCCATCATCAAGGGGCCAAATAAGGCTTGGATTCTTGCCAAACTCAAGCTTTTGCTTTTGCTCTCATTGGCCAATTCTACCATGTTGTTTTGATGCTGATCTTCTAATGAATAGGCTTTTATTACTCGAATTCCCGAAAATATTTCTTGGGTGAAACTGGAAACTTTGGATAAATATTGTTGGAAAACAGTACTTCTTTTATTGATTTCGGAACTTATTTTAAAAATAGCATAAGACAAAATCGGCAATGGAAGCAAAGTGTACAATGTAAGTCGTGGAGATACATTAAACATATATACAATCACGATGGTAAAGCGAATGATGGTGTTTATGGTGTACATCACGGCTGGGCCAACGTACATTCTCACTTTCGAGACATCTTCGCTGATGCGGTTCATTAAATCTCCCGTTCGATTTTGTTTATAGAAATTATGGGAAAGATTTTCGTATTGCCTGAAAACTTCATTTTTTAAATCGAATTCGATGTGGCGAGACATCACAATTAAGGTTTGTCGCATTAAAAAAGTTAGGAAGCCTGCAATGATTGTGGTGGCAATAATTAATAAAATATTGGAAATTAATTCCTGCTGAATAACGGATTTGTCTACAGTCTTATCTTTTGCAAATGATTCAATTATATTAAAGGACTTGCTAATTAATTTTGGTGTAAACAAGGAAAATATTTGGGCAATAATGGTAATAAAGATGCCTATTGAAAAGCTGTATTTATATTTGACGAAATATTTATTTAAATAACTTAATTCTTTCATGGTAATATAATAATCTTAAGAATTCCAAAGGTAAGATGAAATTCAGATATTTTTCAAGTTTAATTCTTTTTTAAAAGATGAAATCCTTAGTTTTGCAAACTAATTTAATAAAAGTTCTTACAAGGTGGTAAACAGAAGACATATTCGCGTCAAGGTTATGCAATCCATTTATGCGATGCATCAAAATGGGTCAGATGATTTAGAAAAAGAAGAGAAATTCCTTTTTCATAGTATTGATGCCATTCAGGATTTATACCTTATAATGATTTCCTCTTTGATAGAAATTTGTAAAAAAGAAACTGTCTTTTTGCATAAATCAAGTCAAAAACATCTTGCCACTCCTCAGGAACGCAAACCCAATGAAAAATTTATCAAGAACAGTATTTTTCAACTACTTGCCGAAAATAATTCTTTGAGTATTGCTCTAGAAAATCGAAAAATCAACAATTGGAGCTTAAACGACGATTATATTCTAATCCTTCTTAATGACATCAAGCAAAGCAAAATATATGCAAAATATATGAGCAATGCGGTTAACACATTCGAAGAAGACAAGGAATTTATTGTTGATTTGTTTATGGATGTAATTGTTCCAAATGAAAAATTATACGAATATTTAGAAGACAATAAATTGACATGGATTGATGATATTCCAGTGGTAAACACTGAAATTATTAAGCAATTGAAAGCTTTGAAACCTGTTGACGAAGGAAATTTCAGGGTTCCAAAATTATTCAAAGACAACGAAGATCGCGATTTTGTTAAAGATTTATATAGAAAAACAGTTTTGAATGAGTCCGAATTAGCAAAGGAATATATAGATAAAACACCCAACTGGGATAGTGAAAGAATTGCCGAAATTGACACCATTATTCTTAAAATGGCTATTTGTGAATTTTTGAAATTCCCTTCGATTCCAGTGAAAGTTACCTTGAATGAATATTTAGAACTTGCCAAAGAATATTCTACTCCAAAAAGCAGTATTTTTATCAACGGAATTTTAGACAATTTAGTAAAAGAACTACAAGCCAGCAATAGAATTATAAAAGCTGGTCGTGGATTAATGTAAAATCAATTTATAAACAAAAAAAGAATTAAAAATTATGGGACAATTAACTCAATTTGCGCCGTTTTTATTAATGTTTGTGGTGATCTATTTCTTTATGATCAGACCACAACAAAAAAGAGCCAAAAACGAAAAAGAATTTGAAAGCGCTTTGAAAGTGGGTGACAGAATTATCACAAAAAGCGGACTTCACGGCAAAGTGGCTGAGCTTGCAGATACCACTGTTGTTATCGAAACAATGGCTGGAAAACTAAAAATGGAGCGTTCAGCAATTTCTATGGAAATGAGCGCATCTTTGAATAAAAAATAGTATTTTAGCTATAAAAAATCCCAAATTCCAACTTTACTAATTGGAATTTGGGAATTTTATTTTAAACAATTGGATTATTTCTTTTTATTCTTTTTATTTTTCTTTGCTTTTTTTGATTTTGCTTTAGCCTTTTTCTCTTTGGCTTTAGCTTTTAGTTTTGCTTTTTTAGCTTTATCCTTTTTTGCTTTTTTTGCTTTTTTTGCTTTAGCCTTAGCTTTTTCTTTTGCTTTCGCTTTTTTTGCTTTTTCTTTTTCTTTTTCTTTCATTTTATTTTTTTTCTTTTCTTTTTTGGTTTTTTTCTTTACTAGAATAACCGTTTCTTCTGAAATTATTATTTCTTGATTTTCTTCAACTACAGGAATGTCAATAGTTTCATCAACTTCTTTAGTTGATTTGCTAACTCTAGGTTTTTTTAGTTTAGGAGTTGCAACTACCTCAACCGTTTCTGGGGTAATTTCATTTGCAATTTCTTCTTTGTTTTCTTCCATATTTCTATTTTTTAAATGATATATTCTTAATGTAAATTAATTGTAAACAAATATAGTCATTAAAGGTATTCGCCAATGTTAAGTTTTTACTTCATTTTTTTTTCATAAAAAAAACCATCGATTGATGGTTTTTTAATAAATTTATTGTTTTAAAATGATTTATTTGGCAATTGGTTTTGCGGTCAACTCTGCAATTTTTACAATCACGTCAATTGCTTTTTGTATGCTTTCGACAGGAACATATTCATATTTTCCGTGAAAGTTATGCCCGCCAGCAAAAATATTTGGGCAAGGCAACCCTTTATAGGATAATTGGCAACCATCAGTTCCGCCACGAATGGGTTTTATGATTGGTTTAATTCCCAATTCTTTCATCGCTTTTTCGGCAATATCCACAATATGTTTTACAGGCAAAACCTTTTCTTTCATATTGTAATATTGATCTTTAACTTCGGCAATAACAATATCTTCACCAAATTGTTTTGCAAATTTTTTATTGAATTTCTGGGCGATTTTGGCAATTAATTCTTTGCGTTTTGTGAATTTTTTCTTGCTGTGGTCTCTAATAATGAGTTCCAAAACTGTTTCTTCGATACTTCCGGTTAAATGATGAACGTGAAAAAAGCCCTCGTACCCTTTTGTTTCCTGAGGAGTTTCACCTTTTGGTAATTCGTTGATAAAATCATTGGCGATAAGCATCGAATTGATCATTTTTCCTTTGGCGTAACCCGGATGAACGCTTTTTCCCTTGAAAGTAATTTTGGCTCCAGCCGCATTAAAATTTTCATATTCCAATTCGCCTACTTGACTTCCGTCCATAGTGTAGGCCCAATCGCATCCAAATTTTTCGACATCAAAATGATGTGCGCCACGACCAATTTCTTCATCTGGTGTGAAACCAACTCTAATTTTTCCGTGTTTAATTTCTGGGTTTTTAATCAGGAATTCCATTGCTGTGACAATTTCGGTGATTCCAGCTTTGTCATCTGCCCCAAGAAGCGTGGTTCCGTCAGTGGTAATTAGGGTTTGTCCCTTGTATTGCAACAAATCTTTGAAATATTTTGGAGATAAAATAATATTTTGTTCCGCATTCAATACAATATCGTTACCGTCGTAATTAGAAATAACTTGCGGTTTTACATTGGCACCCGTAAAATCTGGCGTGGTATCAAAATGTGAAATAAAGCCAATGGTTGGAACATCGTGGTCAACATTAGAAGGTAAAGTGGCCATTATGTATGCTTTTTTGTCTATGGTAACGTCTTTCATTCCAATGGATTTTAGTTCTTCAACTAGTTTATTGGCTAAATCCCATTGTTTTTTTGTACTTGGAGTTGTTTCTGAACTTGAATCTGATTCTGTGTCTATGATGACGTAACTTATAAAACGGTCAATGATATGTTGCATTTTGTATTTTTTTATACAAATATAATCATTTTCATTAGGGCTAAAGTCATTTCTTTTTTATTTTAGATTAGCTTTAAAAAGGTATTTCGCAAAGAAATAAGCGTAAGTTATTTTTTATAAAACATTAATAATCAGTACTATTTTTGTTATTTTATTATAAATAAATCAATAATATAATTTTTTTATTGTTAAATTTATTCCCAAATTTCATCAAATATTTTTTCAAAAATAATTTTTAACTATTTGTATATTAATAACTTAAATTTTCAACTTATGAAAAAACTATTTTTATTTGTCTTGTGTGCATCCTTATTTTTTGGTTGCAAAAAAGAAGCGGCAATGAAACCAGCAACATCTACAGCAGATACTGCTAAAGCAGTTGCACCCGTAGTATTTGCAGATGCTAAATACTCAGAAATTGGAAAAAAATCACTAGTTGCTTTATCTAAAGGTGATATGGATGCTTGGATGTCAAATTATGCTGATAATGCTAAGTTTTATTGGAATAGTGGCGACAGCTTGGTTGGAAAACCAGCAATTGATAAATATTGGAGGGATAGAAGAGCAAATGTTATTGAAACTATTACTTTTACTAAAGATATTTGGTTACCGTTAAAGGTAAACGAAAAAGGAAATATACCTCTAGATGGTTATTGGTTATTGTCTTGGTATCAAGTAACGGCTAAATACAAAGGAGGGGGTTCAATGACTCAATGGATTCATAACACTTTCCATTTTAATGACAATGATAAAATTGATCAGGTCTATCAATATATAGATAGGGTTCCTATTATGGCTGCGATGCCAAAAAAGAAATAATTGTTGATTGATATTGAAATAGAAATGGTGCTTTTAGCACCGTTTTTTTTTGTTAATATTCTTCTATGGGAAACTCAAAAGCATAGCCTTTTCCAATGAGAATAAGTATGCCGTGAATGATTGACTCTGGAAAGAATCCAAGCTTTTCCAGGAAATAGTCATACGTTTTGTTATTGTAATTCGTTATTATAAAAGGTAATGAATTTGAAATCAGGAATATATTTTCTATGTATTGATGATCAATTTCATTATTGGCTCTAATAGCAGTAATTATAATATCTTTTTTCTCTTTTTTTAGCTGAATATATTCAAGAGTCGATAACGGTATGTCTTTGTTTGTGTGATAAAAGAAGATTGACTTTGCGATATCTATCATTATCCATTTTTGAAATTCTTCACAATACACTTCATTAAAGGAATGTCCACCTGAAACGGCTGAATCCTTTGATAAACTCTTCATTCCCCATTCCTTGACTTTTATGTCATTGATAACACAAAAATTTGAATAGATTTGAGAAAAGTCGCTACAAACTCCACCTTCACCTTGAATCATTTTTTGTAAGGCTTTTGATGATGATTTGCCTAAACCTGGACCGCCCTTAATATTATCTTTTAGCCAGATTGCTATTGTAGTGGCTTTTTCAAAATCATTCAAATCTTTTCTTGAATTAGCAAATATTAAATTATTTGTTTCAAAAAAATTGGATGGAATGTCAGTTTTATTATTCAAATCATTGTAACAAAATTTTTCAATGGAAGCCAATGAAGAATTCTTGGATACTAATTTATATCTAATTTTATATAAAAGGGGATGTCTTCTTAAATACCAATTTAGAGTTTTACTCATTATTTGATTGATATGGTTAGTTGTCCTATGTTTTTCATTAGACACAAAAAGTTTTATTATTTTTGATTTGAGGGTTTGATTTGTAATAGATTTACTAAAGTAATAAATAAAATTAGTAAAAATCTGAAAATTTTGGATATTAAGGCAAATAAATTTATAAAGTGTAATTACATATTGTTTTTCACTATCGACCGACAAAACTAAGATTTAGGCAATAAATTCCTTTTAACCCTAGTAAATGCTAGGATTATTTTGTAAAATAAAAAACCTACCTCCCTATATTTCAGAAGAATTGC
>NZ_JADHEC010000018.1 GCF_015277675.1 Flavobacterium soyangense
TGTAAATCATAAAGGTTGTGCATTGAAAGCTGTGGTTTCTTGTTCGGTCTCCCTCTTCGGGCTGGTCGTTGAACAATGTCGATAACTGGAACACGAATACGAACTGCAGCTCCCACCATGTAAAAATATTATTTCGATGCAAACCGTGCCACCCCGGCAAAAAAACACAATTTTAATAGGTTCGTTAGTAGAGCAATCGAAAGCGAGCCAATCAAAGCAAAGAAATGAAACGACTTAATAATATTTACAGTCAAATTACATCCATTGATAATCTAAGGATTGCTGAGGCTAAAGCTAGAAAAGGCAAAGCCAATCAATACGGTGTCAAGATTTATGAGTTTTTTGCAGCTGCAGAAATAATGTTCCCAATTATTAAAAAGGCATTTTATCCCAATGCTACTTATGCTGATTTCACCAATACTTTTAACTACACAGCATTTATAGATAAAGACAAGAATTATAATTTTCATTTCTATAAAGGCGAAACAAAATATAGATTTTTATCCAGTAGATAATTCCAAAACCCGACCTAAAAAATCGGGTTTTTTATTACAATAAAGTTATTTACATTTGCCTATATGTCAGTATCTATCAATCGTAGTCTTGGAATTCAAAGGAATAAGCTGTTACGATATAGGCTTATTAAAGAACTATACCAAAAGCACAAGACCGAAGATATTCCCACAACCGTGGTTTGGCGAAAATACATTTGTCCTGTTTACCCCATTTCACGCACAACGCTTTACGAAGTGCTTTGTACTCCGGTAACTTCTGAACTCAAAAAAATTGAGGACTTAATATCCACTCAAACGAGATTGTTTTAAACGTTGCTCACGCCAATAGTATAAGTCACTTCATACTCCTGAATACCATCGTCACGCTTCACTTTTCGCATCGCTGTACGCATCATAGCGCCAGCGGAACCTCCAACAACTATACCGTGTAATTCTGCGTGTACACTCTCTACAATATCCCAAATAGCCCAAGCCTGATTCTTTTGTGTTTGTGGCGCTCTGGCACTAGTATTGGTTAGTTTCAAGTTGGCAATACTGATTACTATTGTACCAGTAGCCATTTGTCGGTTTTGGGGTGTGGCGGTTCTATCACGACCAATGTCACTATATTGCAAACTTCCAATGTCAATCAATGCCAATGGGAATTGAGTGGGTGGATGCGGCGAATAATCGTCTAATTGTCCCCAATCTTCGTCCACATATTTCAAGGCTGGAATTGTGGCTAATTTGTCCTGAATGCTTTTTAAAACTACCTTCATCGTTTGAGTTTATTAAAAATTGTTTTTTCTAGTTCCTTCATATTCAAATTAACAACGTGCTCAATTCGTTGTCTCACTTGTGGATGATCACCTATGAACTGGCGTTGTTTTACCTTCATTTTGGCACCTACTTTTTGCAGGGCTAAAGCTTTCCAAGTTACAGCTTCCGCAGTTAGCTTTTTATTTCTTTCACCCTTACCAGATGTAACGGCACCGTTTGCCTTGTAGAACATCGCCCAAAAGAAACGTTTCATTTTTTCGGTTACAATGATTTCGCCACCTTCGTTTTGCAAACTGGCATAAGGCAAACTACTGGACCAGGTTATTTCATTATTCGTTTGCTTTGACCTAACAGATCGGCGGAGCTTACCGGTTCTCATCATTAAGCTGCCTCTTCGGTTGGGAATTTTGGTGTTTTCCCAAGGCTTGTCAAAGAAGGCTTTGCGCTCAAAGTTCCTGTCAAACTCATCGGTTAAGTCTACTCGAATGTCCGAAAGAATATTTTTTATAAAGTCAACCATAATTATTTTATTGCTTAAAACGTTGTTATTCAAATAACATTTACTAATTTTGTTGCTATGAAATGGAAATCACTGGACTTACGCAAAGCATCAATCTTTGACCTTACTGATGATCCCGAAATTATTAAACAATTTTGGGAGCCTGATTTTTTGTTTCCTACTAAAGAGGATTATTTGAAATATACCTCAAACAGCGACGAACGTGGTATTGTTCTTTTTTTATTAGAGTTTGCCGATGTTACAAAAGATAAGGAGCTTAAAAAATTTATAGAAAATGAATTTCAAGAGGAATTATCCACCTTTGGCCTTGAATAATTTTTTATTGTATTCCAATAAGTTGTTATAGTCCGTTTCTTTTATTTTGTCTTTTAAAGTTGCTGCAATAAACCCCCTCGCTGTTTTTTCTTCAATATCATAATAACTATGTTTTTTTATTGCATTAGCAAGTACATCCATTTGTTCAACATACTTTTTATCAATCAATCCTTTTTTTACATCTTCTAAAACCTTCGTTTTGTCTGCTTTAGCAAATGCAATTAATTGGTCGTAATTACGAACCATTGTATTATAACTCGTATTGGTTCGATTGGTCGTTAATTCAGAATGCTCTAAATTGCCCCCGAGCTTTTTCATAAAATCGCCTAGTGTATTTCTAGCTACAAATTCATTAGCAAGTTCCATTACTTTAGTGCCATCTTTGCTTAAGCCTACGTTGCCTGGTTTGTTTGCATTGTGCCACATTTCGTGATGTAATGTAGAGAATGCTTCTTCTTGCTTAAAAGTTGTTTTTTCGCCTCGTTTGATGGTATTTAATCCGTCTTTAATTGAGTTTAAAACATCCTTTTTTAGCGCAATAGTTCCATTCATATCTGTAAACCCGTTGACACCCTTTTGACTGGTCAGTTTTATTTCTTTAAATCCGCGCTCGAAATATTCGGGATTGTTTTTTGCAAACTCTGAAAAATAATTACTTACATCTGCTGTTGTTTCTAAAGGTTTTGGATTCTCTATTTTCTTCTTTAAAGCTTCCTCTGCCGCTTTCGCACCCGCCACTTTCCCATAAGGATACGCTGGAGGAAAAAGCACTTTATCCGCACCAGGATTAAATCTAAATATTTCTAAACGGTTCTTACCGTCCTTGCCTATTTGAGAGGTCGCAGCTTCACCTTTCTTAATGGCTTTTTCGCTGTCTTTCAAATAACCATCACCTTCGTATTTATCTTTCAAAACTTCAACGGTTGTACATCTACAATTCCATCCGTTTGGTGGCGTATAAGAACTCCAGAACGGGTCAGACTTTGGTAACGTGATATTATTTAGTGCAGCGTGTTCGTCACGTACTCTGTTGTCTCCTGCGGTTCTATACTGCAACTCATAACGGTCGTTATCGCTAAACTCATTCCACTTGGCTGCCATTTGTGAGGAACCCACGGCAAACTCATATTCAGCATTCAAATAGTTGCGGTTGTAGGTTGAATTTAGTTTGTCAAATTCATTCGATAATTGAGCAAAGGGTTTCAAATTTCCTTTATCGTCTAACAATAGTTTTGAAGCTTCGAATAATTGTGCGTGGGTTTTGAGTCCGCCAAAAAGGAAAGCATCACTTTGCAATGCTGTGCGCATTGTTTCAGGCATACCGTTATCGGTAATCGCAAAATTGAAAACATCATAGGTTTGGTTAATTAGATCCTGATACGCTTTCTCCGTTTGCAAGTCTTTTGGGTTGTAACTCCCTTTTTCGTGCAGGCGTTTAAAGGCATTTTCACCAGTGTTTAAAAGTCCTTTAAATTGGTCTTTAATTGCTAAATTCAATTGCCCGGCTTTTGCGTTGCAGTCTTCACAACCGCAATTGTACAAATTGGAAATTCGTAAATGCAATGCGTTAAAGTAAGGTTCCGTTTGTAGGGACAGGTCGCGACCTGTCCCTACACGAAAAAACCCTCTCCTAGATTAAGTGATAAATTGGCAGGTTGTGCCGTTGTTTTTGTTCCAATAACTTTGATGCCAAATTTAGTTTCAACCCATTTAGGGTCAATTTCTAAAAAGGCTGCAGCTTCCACAACCATTTTCCAAAGCACTTCTATATCTTCGGTTGCATCGTATTTGTACAACACACCTGCAGGGAGGATTCCCAAGACTTGTAAAGCAGGAATTACGGTGTCACGCCAACATTGTTCTATCAATGAAAGATCACTATCTACTAAATCGTCAAGAATGCCAATCGAGGTTTTTTCTTTTCCGTTCGAGCCGTTTTTGGTGTCCTGACCTACTACGGTTCCAGATACTCCCATTGATAACTCATTGTTGCAATAGCTCAATAAATTAGAATAGACATCGCCGTTAGTACTTACTCCTTTGGCAAACTCGAAGCTTTCAGAATCATCAATGATGAAATAGGCAGCCGAACCCATATCGGCCATCATTTGTTTGGCACGATTGACCATTACTTTGTCTTGGGTGTTGGTTTTCATCACACGAGGCGGAATACCATAAATCTCACACAACTCACTCCAGCAACTGCCTCCAAAACGTTTGAACAATACCATCGGTACACAACCATCCAATAAGCCTAAAGTGGTGTTCTTTTCGCCAAATTCAATCAACCAGGAACCGTATTCTTTTTGCTCCCGGTACTTAATTTTTTTGTCATCGGTATAGTCATAATAAAGATAACCCGTTACAGGATCAACATTCTGACGTGGAATACTATCAAAGGTTAGAACAGGCTCATTGTTTACCAATTTATACGAGAATTCCCCTAATGAATGGCGACGATAAACCGTTTCTAAAATGGCTTTGTTTACCTGAAAAACAAAACCTTTGTCCTGAAGTAAAGTGGTCAAAACATCGTTGGTTTTTCCATCGGCATTTTTGATACTGAAAGGTCGGCTCAATGATTTAAGCATTCTATTATTAACCTGTGATTGCAAGTGTAAATCTTTCAGGATATTGTCATACAAGTTTTGAATAGGAAAGAATTTTGGGTTCTCTTCTACCATTGCCATATTTTGAGCATTAGTCCAGGTCTTTATATCTTGCCTTGTTTGGCTAATGGTTTTAGGAACTATATTCTGAATATAGCTGTTTCCTGCTTTAGTCGATTTGAGCCCAAGGTCTACCGTTTCGGTCTTTTGGCCAAAAGGATTTTTTAAAAAATTTGAAATACTTCCCATCTTAATAATCGTGATTAAATTTTGCTCTTGAACCAAATTCAAAAGGGTTTTTGTCTCCTGCTGTGGTTTCGTCACGCACTAATTGTGGCAATGAGGAAACGTTTATTGTGCCTGTGGCTACTTTGGTAAACCAACTCGTAGCACGGTCGTAACGGTCTTTTGCTTTTTCATAGATAAAGTCGGCATTGCACAATTCGGCTACATACCATTTTGCCAGTGTACAGCAGTGTTGCACCACCAGAGAATGACGGTCGTTTCCTGTTTTGTTGAAGATGTTTTCTACATCATACAATAATCTACCGTCTAACCACTTTTTATTATCGGTATTTGGAGTCAAATAGCTTCTTGCCTCTTCGATGGCAGCGTTGCAAGCCTGAGCAACTAGATCATCGTTACCCTCGGTAATTTGGTCTAGTTGATAGTCATAAATGACACTGCCTAAATCTTCTTTGGTGATAAACATATTAATGCTGTTTTATGATTTTGTTCGAGGCGTGAACTCGTTCTTTTTTATCTTGAAGTCCCTTGTGTTGCCAAACATAATGCTCCACATAAATGGGAAAGCCCAAACAATCAACACCTACTTGATACGTTACTATTCTCATAATTTTAATATTTACGATTGTTAATGTGACCTACGTGGTACTCTGAATTTTCTTTACTTGCAATATTTTGAATGATCCAAATACCGCCTTCTAATCCATCAGGACCGTCCATCATTTTTGAGTTTGGAGCTACTCCTAAAAATTCCTCTTCCATAGTTTGCATATATGGATTGTCTTTTTCGTCAATGTTGAAATACAAACATCCTTCTTTGTGCAAAGGCTCTAAAGTTCCCTCAATACGGGTGTATTTTTCGCCTTTTGACCTTTTGTCTAATGACATAAATAGCGGTATTCTGCGAAGTATTTTCGCCACTGCTTTAACCAGCGGTTTTAAAACTTGCTCCCAAAAAGGATCTTGGAGCGAGTTGTTTTCTATCCAGTTTTTAAAAGTGTCTACTTTTCTTTCCTTCACCCAATCGTGGGCGTGATAGAGGTTGTTTACAAAGGTTCTCTGGGTCATATTATCCAACCAAACCTTGTATAAATAAAAGTTTCCTTGACGGTAGCCAATCACTCCTGTAAATTTTCTGGAACTGCTTTTATTGTCTTTATTACTGGTGGCTGGATCGGAATACACCAACACGTGTTCACAAGCTCGAAGTGGTGGACATTTAGCCCAATGCACTTTTTTGAATAGTTTACCAACACGGATAGGATTATTGAAGTACTCCTTTTGAATGGCACTGGTAGTCATTGTTCTAAAGGCTAAATCAATAAGCTCTTCAGTATTTCGCTCTGGCCAAGTAGAAACTCCGTTTTTGTCTCGAATGTTTACGATGTCGTGAACGTTGGCTTTCTTGGCCATTTCGGTAATACAGCAATATTTGGCAATGATGTTGCCACAGGCAATAATCAATAACGGCACCGATATAGAACGGGTTGGAATTAATGCCGTTTCAATCCATTGGTATTTTTTTTCTATGGTATCAGGATTGTTACAATCTACATCCGTGTCAATATCATCAATCAAAATCAAGTCAGGACGTGCTGCATCGTTACGGGTTCCACGAGGTGACTGACCCGCTCCGACGGCTCTAAATGAAACGCCTTTCTTGGTGGTAAAATCGCCCTCTTCCCATCCACTTAACGCTTTTTGGTCTCCATAATCATTCTTTAAACGATCATTAATTTCAAGAATGGTTTTGTATGGTTTCAACAGCCTTTCCGCATCATCATACGTGGCAGAAACCAGTATAATGGTTTTCTTTTTGCCTGTCATTGCGAGCAATAAGACATCCATCATCGTTCTACCGGACTTGGACAAATCCCTCGCCCAGGAACGCACTTCATACCATTCTGGATTCGCAAGAACCCGCTTGGTAGCTTTGGTGTGAAATGGAGCTGGCTCGGAAGTGTAAAAGTTTGGAAAATAGTATTTATACCATTTTTCTGGATTCGCTTCTAAATCGGCTATTCTTTTTAGCTTTTCGGTTGCGTTTTCGTTCAAATCAACAGGCGTTGCCCTGTACTGATTCGTGACAAAATCATCCCAACCCAAAAGTTGTTCCCTGTCTTTTCTACTTAGTGCCATCCGTCATTTTTTGTTTAATGAAAGCATCGCAATAGATGGTTAATTGATTGGCAAATTGCGGATCAATACTTCTAACAAATAGGATGATGTTTTTGGCAACTGATATGGTTTCGCCAATATTGGTCTCGGTCTCCAATCGCTTGATGGCGGTTGTGAGCTTCGAAATGATGTCCGTGTCTTTTGAATTTGGAAAGTTCCCCACGATGATAGGATAATCCTCTGGGGTGTATTTTGGGTATTCTAGTTTTTCGTCACCAAAGCTGTCTTTTAATTTTATAGGCTTTAGCATAAAATTGGGAATGTCACGAACGACTGGACGTGTTTTTATCTCGTCATTAGCGGCTTGTAATTGACCATATAATGCCGTGATTTGATTGTCCTTGGTTACCAATAAAGATGTTTTTTCCTTATCCCAATGCCCATTTTTTACCCAAGTACCAACTGTCTTTTCAGTCAATTTCAAACGGTCGGCAATTTCCTTTTGGGTAAGTCCGTCATTTATGTAATACCGTTTTGCCAAGTCATGTTCAACCTGTTTTTTAACTCCCATCTTATACTATTTACTAGCAAAATTGACGTATTGACCCCCTTTAAAAAAATTTCTGTTTACTTGCTTTACAACTGTGTTAAGTCTTGGTAAACAAGTGTTCAACTGCCGTGCAACTATTTTTTTAGCCGTTGGGTTTGGCTAATCTTTGTCATCTCAAAAGCGAGCAAATCGCATTATTAAACTGAAAAAATAAGCAATGCCAAAACCAAAAATTTTTATCCTGAATGACGATGCTGTTCAAAACAGTTACGGGTTTTTTATTTTGACATCTGGCGGAAAGCTAGACCGTTTTAAGAGCAATCCGGTAATGCTGTCCGACCACATTAACAAGAATGAAAATGTAATTGGGAATTGGTTGAATCTTCAAGTTGAAAACGGCCTGATAAAAGCCGAACCAAACTTTGATGTTGCCAGACCGATTGGTCTTGAAATCTCGGGTCAAGTAGATCGTGATTTTATCAAAGGCGCATCGATGGGGATTTTGCCTAATTGGGATTCGATGGAACGTGTAGGCGACAAACTTATTCTAAAAGAATGGGAATTGGTCGAAGCTTCGATAGTTCCGGTACCATCCAATAGAAATTCGATTGCTATTTATGGCATCGATGGAAATTTGATGGAAGAGTCCGAAATACAAAACTTATGCCTTTCAGTTCAAGGTGCCAACACTCCAAACTTAAATCCAAAAAATTCGAATATGAAAAAAATCCTATTAAGCGTAGCCACGCTTATGGCGTTGGGCTTTGATGACCAACCAACGGACGGCCTAGATGTAGCCGCTGTTGAGGCTAAAGTATTGGGGCTTTCCTCCCAAGTAACCAAACTAACGTCTGAAAACGAAGGTTTGAAATTGGCAGCACAAACCGCTAAAGAAGCACAAGAAGCTGCTTTGTTATTGTCGACTACCAATAAAGTTGATTTGGCCATTATCCAGGGCAAAATCCCTGCAGACAAAAAAGAAGCTTTTGTAAAGTTGGGTATTGCTTCGCCAGAAGTATTGGAAACGACTTTAGACTCTATTCCGGGTAAACAAAACTTTGGCGCAGGTGTTAAAACTGCGACAGGAAACGGAGCTGCTACAGTTGCGACTATTGAAGATTTCCAAGCGTTGAGCACTGAATTGCAATTGTCATTCAAAAATGACAACCCAGAGGAGTACAAAAAACTTGTAGAATCAATTAAATAAGAAAATATGAATTTTCCAGAAATTTGGGTTAAAAGGGTTATTCAAAACATAACCAACCAAGCGGTTGCCACTTGGTTAGACGGTATTCCAGAACTAGACGCGGACTTTACGGTTCTTGAAGAGGGTTCTGCATCAGAGCTAACCGTGATTAATATTCCAAGAGCGAATTTTAATCCTGATGTATTGGTAAACAACAATGTTTATCCTATTCCAATTCAAGCCTATTCTGACGATGGTGTAGTCTTGTCAATTGACAAGTACCAAACCAAAGCCACGTCAGTATCAGACGATCAGATTATCGGTTCTGCGTACGATAAAATCGATGCAACAACCCTTAGTCATACAAGAGCCATCTTGACTAAAAAGTTTAAAAAAGCAATCCACTCTATTGCGCCAACTTCTACAACCGCAGCTACGCCAGTAATTGCAGCCACAGGTACGGCAGTTGGAGGAATAGCGACTTTACAGTATGATGATTTGGTAGCGCTTAAAGACCAATTTGACGCTGACGAAGTTGATCCATCAGGTAGAAGGATTGTGCTTTCAACTAAGCATTGGAATGACTTATTGATTGACCGTAAAAACTTTGGGGATCAACTTGTAAATTATAGAACTGGAATGCCAGCTCCAATGATTGCAGGATTTGAATTGTTCCAATACAACGGAAATCCATTATACACTAGTGCCGGTGTTAAAAAAGCATTTGGAGCTGTTAAAGAAGCTGGAGATCGTGAGGGGTCTGTTGCTTTTTGGACGGGTGGTATTGCTAAAAAAACAGGATTGACTAAGCAGTATTTTACTCCAGCATCTTCCGATACAGGAAACCAAGCGAACCTTTTAAACTACCGTCATTACTTTATGGCGTTGCCGTTTGAAAGCAGATTCATTGGAGCAATTTACTAGTCCTCACCCCCAGCCCCTCTCCAAAGGAGAGGGGAGTGAAAAAAGATTATAACCAAAAAGGCTACTGCAAAACGTAGTAGCCTTTTTTTATAAAAACCAAATGGAGCAATTTTTATATCCCACACTTACCGCATTTTTTGCCGCTTTAATCACTTGGTTTTTCAGTCGTAAAAGCACTGAAATAGACAACGAAATTAAGTCGGCTGATTTTTACAGGAATTTGTTGGACGATGCCACCAGAAGGTTAAATGAGGCAATTGATACTATTACTGCGCAAGATGTAAAGATTAAGTCATTGATGGCAGAAATTGAATCATTAACCGTTGAAATCAGGAAGTACAAACAACTAAACGGAAAATCGGAATGAAACTAAATCAAGCGGGTTATCAATTAATTCAAGAATTTGAGGGTTTGAAACTAAAACCTTATTTGTGCAGCGCAGGAGTGCCAACTATTGGTTATGGTAACACGGTATATCCTAACGGTAGAAAAGTAACGATGAAAGATGCGCCAATAAATAAAGCGTTTGCCGATCAGATGTTTCGAAGCACTGCAGACTTGTTTGCAAAAGATGTTGCAAGTCTTATTAAATCTAAAGTGAATCAAAATCAGTTTAACACGCTGGTGAGTTTGGCGTACAACGTAGGTACCGATATTGATGCCGATGATATTCCAGAAGGATTAGGCGACAGCACATTACTAAAAAAAGTAAATGTAAATCCCAACGACAAAACCATTGAAAATGAGTTCCTAAAATGGAATAAAGCCAATGGAAAAATCAACACGGGACTAACAAACCGTAGAAAAAAAGAAAGTATAATTTATTCAACACCCATAAAATGAAAAATTTAAAACACATTGTGTTGTTGTTTTTTTCGCTCGTGGTACTGGTTTCCTGCGGAAGTTCGAAGCCCGCCACGACTGAAAACAAAACACAAACCATCACGGTAAAGGAAACGGTACACGATACTATTTTCAAGATTGAAAAAGATAGCTCTTCACTAAAAGCATTGTTAGAGTGCGAAAACGGAAAAGTAGTCATTAAAAACATTGTCCAATCTGAACCAGGACGCAATTTAAAAAGTCCGAAGGTTCAGATTGTAGATAATGCACTTCGAGTCGATTGTGAGGCAAGAGCTCAGGAATTGTTAGCCCATTATAAAGATACTGAAAAGGCAACATTTCAAACTATTACCAAGACTATTACTATTGAAGTAAACAAATTGACTTTTTGGCAACAAATACAAATATGGGGATTCAGGATATATACCGGACTCTTATTGTTATTAGCTATTTGGGTCTATGTAAAATCTAAAATTTAAAATTATGAGTAAAGAAATTTTTGAACAAAACCCAAGTTTAGAAAAGGTATTTGTAACCTCAGATGGGCAAGCCTTTTATAATGAAAATGATGCTAATAACTACGCTAAAAATTTGGAGCTTAAAACGGTAGAAACGGTTTATAACGAAAATTTATTGGAAGTTATTGGCGAAGAAGATTTGTCCGATTCTGATAAAGAAATGGCTGAATTTGAGGCTGCTGAAAAAGCAAAAGCAGAATTGGCTCAATCATTAGCCGATTTTGATCCTGAAACCACCAAATATCCAGAAGCTTTGAAATTATTCAAAGCCTTAGGACTAGAAGCGGAAAACGAGAAAAAAGACACAATCTATCCTTTGTTGGCAGCTGCTAAAGCAAGCGCACAAGAAGGTGTTAATACTACAGCGTAATATGAATACAGTTTCATTTAATAGACAGGGTGGTGGTTTAGGCAGACAATTGCCTGGCGAAGATCACATAAGCGGTTTGGTATTTTACGGATTACCAGAGCTTGCTAAAGTAGAAATTATAGAAGTTGAGCAATTGGCTACTATGGGCATCACTGCCGTCTCTCATCCGGTGATTCATTACCACGTGTCGGAATATTTCAGGGTTAATCCTGGATCTAAATTGTACATTGTTTCTAAATTGCTGAACGATGGACAGTTTAACGATGTAAAACAGCTTCAACAATTTGCGGAAGGTAAAATAAGACAAATAGGCGTTGTGGATTTATTGACCGTTTTTGCTACTATAGTAACGGCTTCCGAAGCACTAAACAGCCGATTAAACGAATTAGCAATCGCGAATATGCCTTGCAGTGGTGTTATATCGTTTCACAATATCACTAATGCTAATCTTTTAGCCTTGCCTAATCTTCGGGTTTTAAGCTGCGAAAGATTGAGTGTTTGTATTGGTCAGGACGGTTCAGGTCGTGGCAACTATGTTTCTGGCATTTTTGGAAAAAAAGTCGGAATAGTTGGTGCCACAATGGGTGCCATTTCTAAAGCCAAAGTTCACGAAAGCATTGGTTGGGTTGAGAAGCAAAACCTAGTTACAGGAACTTACGCAAAGTCATTGACAGATGATTTAGTTGTAGCTCGAGAGTTGGACGTTGTCAAGTTTATTGACGGAACCTTAGTTAGCGACTTTACCCCTGCGCAAATTCAAGCTATTAACGATAAAGGTTATTTGTTTCCAATGAAACACATTGGTTATACAGGCACTTTCTTCAATGATAGTTATACTGCAACGGCTGTAGATAGCGATTTTATGACTATCGAAAACAACCGTGCCATCGATAAAGCACAGCGTGGTGTTTACGTTAAGTTGTTGCCTAAAATTTCGGGTCCAATCTATATTGATCCTGCAACGGGTTTAATTAGTGAAGACAGTATTGCCTCTTTAGAAGCGATTGCATCAATTGCTTTAGAGCAAATGGAACGTGATGGAGAGGTTTCAGGATTTAAAGTATTTATTAACCCCGATCAAGATGTTTTGGCTAGCTCAAAAATCACAGTAACACTAAAAGTAGTTCCTGTAGGTGTATTGCGTGAGATAGTTGTAAACATTGGTTTCGCAAAACAAGTTTAAGTTATGCCAATAGTAAATTTAACCCCATTAATCAATGGTCGTGAATACGGCTGGGCAGATATTATTGTAAATATATCAGCCACTCCAATAGTAGGCATTAGAGCCGTGAAATATGAGGAGGAGCAAGAAAAAGAAAACATTTACGGAGCTGGTCGTAACCCAGTATCTCGTGGCTATGGTCGTGTAAAAACCACTGGTTCCATCACGTTGCTTTCGGCTACTGTATTTGCAATGCAGGCGGCTGCGCCAGGTGGCAAGTTGCATAATATAGCTCCATTTCCTATCGTGGTACTTTACCAGCCAGAAGCGGGAGCCATTGTAACACATACTTTGAAAAATTGTGAGTTCAAGAAAACTACTTTCGACTGGAAAGAAGGTGATTTGAGTAAAGAGATTGAACTGGAATTAGTGATTAGTCACGTAGTATAAAAAAACCTAACCCTCTCAAGATTTATAACTTGAGAGGGTTTAAAAAAAACAAACAACAAAAACAAAATGGAAACAACACCAGAAAAATTAGTTTGTGGACTCACAGAACCACAAGTAGAAGGATTAAAAAGAAAGCACGGATTTCTTGTAATCGTGGCAATCACTCAAGGCGAAAATACTTTCAACGCCATTTTTAAAGAACCCACTTTTGAGGTTCTTGAAGCCACTGGAGCTATTGGTAAAAACAGCGAAATAAAAGGCACAATTGCCCTTTATGAAAACTGCATTGTCAAAGCCGATGAAGAAATAAACAACCGTGATTTTGCTAAACTTAAAGCATTAGAAGGATTGGCACAGCACATGAATTCCTTTTCGGTTAGCGTAAAAAACTTGTAGCCCGTCTGCAAAACGGCGGGGACGATGTGGGAACAATGCAGGGTGATGCTATAATAATGGCCAACTTTAGAATTAATCCCAAAAAATTACAAGTTACCCAGTGGGGAGAGTATTACGCAAAAGCGATATGGCTTGAGGAATGGCGGTTGAAAAACCAAGCCGAAATGTTTAAAAATTTGTTTGGGGAAGTGAATAATTAACAACCGTTATCCTTATTGATGCGTTTGCCAAAGTTCATCAGAGCAAGAAATACAAGAACTCCAATAACTAGTGGTGCTGCAATTGGAAATATGGCAGACAATCCAATAAAGATTGAAAAACCAATTATCCAATACAATAATTTCTTTAGAAAATTCATAGTTAAAAGTTTTACTGCACAAATATATAAATAATGGCTGAAAATATTTCTCTTAATATACAATTTAACACAAACGGCACTGCAGTTTTTCAAAAACTGAATGAGGGTCTAAATACAGTTAATGAGGGTACAAAGAAAATAACAAAGTCTTTTGGGGATTGTTATAAGTCATTATTGGCAGTAGGATTAGCAGTTGATGGATTAAACACTTTGAAAGAAACATTAGACGGTGTTATTGCTCCGGGTATTGCTTTGAATTCTCAAATGGCGGATTTAAGTGCTATTACCGGATTAACAGGTCAAGGCTTGAAAGATATAGAAATAGCCGCTAGACAAAGCGCGAAAACCTTTGGAACGGATGCCAGTCAAAACGTAAACTCGTATAAACTCATCCTTTCGCAATTATCACCAGAGATTGCCAAAAGTAGTGAGGCAATGAAATTGATGGGCAATAATGTAAATATTTTGTCTAAAACAATGGGTGGCGACACAGTGGCAGCAACCGAGGTTCTGACTACGGCGATGAACCAATACGGAGTTTCTACAGCCGATCCTATTGCGGCTAGTAAAGCAATGGCCGATATGATGAATGTTATGGCGGCAGGTGCCAAAGAAGGTTCTGCCGAACTACCACAAATCAAACAAGCGTTAGAACAGGTCGGAATGGTAGCAAAAACCACAGGATTAAGTTTTGTTGAAACCAACGCCGCTATTCAAATGCTGGATAAGGCAGGAAAAAAAGGAGCTGAAGGCGGTGTGGCATTGCGAAATGTTTTAACCACACTTTCCGAAGGTCGATTTGCTAGTAAAGATGCCGCAGTTGGTTTAAGCCAAATGGGCGTTAGTACTACTACGCTTGCCGATGCGAGTATTCCATTGACCGATCGTTTGCGAATGCTAAAACCCGTTATGGGCGATACAGCATTGATGACAAAGGTTTTTGGTAAAGAAAATATGGCTGCATCCATCGCATTGATACAAAGTGCGGATGGTCAGGATGCTTTAGCAAAAAAGATTACAGGAACTAATACTGCAATTGATCAGGCCAATGTGGTTATGGGCAGTTATCAGGAACGGATGAACCGTTTTAAAGCAGGTTTAAACGACGTTAAAATTAGCTTTTTTGAATTTGCACAGCCAATATTACCTGCGACTCAAGGAATGTTTGAATTTATAAATATGGCTGGTAAACTTGCCATTTCTGGTAACGCCATTAGCTCCGTTTATGGAGCGGTTAAAGATAGCTTGAGTAAATATGAAGGTAGTTTAAAAAAGTTGAAACTCAGTTTGCAATTAAGCAAAGCAATGATTCTTGACAGCACTTTTGTAACATCGATATCTGCTTTTGTAAATAAAATATATGCAAAGTCAATGGACAGTGTTCGAACTGCTACAAATAGAACTACAGCTTCGGTTATGGGTTTGAATTTGGCAATGTTAATGAGCCCTGTTGGACTGGTAGTTATCGGGGTTCTTGCTCTGGTGACAGTTTTTAAATATTTGTGGGATCACTCGAAACGGTTTAGAGAAATTCTATTCGGCGTTTGGGAAGCGGCCAAAGCCGTGTTTCATAATATTGGGGTCGTTGTAAAACGAGTTTGGGATATGGTCGTAAAACCAATCATAATGGCCTACTATACTTTTTACAAATTTGTATTTACTAAAATTTGGGATTTTATAAAATGGGTTTTCAACGGTATTGCCGCCGTATTTGTTTGGCTTTACGAGCAAGCTGTGGCAGTTTTTACAACCGTTGCCGATTTTGTGGTTGGGGTTTTCAATTGGATAGTAGAGCAAGTTAGCGGGGCATTAGTCTCAATAGGCTCTTTCTTTAGCGGATTGTGGGATTGGTTTAGTGGTGTTTTCACGGGGTTTGCAAAATTTATAGATGAATGGCTTATTCAACCAATAAAAAATGCCTTTGGTGGCATTTGGGATTGGATTGTAGGATTATTTGAAAAAATTATGGACAAACTAACAGGGGTTTTTGCACCTATAAAAAAATTCTTTAAAACCCTGTTTTCTAGCGAAGGGATGACCGATGTGAAAGCGGCATACAAACAGGGAGAGAAAAAAGGAGCGGCAAGTTTTGAAGCTGATCAAGCTAAGAATGGCAAAACACAAAAGGTTGAAGTGGTTGGAAAACCCGAAGCCAAAAAAGACAAAAACGCATTTGATGTTACCAAAGGTGCGGTAATGCCAGCAACAAAGCCCATTGTGGGAGTTGGCGCAAAAGATAAAAAAGACAGTAGCGGTTCTGGTGGTAGTTCGGGTTCAAGAAGCCTAACGATTGGCAAATTGATTGAGAATATGCACATACACGTTGGCGGAACTATTAGAGAGAGCAAAGAAAGTATCAAACAATCTATTACCGAAGTTTTATTGACGGCAGTAAATGATGTAAACCTAGCCAACTAATGCAAATTAATTTTCCAAGTCCAGAACAGGCAGCGATAACATTAGCGAGTCAGGGTGTAGTTGCAGCTGCGTTTTCTTATGGAAAATTTACACCGCTAAAGGTTACATCTGAAGATATAAAGTTGCAGGGTTCAAACTATATCGGAGTGCCAACATTAACGAGTTTGGCTTTTCAGTATAATAATGTTAGAGTGGAGCTGTTGGAGTGCATTATTACAGTCAATCAAGAAAAGAATATTGTAACCACTCCAATGCAAGGTCGTGACGGAACGGTAAAGGAATATATAAGTGATGGCGATTTTACAATTTCTGTCGATGCGGCAGTGAGCAGTTATGCTATTGATCAAAAAACACAAAGTGATTTTAATGATAGTCAGGCTTATCCATTATCCCAATTAGAGGATGTGATTGCGACATTAAAAATCAAAGATACTTTAGAAGTACACAGTGATTTTTTAACCCTATTCGGCATCACTAATGTAGTTGTCAAAACTTATGGAATGGTTCAGGAAACGCATAGTAATAGGCAATCGTTCAATATTCAAATTTTAAGCGATACACCGTATGAAATAAAAATACAAGACGATGCTGGTATTAACAAGTGAAATAATTATTGAGTGTGCGCAAACGTGGAAGTTTGACGCACTAAACAATTGTACCATTGTTGAAGATATGGCAACATTGACAGACACCTGCGAATTATTGCTACCTAATAAAATAAGTTGGGAAGGTTTTGAAAATTTTAAACTGCCCATAAAAAGAGGCGATAAAATAACGGTTAAACTGGGTTACAACGGCGTTTTGAAAACTCGATTTGTGGGATACATTAGGACCATAGATGCAAAGAAGCCTATTAAGATACTATGCGAAGACGGGATGTTCTTACTAAAAACTGTTGAAACAAAAAAGAAAGGTTACAAGAAAGTTACGTTGCAACAATTAATCGCAGACTTGCTAGACGGAACTGGAATACCATTTGAATTAGTAGACGGCGATATTCCTTTAGGCTCTTACCGAATGTTAAAGGATACCGTCGCCGAGGAGTTGAACGAAATGAAAAGTAAGTACGGTTTGCGGGCTTACTTTAGAATTATAAACGGGGTTTCAAAACTGTATGTCGGACTTGGTTATCCTTTTGATAACAGGCGGAAAGAAAGTTTTATTTATGGCAAAAATCTAATAAGTGAAGACTTTGTGTATCGCATTGCTGAGGATGTTAAAATAAAAGTAAAAGCCATATCGATTGATGACAAAAACAAAAGAACCGAAGTTGAAGTGGGTGATAAAGACGGCGAACTCTACACGGTGTATCACGACAACATAGGGATGGATGAGTTGAGAATATTTGCAGAAAGCGAATTGAAACGATTTAAAACTACTGGATTTAAAGGCAGTTTTGAAACCTTTGGAGAGCCATTTGTAAACAAATGCGACATCGCTCACATCGAAGCTTCGGACAATAACAAAGGCGATTTTCTAATAAAAAAAGTAGAAATAAACTTTGGAATGAATGGTTATAGACAAAAAATTGAAATAGGGCAACCGGTTTGATTTTAGATTGCAGATTGCAGATTGCAGATTTTAGAAATTGAATTTAGATTTATGGACGATGGAAAAGAAATAGGATCGATTGTAAAACATTTGTCGAAAACAAGCGATGAAGTTTATGCCAAAGTTTGTGAAGTTCTTGAGGTTGATGAAAGTGAAAAAACAGTAGATGTAAAACCCATTGATGGTACTTCAGAAATATTTAATGTTCGATTGCAGGCAGAAAGTGAAGCTGGCGGGTTGGTATTAATTCCAAAAGTGGGTAGTGTGGTCCTGGTTGTTTTTTTGAACAAAAACAATGCGGCAGTTGTCAATACGAGTGCCATTACAGGTTGTAAATTGAAGATTGGGAATTGCGAATTGTTGATGGATGCCGATGGGTTTTTGCTGAGAAAAGAAAATGAAACTTTAAAGAAGTTGATGGGCGATTTGATTCAAGCCATAAAAGCAATGAGTTTCTTGGTTAGCACGACCGGAACAGCAGCGGCTCAAACCGGAGCTACAAACACATTAAATAATTCGGCTCAATTCACAGCTATTGAAACACGGATTAATCAGTTTTTAAAATAGGTTTAAACGATGACAGATATATTGCTTACTACAGATTTTGATTTAAAAATAGCCAACGGCGATTTTGTGACTGGCGATAGCTCAGACCAAAATGTGGAGCAATTATTTATGAGCACACCAGGTGACTGGAAAGAACATTTAGAAATAGGTATAGCTATTACTAGAGCGAGTAAAGGAAACATAGACCGATTTTTAGACCGAACCATTCATGTACAAATGGCAGCGGACGGATATAATATAAAAAAATTAGCAATAACAGAGACTGGTGTTTCTATAGACGGAAGATATGATTGATTATAAAGTATATGAAAATCAAACGCTACTAGATGTATCGGCTCACGTTTACGGAAGTGCAGCTGTGGCAATGGAATTATCAAGAATTAATTCTATTTCGATAAGTGAAAAACTGCAAGCTGGTCAACTGATACAATTAGCCGATGCGACCATAACGCTACTGGTAAAAAAAGCATTAGACGGTCGGGGAATTATTCCAGCAACAGGATTTAATGGAACAATCGACGACTTAATACCCGATTTAGGCATAGGATCAACGGCAATAGGCTCAACATTTATAGTACGATAATGGCAAGAACAATAAACGTTATACAACAGGAAATGCTCACTAGAATTACCGCAGATGAAAATCTAGCGGGTTTGAATACAACGAGCAAAACAGCGATTTGGCGGCTTATGGTGTTTGTGGTGGCATTTTCTATTTGGGTATTGGAAAATCTTTTCGACACTCATAAAAAAGAAGTGAACGACATTATCGAGGCAAAAATGCCACATCGCCCGAGTTGGTATAGAACAAAGGCATTGGCTTTTCAATATGGGTTTGATTTATTGACCGCAAGAAACGAATTTGGGTTGCTGGAGGATACGGACAAATTTGATAATACTGGTTATACTCCGGAACAAATCGAAGCCTCTAAAGTTATAAAATACGCAGCCGTTACAAAATCAGGCGGGCAATTGTTTATTAAAATAGCTACAGAAACTGCGGGAGTTCTTGCTCCGATTGCACCTGAAGTAAAAACGGCTTTTGTGGCTTATATGGATGATGTTGCCGATTGTGGTGTGAAATATTTGGTGGTGAACCATCTTCCAGATCGTTTGATTCTAGGAATGCAAATTTATAGAAACCCTTTGGTGTTAAAAGAATTCGGGATGGACATACGAACCGCTAAATATCCTGTTGAAGATGCTATAAAAGCCTATATGAAACAATTGCCCTTTAATGGTGAGTTGGTTCTAGCGCATTTAGTCGATAAGCTACAGCAGGTTGAGGGCGTTGTGATTACGCATATTTATAATGCCACTTTTCAGGCTATTGACATTAGCACAGGATTGTATAATGCACCCGAATTGATTGATGTGAAAACCGTTCCCGTAGCTGGTTATTTTGATGTGGGAAGTATAAACGAAAGCACTGGAGAGTTTGAGAGTGGGAATTTTAGCAGCGTGAGTTATGTGGTATAAAATCGACTTTGATAAGCTCATTCTTTTGCTTTTGCCTACTTTTTTGCGAAAGCCAGTATTGTTTGGTTATCTCAAATCGTTGGTTGCGCCTATTACAAGTTTGTACCATCGTTGGTCTCTACTCCGGGATGATAATTTAGAGATTTTAAAATACAACTCGCAGCGCTGTTATTTAAGAGGTGCTTTGAATGACAGATATGACCCTGACGAAAGGCGAATAACGATAAGCAACACGAGTAATAAGGTGCAAGATTATATTTATACGTTTGGCGAAAACACACCCGTTTCTTTGGGAACGATGTTTATAGAATCAGCCTTTAATTATGCCGGAACGACGGTAGATTTTATTGTAAATGTACCTCAGCAGATAATAGCTATGAAAAAACAACCCGCAATAGAGGCTACTATAGAGTTCTATGCATTGGCGGGAAAATCATATAAAATTGTAGCGGTTTAAGAGTTTAAAAGTTTAATAATTATTAATTAAATACGGAATGGGATTGCTTCGTTCCTCGCAATGACATGAATACAATGAATTTTGGCAATACAGGCGGTTTCCCGATGAGTACTCGCATTCTGGACGAGTTGCAAACTGCGTTCTCTATTTTTAATGCTCTAGGAGCAATTGCGGGCGATAAGACTATTATTTCGGGCTGTGTTACCACTGGCTCAATAGTTAGTCCTGGTGTTGTATGTATTAACGGTGAAGTATTAGAATTTAGAGGCGGAACTGCTCAGACTAAAGTTAAAATTGTGGAGGTTGTTGAAAATTTGCTTTTTGAGGACAATATATCGAAACCTGTTATCAAAACCCGATACGTGACATTTGGAACAGGTGTTGGGGCGATGGATTGGGTTGATTTTAAAGCGGGTTTCCCGACTAAAAACATAGATACCTTAGTGGCTAGAATTACGGCATTAGAAGCTCGCCCATTGGTTGGCAATATTCCAATAGATTTGATTGCACTTTGGGGACGACCAGCTAATGAAATTCCTCCTTTATGGGTCGAATACATAGGTCTAGCGGGTAGAACTCCAGTAGGTTTTTCTGCAACAGATGCCGATTTTGATGTGGTTGGAAAAGTTGGTGGTGCAAAAAGCAAAACCTTATCTATTGGCAATTTGCCAAAGCATAAATTCACGTATAAAAAAGCAGTCCCCGGGCGTGGTTATAAACCAGAGAACACTGATTTTCCACTTGGCAGTTTGCAAGATGCCGATACAAATGAATTGGGTAATGATGAATCATTCTCACTACTAAATCCATATCGAGTAGTTCATTTCATTCAATATAAAGGAGTATAACTATGGCAGATAAAAACACATTAAAAAACTGGTTTAAAACTGGTTTAAAACCAACTCAAGAGCAATTTTGGGCGTGGATAGATTCGTTTTACCACAAAGATGAAAAGATACCTATCACGGCTATTGATGGGATTGAAAATATTTTGCAGCCCAATGCGAAAACTATTCTTATCTCAGATACTTATTCTAAAAGTAATTATGAATGGAATGTAGTTCCTGGAGATAACTTAGAAGAAGGAATTGGTAAACTAGCACACGCATTAGATTTATTGCTACTAAAAAACTCAGGATTTTTAAACGTGTTTGTGAAGTCAAATAATCTACCTGTACACGGAGAAATAGAAGTAAGAAATGCGGGTACAAATACCATTGTATTTTCTGGAGGTACTTCTTTCGGAACATTAAGCAACGAGTTACCTATTGGAAAGTATGATGTTACTATAATTGCTCCTGGTTATGATCTAATTTCAACCACAGTTGTCGATGGTAGTTTGGTAGATAATATTACACAAGGCACTACTTGCAAAAACATTGATATTAATGCTTTTGACTCCAACGTGACTTTCAACATTAAGCCTAGTTTTGCTCCAACAATAAATACATTCACTATTAACGAAGGAGCTGTATCTACAAGTAATAGCGCATTACGTTTAAATATAGGCACTGTTGGAGTTGTTAGCGAAATTAGTGTTTCTAGGCTTGAGTCTATGGTAGGAACTACTTGGCTACCATACACTGGCGGCGATTACAGTTATAATTTTCCTTACGTTGATAACATTCAATTAATTTTATTTATAAAAGTTCGAAACATTACTGGTCAAAGTAATACAATGACTGCCTCTATTAATGTAGTCAACGGACTTGTAAGAAGTGACAGTGCTAAAACTTATAATTCTATAGCAAATTGTATAGATGACATTCTTGCTGAATACCCTACAGGACTGACGAATGACGTTACCATTACAGCTACAGATGAAGTTGTGAATGTGAATACAGCTAGTCTTACAGGAATGATACGCTATATAGAAAGTTGGAATGCTGGATCAAATTATTATTTACACATCAAAGGCCAGAAAAAGTTTACCATAGATTGTCAAACTGGAGGAGCGTTTAGGATGTTGAAAGTTGATAATATTATCTTTTCTGGTATTAATTTTATAAACGTTTGTAATTATCACGAGTATTCTAAGCCAGAAGTTCTATCGGCATTATATATCCAAAGTTGCAATAATATAGCAATAGACAATTGTACTTTTGACGGCGTTTATCCTAAAAATCCAGCACTAGAGCACGGAAGATACGGCATAGTAGCTATAGATTGCAACTCGATAAATGTAACAGATTGTGCTTTTAGTAAGTTTGGATTGAGAGCATTAGACATTCAGTTTGTCAAAGTGTTTTCTCTTCTTAAGACAACAATTTCTAATTGTACAATTATTCGTGACAGGATCGGTCAACCCGCTATTATAGAACTAAAAGAAGTTGATATTATCAAGATCGAAGATTGTGTACTCGACGGTGCATTGGCCGATACGATTATTTCTGGACTTAATATAAAACGAGTGTTTATTAATAGAACGAAATTAATAAATTGCCCTGGAGAAATTATATCGCTTTTTAACACAAAAAAGTCTGAAATTCTATCCATTAAAAATTGCCTCATAAAAAATAATCTCTATCAAGTTTATTATCCTTGGACAAAACAGAACGTCGAAATAGACAACATTGAAGTTGTAGAGGTAATTAATTGCAACGTGAAGTTGTCTCCGGTAAACGGCAATAATATGTATGCTAAATTTATAAGAGCGAATCAAAGAATAGGAACGTTGAATTCTTTTAACAATGTATTTGAAATTAGCATGCCTGGCTTTACTAATAATGTGGCTGACGCTGGTTTGTTCGAAATGCCCGTGTTAGATGTTTTAAATTCAAACTATAATATTTACAAAGACTATAGCCTGAATGCAGATGCTATATCAAATAATATCTTGAACGTAACTAGTACAAGTTCAATTGTTAAATTATCCAGAAGTAATTCATTGACTAAACTAAGAGCAGCCCCATATCTTCAAGATATAAATTCTATAGTTGTGTCAACTACTATTCCGTTATATACTAATGATGATGAAAGTTTGCCGCTTCCTGTTATAACTAATGCTGGGATAAATTCATTGATACTTCCAAAGTTTGATATAAAAAGATTTGTTAAAACTGGAAACGGAAATCCGGGAGCATATTATTTTAATGGAGTTGTAGGAACCAATCAAGTTGCGATAGAATATGCAGGAATATATACTCCTACGAACTCCAATTTTCAGGAAACTGATTTGAACTACATTGTAAACTCAGCAGCTCTTACGCTATTGTCTGTAGATAAGTATGATGATTACGGACTATACAAGTGGACATTTTCTTCAGCTGGAAGCCCTGATATAGTAGCAATTGGGCATGATGTTTCGGTTGCTTTATTTTCGAATAACAATTCAAATGGAACTTACATAGCTAACAGATCTTATGCTCTTAACATAGAAAAAATTTAATTAAATGACACTATATTCTCAAGCTTTTTTAGTAAAACAAGCACTACCAGTGCCGGGTTTTGATGTATCAAATTATTTCCCTGTTGTAGGCGACACAGTTTCATTGACAAATAAATCGATAGATAATGACGTGAATTTATGGTCGATAAAAGACGGAGTGAATGCTAATAGAACCAGCGCAACATTGAATGAAACCGTTACAATTTTAGCCCCTGGAGGTAATATTCAATCATTAAAAATCAGTAACACGGTAAAAAGTCTGGTTGAATCTACTGAAACTGTGTACGGACTTTTATCGCCAACCGAGCCTTATTATACCATATCGGTTTCGAATAAGGTATGTAGAGTTGGAGATTCTGTTACTATAACCCCGACTAGAATTTATCCACAAGTTATCGCTAATGCGCACACTGTTAAGTTAGAGTTGTATGACGCTAATACAGGCGCATTGTATCAGACAATAAACAATGTTGTCGCTCCGGTAAGCGTTAATTTTACTTATAGAGGGGCCTTTAACATAGTATTGACGGCGACTGAAACAAGTAACTCAAGAACGACAGTGAATAAGCAGTTTCGAATAATAACTGTTACTCCAGCATTAGCCCTTAGAACATTAGCTATTGAGTTTACGCTAAAAAGTATTGAAACTCTTGCTATAGAAGATCCGTTAGGAACTACTATAAATACAATTTCAGGAACAAATGTTCCAGCAGGTTCTACAGTTGTATTAAAATTTCCTTCAACTCACGACCCTAATCATAGGTATAGGATACAAGGCTTGAATTTAAAAGGCACAATCACAAATCCCATTATAATTACAATTGACTCTCCTACGCAAATGCTGATAAAATACTCGTCTTATTGGGGTATAATTTTACAAGGGTGTGAGCATATTGTAATTGATGGTAAAGGGTATCAGAACATAGATTTAGGAATTCACGTTACAAAGCATGATGATTATGAGCAAGGCAACACAGCAATTCAGATTACAAGTTTAAGTAATTATATTGAGTTACATAATCTTGAAGTTAGCAAACCAAGCTTTGCTGGTATTTTTTGCAAAACAGATCCTGACGTGAATAATACAGCTACTTTACGAGGAAATTTCACTATGCAAGACACTAGGCTTCACAATAGCTATGTTCACGATACCGCAGGCGAGGGTATGTATTGGGGCTATTTTGATAATTCTGAACACACAAAGAAAAACTCAGCTGGAGTTGATGTGACGTATAGACCGCATAATTTGAACGATACGAAAGTTTATCGAAACCGTTTTGAAAGAACGGGTTGGGACGGCTTACAATTAAACAATGCTACAGGAACTACTGAGATACACGACAATGTTTTATTAGATTGCGGAAAAGCTAGTGAGCCAGACCAAAACACAGGAATGTCTTTAGGAATTGAAGGTAAAGTTTTTAACAATTACATCAATAAAGTTGGAGGAGCTGGAATTCAGTTTGGAGCTTTAGGCCCAGTAGACATTTATAATAATGTCATTGTAAACATTCCGGAAGGTTCAGCAGCTTTGTACTTGCTGAATAGTAAAGACGTGCCTGAACAAAATGTTGGTATAAATTCTAATGGAAATTTTTACAATAACATACCTATTAATGTATATAATAATAATCTAATTACAACTGGGAATAAAGCAACAGTTGGAGCTTACAATGTTTGTCAGCATCAAGGATTTGTTTTTAGAAACAATGTAGTATCCTGCGCTAATGTTTCAAGTAAATTTGCAGGGCAAGAGGCTACAACTTTAGCTGTGTGGGAATCTAACGCATTGAATAACGTAGTCTTGAATTTGTTAGATACAACCGCACAGAAGTTTGGCTCAATATCTAAAGGAAATTTTAACATTTATTCAGATTCCGCTATTGCATCTGGAGGTTCTGTTTTAGGTGAAACTTATGATTTTAGAGGATTTAAAAATTGGACAGACAACGATAAGTTTATAGGGGCTTATGCTGGAATAGTTAGAGTTTCTAGTTTTTTCTTGCAGCTATCATCTATAGCTATTAATTCAGGTGCTTTGCTTACAGATGCAACAGCCGTGAATGTAGTTATGACTTTTTTAGGAAACCCTACTCATTATATGATCTCTGAGAGTTCTACGTTTGTTGGAGCTTCCTGGGTAGCTTACACAAGCAGTACAGTACCATTCACGTTGTCGTCTACTCAAGGGTTGAAAACAGTTTATGTTAAAATTGAAAATAATAATGTAACAACAGATGGAGTAAGCGATACAATTACTTATCAGGCCGGAAGACAATTTTTAATAGACTTTGCTTCCATTGCGGTTTATTCAAAAGCAACTACTTACTTAGGTGCTGCAGCAACTTGGAATACTTTCAACTCACCCGTGAATTTAATATCAGCAAGCTCAATTCCTGTTGGTCAATCACTTTCAAATTTGAAGGACACGAAAAATGTAGCGTCAACTTACGGATTAATTATTACTGACGCATTTGACGGGGTCGATAGTAACATTACCTTACCTGGTACGCAATTTCCGTATGAATATAACGCTGTTAGGTTCAACTGGCTTGTCTCTGAAACTCTTGGTAATAAAGGCAGTTTTAACATTACAGGGCTTGACGATACTAAAAACTACGACATTATACTTTATGCACATCGTAATATACTTACTTCAACTTATAATTTTGTAGTAAAAGGTGTAGCGCAAGCATTTTCATCTAGGCATACCGATGGTACTGGCGTAGTTGATAATCAAGCTATTTACAACAATGTCAAGTCAGTAGGTGGAATAATAGGTATTGATGTAATTACTACAGCTGCTACCAGAGGCTTCCTTGGAATTTTAGATATAAGAGAGAAGGTGTGAATAATTTAAACGTGGTTTAAAGTGTGATTAAAAAGGCTTCGCGATATGTGAAGCCTTTTGTTATATTTGTCAAAAAAATGGAAATTTTGATTTACAAAAATGGAAATTTTGATTTTTCGATTATAAAATATACAACAGAAATAAATTTCTATAAATAATTTAAGAAAAAAATATGATTTAAGGTTTATTTTAGGAATGCTATAAGATGTAAAAAATTTCATTTTGTTTGTTTTTTGTGGTATTTGTATTATATTTGTTAAATTAAAAGCACCATATGCCGAAACTTTCAATTATTTTAATACTCATTTTGTTTTCTTTAAGCAAAAACATTTACAGCCAAAAAAAGATACTTCAGGCAAAATCTACTTTAGAAAACATTGTTATAGACGGAAAAATTAATGAAGAAGCCTGGAAAACCGCTCCAATTGCTACTGATTTCATTATGTATGAGCCTGATAATGGAAAACCTATCAGTAAAAACAAGAAAACAGAAGTAAAAATTCTTTACGACAATACGGCCATCTATGTCTCTGCTTTATTATATGATGATGAGCCCAATAAAATTTCACAAGAATTAACTAATCGTGATGTTTTTGGAGTTTCTGACCATTTTTCGGTTTCTATCAATGGATACAATGACGGGCAACAAGATTTTAGATTTTATGTAAGTGCCGCTGGGGTACAGATGGATTGTTTGGCAACGGAAGACCTTGAAGATTATAAATGGGATGCCATTTGGGATAGTAAAGTCTCATTAACCGATTTTGGTTGGGTTGTGGAAATGAAAATTCCTTATGCAGCACTTCGATTTTCTAAAGCCCCGAAACAAACTTTGGGTTTAAATTTTATGCGCGAAATAAAGCGTGATGCCCAAAAATATACCTGGAATTTTGTTGACACAAAAATAGGTTCCATAATAACGCAAGAAGGAGTTTTAGAAGGAATTGAAAATATAAAAACGCCTACCAGGCTTTTCTTAATCCCTTATACATCAGCATATTATCAACAAAATGATTATGGATCTGATAGAACCCTAAAAGCGGGTTTAGACATTAAATATGGAATAAGTGATGCATTTACACTTGATGCGATATTAGTTCCTGATTTTGGACAAACAAAATTTGATAATGCGATTCTTAATCTCGAACCCTTCGAACAGCAATTAAACGAAAACAGACCTTTTTTTACGGAAGCGACTGATTTGTTCTCAAAAGGAGGCTTATTTTATTCCAGAAGAATTGGTGGCACACCAACTACTGAACCTACAACTGTGGTCAATGAAAAAGTTACTGAATATCCAAGCTCTGTTAATTTAATAAATGCAGTAAAAGTTTCCGGTCGAACCGAAAAAGGACTCGGAATTGGGTTTTTAAATGCCGTTACCGAGAAAACTTTTGCCACAATTTCAAATACAATTACAGGAACAACCCGAAAAGAAGTCATAGAGCCATTAACTAATTATAATGTTTTGGTATTTGACCAGCGTTTCAATCAAAACTCATCAGTTTCTTTTGTTAACACAAATACCACTAGAAATGGAAATTTTCGTGATGCCAATGTTTCCGCTATATTATTCGATTTGAATACAAAAGCAAACACTTATAATTTATATGGGGATTTTAAATACAGTTCCATTACTGGTTTAGAAAATTATGATGGATACAAAACAGCGTTAAACTTTGCTAAAACGAGCGGAAAATACAGATATTTGTTTTCTGGGAAATATATTTCCAAAAATTACGATATAAATGATTTAGGAATTATTTTTGTAACTAACTATCACGCAGCTTATGCTGAAATGAGTTATAGAATTATAAATCCAACAAAAACTTTTAATTCTTTTAAAGCTTCTCAAAATATAAATACTGATATACAAAATACCACTGGAAAATTCCAAGAAGCTTGGTATCAAATTAATGCTTCTGCAACTACATTAAAAAACCATTATCTTGAATTTCGTTTTACACTTAATCCATTAGAACGATTTGATTTTTATGAACCCCGAGAATATGGAAGATATGTTTTTAAACCCAAAAGTGTCGTCGGTTATATCCAGTTTTATTCGAACGAAAACAAGCCTTTCCATTATGAAGTAGAGGCTGCAGCTGAAAAATTTGACGAAGAAGGAAGAAATGCTTATATTTTAAATGGTGGAATAAAATACAGATTCAGTGATAAATTTTCATTATCCTATAATTTGCTTTACACTCGCAAGGTAAATGACAGAGGATGGGTTGGTTTTGATAATACCGACATTATTTTTGCCGAACGCAATCGAGAAATAGCAGAACATTATTTTACCGGTAAATATTCCATAACCAATAAGATGACCTTTAATCTTATAGCCCGTTATTATTGGTCCTATGCTGAAAATCATGAATTTTTCACCCTGCAAGATAACGGTCATTTAACTCCTAATTCAAGTTATTCGGAAAATAAAAATAGAAATTTCAACTCTTGGAATTTAGATTTTTCTTATTCTTGGTGGTTTGCCCCAGGAAGTGAAATCTCTGTTTTATATAGAAATTATGCATTAGTAAGTTCAAATATTGTCGAAAAAAATGTACATACAAACATCTCTAATGTTTTTGACAGCAATTTGACAAATATTTTATCGGTTAGTATTCGCTATTATATTGACTATAATTCCTTAAAAAAATAAGTTTTAACTTTTCTATAATTAAACTGTAACATTATACCAATTATATAGTCTATTCATCTGAAAAACTTTTTAAATCTTGTTTTCACTAAAGAAAATAGATTTTTAAAACTTTGAATATACGAATTATTTTTTAATGAAAAAGTGTTACTACTTCTATTTTCTTTTATTTTTTGTTTTTGGGTTCGGCCAGAAGAAATCATTACAAACAAAATTCACATCCGAAATGATTACTTTAGACGGTAAACTTGAGGAAGACATTTGGCAATCAGTTCCTATTGCAACAGATTTTATAATGTTTCAACCCGATAATGGCAAAGCTGTTGCCAAAAACAAAAGAACTGAGGTTCGTGTACTATATGACAACGAAGCCATTTATATAGGTGCCTTACTCTACGACAATGAACCGAACAAAATCTTAAAAGAAATCAACAAAAGAGACAATTTTGGTGCAGCCGATTTTTTTGGTGTTTTTATCAATGGGTATAATGATGGTCAACAAAATTTTCAATTTTTTGTCAATGCTGCAGACGGTCAAGCAGATTGTTTAGAAACAGATACCAATGGCGAAGATTATTCGTGGGATGCTGTTTGGGACAGTAAAGCTGTCATAACAGATTTTGGCTGGGCAGTAGAAATGCGAATTCCTTATGCAGCTCTGCGCTTCTCGAGTGAAAAAGCTCAAACTTGGGGAGTTAATTTTTTTAGAGAAATACGCAGAGATAGAGAAAAATATTCCTGGAATTTTATTGATTCGAAAATTGGAACATTTACCCAGCAAAATGGAACTTTAGAAGGTATTGAGAACATCAAAACCCCAGCTAGACTTTTCCTTTTACCTTATGCTTCGTTTTATACATATGCCAATGCAGATCAAAAAACCAATAGTGAATTAAAACGTGGTCTGGACATCAAATACGGAATAAATGATGCTTTTACACTAGATGCAATGCTGATTCCTGATTTTGGACAAACCAAATACGATGATCGAATTTTAAATTTAAGTCCCTTTGAACAACAATTCAATGAAAATAGAGCTTTTTTTACAGAAGGAACCGATTTGTTCAGCAAAGGAAATCTTTTTTATTCCAGAAGAATTGGCGGACCACCATCCTATTCTCCGGAACTGAAGTCAAATGAAGAAATAATCGAAAACCCTAACAGCGTAGAATTATACAATGCAACCAAAATTTCGGGTAGAACAAAAGGAGGTTTAGGTATTGGATATCTTAATGCCGTAACGAAAAAAACGTATGCCACTATTAAAAATACCGATACTCAAGAAACAACTGCAGTTTTAGTTGAACCATTAACCAATTATAACATCATTGTTTTTGACCAACGTTTTCACAAAAACTCATCAGTTTCATTTATAAATACTAATGTCACACGAAATGGTTCCTTTAGAGACGGAAATGTATCAGCCTTAGTTTGGGATTTAAATACTACAAAAAACACTTACAATTTAGCAGGAAATTTTGAATACAGTTATGTAAATGATATTAAAAACAAAAAAGGCGGAATAAATACAACCTTGGACTTTTCTGAAACAACTGGAAAATACCGTTATAGTGTAGGCGCCAATATGGTCACAAAGGATTTTGACAGCAACGATTTAGGGATAAATTTTGAAACTAATTATTATAATTTTTACGGTAATTCTAGCTATCGCATTCTCAATCCAACAAAATTTTTTAACTCTTTTAATACCAACATCAATGCCTTTACTCAGTTTCAAAAAGAAACAGGCAAAGTGCAGGGTAACCAGATTAATTTAAATGTAAATTCAACTACAAAAAAGAATCACTACGTTGGTTTTGGACTACAATATCGTTCCTTGGAGAATTATAATTATTACGAACCTAGAGCAAATGGTCGTTATAGCATTGATCCTAAGAGATTTGGAGGCTGGCTCACTATTTCATCTAATTACAATAATAAATTTGCTTTCGACATCAATCCCTATTTTGCCATTTTAAATGAATCTGGAAGAAAATCAATTGGAATAGATTTCAGTCCAAGGTATCGCTTCGACGATCATTTTGCATTGAATTATGCTTTTAATTTTTTTAAACAAAACAATAATAAAGGCTTTACTGATAGTATAAATGAGGACAACAATAGTGTAACACCAAACATTATTATTTATGCCAATAGAAATGTAGTCACATACATCAATACACTAAATGGAAAATATTCCTTGAATAGTAAAATGAATTTTGACATTTCTGCACGTTATTATTGGTCATATACCGAAAACAAAAACTTTCTTAAACTAGGAGATAATGGAAGGCTTATTCCTTATAATGATTATACCGAAAACCAAAACCAAAACCTGATTACTTGGAATTTAGATGTGTCATACAATTGGTGGTTTGCACCCGGAAGTCAATTGACCCTATTGTATCGGAGCAATGCCGCTAAATATGACAATTTAATCAACAAGGATTTTGCAAATAATTACATCAGCCTACTTAATAACAAAGATTTGAATCACGTAATATCCATCAGTATAAAATATTTCATAGACTACAATCAAGTCAAAAATGTATTTTAAAAAAGTAGAAAATCCAAAATAAGCTTCTAATCATTTAAATCTCTTATACTTTACAAAATATTCCTCAAAAACCATGGTTTTATAAATGGTTTTAGGGGATTTTTTATTGCATTTATTGTACAAAAAAACACATTTTACAACACATTTTAAGGTATTTGTTGTACTTCTCTTTTTTATATATAATAGTAGTTTTGACGTACTTATATCTTTTTGGAAAACTTTATCTTTGCAAAAAAAATCACAATGAACAAAAAAGTAATCCTTATGATCCTAGACGGTTGGGGAAATTCACCCGACCCTAAAGTCTCCGCAATTGACAATGCCAATATTCCTTTTATCAAAAGTTTATATACAAAATATCCCGTTGCTCAACTACGAACCGATGGTCTAAATGTGGGCTTACCTGAAGGCCAAATGGGAAATTCAGAAGTAGGACATATGAATCTTGGTGCCGGAAGAATTATTTACCAAGATTTGGCCAAAATAAATCTTGCCGTAGAAAACAAAACATTAAATACGGAACCCGTTCTAGTTGAAGCGTTCCAATATGCCAGAGATAAAAACGTAAATATTCATTTCTTAGGATTGGTTTCCGATGGCGGTGTGCATTCTCACACTTCGCATTTGCGCGGTTTGATAGACGCAACCCAGGATTTTGGATTGCAAAAAGTCTTCGTACATGCTTTCACGGACGGACGTGATGTGGATCCAAAATCAGGAGCTACTTACATCCAAAACTTAGAAAATTATATCGCAAAAACTTCGGTTAAAATTGCTTCAGTTGTTGGCAGATATTATGCAATGGATCGTGATAAACGCTGGGAAAGAGTGAAAATAGCTTATGATTTATTGGTAAACGGAACAGGAACACATTCTAAAAATGCAGCGAAAAGCATTGAAGAAAGTTACGAAAATAACGTGACCGACGAATTTATAAACCCAATTATAATGGTTGATGAAAACGACAAACCATTGGCTACAATTAAAGAAAATGATGTCGTTATTTTCTTTAATTTCAGAACGGATAGAGGTCGCGAACTTACAGAAGTCTTATCACAACAAGATTTCCACGAGCAAAACATGCACAAATTGAATTTGTATTATGTTACGCTTACCAATTATGACGAAACTTATAAGAACGTTAAAGTTGTTTACAACAAAGACAACGTTACGGAAACCCTTGGCGAAGTTTTAGAAAAACACAACAAAAAACAAATTAGAATTGCCGAAACAGAGAAATATCCTCACGTGACATTCTTCTTTTCGGGTGGAAGAGAAACACCTTTTATTGGCGAAAGCCGCATCCTGAAAAACTCTCCAAAAGTAGCCACCTACGATTTAAAACCGGAGATGAGTGCATATGAACTGGCGGACGCATTGGTTCCTGAACTTGAAAAAGGTGAGGTTGATTTTGTATGTCTAAATTTTGCAAATGGTGATATGGTAGGACATACCGGCGTTATGAGTGCAGCAATAAAAGCTTGTGAAGCCGTTGATAAATGTGTCGAAAAAGTGATTACTGCGGCTTTGTCCAATGATTATACAACATTAATTATTGCCGATCACGGAAACTGCGAAACGATGATTAATCCTGATGGAAGTCCAAACACAGCGCATACCACAAATCCAGTTCCAATCATTTTAGTTGATGGAGAATTAAAAGAAATTCATGATGGCGTTTTGGGAGATTTAGCTCCAACCATTTTAGAGTTAATGGGAATTGAAAAACCCAAAGTTATGACCAGACATTCACTTTTGTAATAGTTAAAACTGAGTTTATATAAAGAGAGTCCTGCAAATTTGCTGGACTCTCTTTTTATCTGGGGTTTATCAAATTATAATATTCTCTTTCAATCCATTCCTGATGATTTGGATGTGCAATTTTAACCAATTCTGTTGCCCGTTGTCGCAATGTTTTTCCGTACAAATCGGCTATTCCGTTTTCAGTAATAATGTATTGAATATGAGAACGCGTGGTGACAACCCCTGCTCCTTGTTTCAAATAAGGAACAATTCTGCTCTCGCCATTTTTAGTCACCGAAGGTAGCGCAATAATAGCTTTTCCTCCATCACTTAATGAGGCACCACGGATAAAATCCATTTGACCTCCAACACCTGAATACATTCTTGCCCCAATTGAATCCGCACAAACCTGACCTGTCACATCAACTTCTATTGCTGAATTAATGGCAACCATTTTTGGATTTTTCCGAATTCTGGCGGTATCATTTACATATGATGATTCTCTCATTTCAACAAACGGATTGTCATTTACAAAATCATATAATCGTTGGGAACCAATTAAAAAAGTAGCCAATGCTCTACCTCTTGAAACCCCTTTAAAATTACCATTAATAACATTACTTTCAATTAAATCAATCACACCATCCGAAAACATTTCGGTGTGTAAACCCAGATTTTTATGGTTGGACAATTTTGATAAAGCAGCATTTGGAATAGAGCCAATTCCCATTTGTAAAGTGCTTTCATCTTCTATTAATGACGCAATGTAATTCCCTATTTTATCTTCCAATGGTGAAGAATTCCCCATTTCATGAGTGTATATTGGCACATCAACTTCGACTAAATAATCAATTTCGGAAATGTGAAGAAATCCATCTCCAAAAGTTCTTGGCATTTGCGGATTAACCTGTGCGATTACTGTTTTTGCACTTTCAATTGCTGCCAATGTTGCTTCTACTGAAACTCCAAGCGAACAATATCCGTGACTATCCGGTGGTGAAACATGAATAAATGCCACATTTAAAGGCAGTACTTTTTTTCTAAACAAATAGGGCAATTCACTCAAAAAAACAGGCGTATAAGAACCATTTCCCGCTGCCAAAGTATGCCTAATGTTTGGACCAATAAAAAAAGAATTCACGTGAAAGCTTTCAGCTAATTCCGGATTCGCATAACGCGCTTCTCCTTCAATGTGCAAGTGACACATTTCTACGTTTCTTAATTCAGAAGCTCTTTCCGTTAATGCATTTACTAGTATTGTAGGGGCAGCAGCTGCAGCCTGAAGATACACCCTATCACCAGATTTTACCGCTTTTACGGCTTCTTCAGCAGTTATATATATACTCATAACCAATAATTTTCTATAAAATTACATGCAATTGTTTAAAAAAAATATGATAAAACTCATACATAATCAAATTTTTAAATAATCAGTTTTTAATTGTATTTTTGCAGTCAGAAAAAAGTTTTATGATTATCCAAAAAACCCGTGAAGAAATTGAATTGATGCGCGAAAGTGCCTTAATCGTTTCGAAAACATTAGGGATGATTGCTTCCGAAATAAAAGAAGGAGTCACCACTTTATATTTAGACAAATTAGCTGAAGAATTCATTCGGGATCATGGAGCTGTTCCAAGTTTCCTTGGATTATATGGTTTTCCAAACTCGCTTTGTATGAGCCCAAATGCTCAGGTTGTGCACGGAATCCCTAACAACATCCCTTTAAAAAGTGGTGATGTAATTTCGGTAGATTGTGGCGCCTATAAAAACGGATATCACGGCGATCACGCCTATTCTTTCGAAATTGGCGAAGTTGCACCGGAAACCAAAAAATTATTGCAGGTAACCAAAGAATCTTTATACGTTGGAATCCGGGAATTTAAAGCCGGAAATCGTGTGGAAGATGTTGGAAATGCTATTCAAAAATATACAGAAAGCCACGGATATGGCGTAGTTCGGGAATTAGTGGGTCACGGAGTTGGTCAAAAAATGCACGAAGACCCAGAAATGCCCAACTACGGAAAACGCGGTCGTGGAAAACTTTTTGTAGAAGGAATGGTAGTTGCCATTGAACCGATGATTAATTTGGGGACTAAAAACATAAAACAACTTAAAGACGGTTGGACAATCCTGACAGCTGATGGAAAACCAAGTGCTCATTTTGAACACGACGTGGCACTCATTGACGGAAAACCAGAATTGCTTTCGACTTTCGATTATGTTTATCAGGCATTGGGAATTGTAAGTAATGAGGAAGACGAGTTTAGAAAATTGCCATTAGTGATTTAGATACGAATTTCACAAAGAATAAACTTGTCACTAAGTCTAAAAAAATAACTACTTTTATAAAAAAATACCACAATGAGACTAAAACTTCAAAATATTGGAATTATTGAAGAAGCCTATATTAATGTTGATGGAATTACACTTATTGCTGGTCAAAATGACTCTGGGAAAAGTACTGTTGGGAAGGTTTTGTATGCTTTAATTAGAGGTGTAAACATAGATGAAGATAGATTTAATGCTTCGAAAATTGAATTTGTGAGAAACAGAATTCGTGATATTAGAAATCTTTTATTACGAACTAAACTTTCTAACGGCGAAGACGAAAAGATTCAGGAGAAATTTATTTCTTTATTTTTAGAAAATCGAGATTCTTTTTTTGGAATGCGTAATATAAAATTGAATTTCGAAAATTCAAAAAAAACAGACATCCAAATATCTGAACTCGATGAATTAAATAAATTATATGCTGATTTTTCAATCGAATCGGTCAAAAATCAACTTAAAACATTTTTGACTGACATTGAAAATCGTCTTTCTATAACAATTGACTCGAAAGAGGTATTACAATATGAATTAGAATCTTTTTTTGAAAATGAATTTGGAAGTCAAATAAAAAATAAGTTCAAGGAAGGGAGTTCGTTTATTAAAATTGAAGGAGTAAAAGAAAAAACAATATCGTTTGACAGCCAAATCATCTTTGATGGTTTTGATTCTGTTTCAAATTTTTATTATGATGATGTCTTTTTTGTTGAATCACCAATAAAATTACATGATAGAGATTTCTTTTCTTTTGATAAAATACTCCGAGACAAAAATCAACATCTGAATAGTAAGATTTTTCAACCAAAAAAAGAACAGGACATATTTTCGGACAATAGTGAAATTATAGAAAAATTAAACTCAATAATTACAGAAGTAATAGGCGGTGAGTTTGATTTTAATTCAAAAAGCGAATTAGTTTTTAAAAAAAATAAAGTTGAATTTGACTTAAATAATGTGGCAACTGGAATAAAAAGTTTTGGCATTTTGCAATTGCTCTTACAAAAAGGCATTTTAAACTCCAATTCTTTATTAATCATTGATGAACCCGAAGTACATTTACACCCAACTTGGCAAGTTAAATATGCTGAAATTTTAGTTAGACTTTCAAAAGAATTTGCAATTCCAATAGTTCTAACTTCACATAGTCCTTATTTTATTGAGGCTTTAGAAGCATATTCCAAAAAATACCAATATCAAGATTTAACAAATTTTTATTTTGCCGAGAAAAATGAAGATGGATTGTCCTCTAAAATTATAGATGTAACAAAAGACATCACTCCAATTTTAAGTACTATTTCTGAAGCTTTTTATACAATTCAAGACCTAAATGATGAGAATTAATGAAATCGAGCAGTTTTTTAAAGACAATGTTGTTAAGAAATCTTTGACCGAACTTTCGTTAGATAGCAGTAATGGTATTTCGCTATTGAACTCAGAAAAAAAAAGTTTCGATTTCGACACCTTAGATAAACCAGTAATTTATAAGGATAAAATAAAAACATCGGATACCATTTATTTTAAAGATGATAAAATTATTTTTGTTGAGTTCAAAAGAGGACATAAAATTCCTGAAACACAGTTTAGATTAAAAGCAACAGAGTCTATAATAACTTTTTACAATTATATTTTTACTCAAAACTTCCAAGAAAGCTTGTGTTTTCCGAATACATTGTTCCAAATTTATTTTGTCTATAATAAAGCTAATATTTCTGCAACTGCATTACCTTTTTTTGCAAATATTGAAAGAAAACTCAGAATACAGTACAAACACCTCCTTTCAGAATATCACATAATAGAAAGCGAAAAATTTGAAAGAATATTTACTCTTAATGAAAAAACTTTTTAAATTAATACTCAATACCATTCCTCGTCCAATTTTAATTAGACTGAGTTATGCTGCACGTCCTGTTCTTGCTTTAGCTTTGAAAGGAACTCAATTCACTGACCCAATCGATGGCAAAAGTTTCAGAATGTTTTTGCCTTATGGGTACGGAAAACAGAGAAACAATGCACTTTCGCCAAGTACGCTTTCGCTCGAAAGACATCGTTTGTTGTGGTTGTATTTAAAAAATGAAACTGATTTTTTCACTTCTAATAAAAGAAAAAAAGTCCTTCATTTTGCGCCGGAGCAAGCGTTTTATAAATTGTTCCGCAACCAAAAAAATATTGATTACAGTACAACCGATTTATTTTCGCCTCTTGCCGATGTAAAAGCTGATATTTGTAATTTGCCTTTTGAGGACAATTCTTATGATATTATTTTTTGCAATCACGTATTAGAACACATTCCTGACGATACCAAAGCGATGCAGGAATTATTCCGAGTTTTGAAAAAAGGCGGAATGGCAATTCTGCAAATACCACAAGAATTAGCCAGAGAAACAACTTTCGCCGACGATTCTATCACTGATCAAAAAGAACGTGCCGAAATCTTTGGCCAATACGATCATGTTCGCATTTACGGTCGCGATTATTTTGATAAATTAAGAAGCATTGGTTTTACAGTAGTCGAAGAAGATTACACCAATAAAATCAGTCCGGAATTAGTTGAAAAATATTGTTTAGCCAAAGGAGAAATTATCCCAGTTTGTTTTAAATAATTCAATAATTGAATTTAGATTCTTTTGCATTTTTGTATCTAAAACAAAATTGTTTTTTCCTTTTTTTTCGTACCTTTAGTAGTCTAAATCGTTTTATCAATTGTTAAATTCCTAACAGATGAAGATTGTAAAACATTCTGGCGATATTGTTGATTTTAATCCACTAAAACTCAAACAATCGCTCTTGAAATCAGGAGCAAGTCAATTAGTTGTTGAAACTATTTTAAAAACTATTAAAAAGGAAATCTACGAAGGAATTTCAACCAAGCAAATCTACAAGATGGCTTTTAGTCTGTTAAAAAAAGCGTCTCATTCGCATGCCGCCAGATATAATTTAAAAGAAGCCATACGATTATTGGGTCCGGCTGGCTTCTTCTTCGAAAAATACATTGCTCGTCTTTTTGCCGCAGAGAATTATAAAACCCAAACGAATTTGATTTTACAAGGCAAGTGCGTGTCTCATGAAATTGATGTAGTGATAAAAAAAGAAAACATTATTTCGATGATTGAATGCAAATTTCACCTTGGCAAAGATGCCAATTCTGACGTAAAAGTGCCAATGTACATTCTCTCACGATTTAATGATATTAAAGACAGACGACATGTCATTTTCTCTGAAAAAGATTCTATATCAAAATGCTGGATTGTTACAAATAATCGGTTTACGTCAGAAGCAATTGCCTTTGCAAAATGTTCTGGATTGAGTTTACTAAGTTGGAATTATCCTGAGAACAACAATTTAAAAACCAAAAACGACGATAATTTTCTTTATCCGGTAACCTGTATGACCTCTTTATCTCTCGCCGAAAAAGACAGATTGTTAATATTAGACGTGATTTTGGTAAAAGAAATTATAAACAATTCAGATTGCCTGGAAAGAATTGGATTGAGTTCAAATCGCATAAAAAACGTATTGAAAGAAGCTTCAGAATTGTGTGAATATATATAGAACTACGATTTTTTTTAATTTAAAATAAGAAGATTATGAAAATCAAATTCATTGGTGGAGCAGGAACCGTAACAGGTTCAAAAACATTAATTGAGAGCAATGGCTTAAAGATTTTGATAGATTGCGGACAATTTCAAGGCCTCAAACCTTTGAGAGAACTCAACTGGCAACCCTTACCTATTTTGCCTTCGGCAATAGACTTTGTATTGCTTACACACGGCCATTTAGATCATTGCGGTTGGTTACCAAGATTGGTAAACCAGGGTTTTGAAGGAAAAATTTATTGCACGAGCCCAACGAAGGACGTTGCAAAATTGATACTTCTGGACAGTGCCAAAATTCAGGAAGAAGAAGCAATTAAGGCCAATCAGGAACATTATTCCAAACACGAAATTGCGGAACCGCTTTATACTGTAAAACAAGCCGAAGCCGTTTTTCCGTTTTTTAGAGTGGTTAAACCAAAAGAGGAAATTCTTTTGGATGCCGAAATTGCCGCTGTTTTTTCAAACGCCGGACATATTATTGGCGCTTGCAGCATTGAATTGACTTTGGAAAACAAAACCTTAGTTTTTTCAGGCGATATAGGTCGTGACAATGATATATTAATGTATCCTCCAACGAAACCTAAGAAAGCTGATTACATTTTCTTGGAAAGCACCTACGGAAATCGCCTTCATCCCAACACTAATGCAAAGGCAGAACTGGAAATGTATATCAACAATACGGTTCAAAAAGGAGGAACAATCATCATTCCGAGTTTTGCTGTAGAACGCGCACAAACTGTAATGTATTTGTTGTGGCAACTCAAAGAAGAGGGAAGAATTCCCAATATTCCATATATAATTGATACGCCAATGGGAATTAACACCTTGGATATTTTTGTCAACAACAGAAAATGGCATAAACTACCCGAACATCATTATTTAGGGATGTGTAAAATGTTTTCGATGATTTCTGATTATCAGGAAACCATCGACACCATTTATGACAAACATCCCAAAGTAGTTATTGCTGCGAGTGGAATGATTACTGGCGGAAGGGTTTTGAGTTATTTAGAACGTTATATCGGGTTACCGGAAACGACAGTAATCATCATTGGTTATCAAGCCGAAGGAACACGTGGCAGAAAATTATTGGAAGGTGCCAAAGAAATAAAAATATACGGAAAATATTATCAGGTATTGGCAAATATCCTCGAAATAGAAGCATTATCCGCTCATGGTGACCAAAAAGATTTGCTTAATTGGCTTTCCGCATTGGAAAATAAACCCAAAAAAGTATTCTTGGTTCATGGAGAAAATGAGGCATTGGATGAACTTCGCATAAAAATTACTGAAAGATACCACTTTGACTGCTCGGTTCCTTTGATGGGGCAGGAATTTGACTTGTAACGGCTTGATTTTTTTTTACTTTTAACATAAGTTTAGTTGAATGAGTTGTATAAAAACATAATTTTGCAGTATGAGATTTAAAAAGCATATCAGTCTTTCTCTTGCATTTTTCCTTTTGGTTTCCAATGTGGGATTTGCTTTAGATGTGCATTACTGTAGAGGGAAAGTTGCTTCCGTCAGACCCGTTTATTGGAAAAATATTGAATCACCAGAAGCAGTTAAAGATAATTGCTGCGGATCGAATGCAGCTGTACTTGTTGAAAAAAAAGATAGCTGTTGCAAGGATAAAATGGTTCATTTTCAGAAAAAATCAGAAAATGTAACTCTAAATTCATCCTTCTTTCAGCCTGATTTCAATTTCCTGTTTGAAGAGTGGAGTCCTATCGTTTATTCTGAAATTTCAAATATAGAATTTAACCGCATCACTTCCTATTATTGTGATGCAAATGCACCGCCGCTTTTCAAATTATACCATCAATATATTTTCTACGCCTGATTTTAATGTTAGTATTAAATTCAACCATTTTGGTTTGATAATTTTTTAAAAACATTAAAATTCATCTTATGAAAAAAAAAATTTCAATATCCCTATTGATCTTGCTGGGCGTATTTAATTCCTATTCTCAGGACACTTTGCGCGTGGTAAAAATCACTTCAAAAAGTAAAGGACTACAAAAATCCTATAAGGTTACGGCAAACACAACACTATTGACCAGTAAGGAATTGCTCAAGGCAGCTTGTTGTAATCTTGCCGAAAGCTTTGAGACAAATCCCACTATCGACGTCAATTTTTCGGATGCGTTAACGGGGACAAAACAAATTAAAATATTGGGTTTGACCAGCCCGTATTTGCTGATTACCGAAGAGAATATTCCTTCTGTCCGCGGCGCATCCCAAGCCTATGGGCTATCATTTACCCCAGGAACTTGGATAGAAAGCATCCAAATTACCAAAGGAGCCGGAAGCGTTGTCAATGGATACGAAAGTATTTCGGGACAAATTAACACCGAATTAATTAAGCCGGTTAAAAACATTCCTTTTTTCTTGAATGTGTATGGCTCAAGTGACAGCCGTTTTGAATTGAATACCCATTTCAACAAAAGAATTTCAGACAAATGGCTGACCAGTTTATTCATCCACGGCAATACAAGAGTTTCAAAAGAGGACACGAATAATGATGGGTTCCTTGATAATCCATTGACAAAACAAGTCAATGTTTTAAATCGTTGGCAATATACAGATGCCAAAAAAGGCTGGGTAAGTTTTATCAATTTACAATATTTAAATGATAAAAAACAGACGGGAGAAACTAACTTTAACCCAAATAAAGACCGAGGAACCACTAATTTTTGGGGTTCCGAAATCAATACGGAACGGTTCAATGTTTCTACGAAATTAGGGTATGTTTTTCCGGATATGCCTTATCAAAGTTTTGGTTTTCAAAACGCTTATAATAGTCATAATCAGAATTCCTATTTTGGATTAAGCCGTTATGACATCAAACAAAGCAGCTATTATTCAAATTTGATTTTCAATTCGATTATTGACAACACGATGCATAAATTTGCGACAGGTTTGAATTTTACGTATGACAAATATCAGGAATTTGTTAATGTGAATGATTATAGTAGAATTGATAATTCTGTGGGTGCTTTTTTTGAATATACGTTCGATAATGCAAATAATTTTAGTTTTATTGCGGGGGGTAGAGTTGATAACCATAACAGGTTGGGAACCTTTTTTACGCCAAGACTCCATATTCGTTACAATCTTTGGGATAAAGGTGTTTTACGCGCTTCGGCGGGAAGAGGAAAACGAAGCGCAAATATTTTTGCCGAGAACCAGCCTCTTTTTGCAAGTTCAAGGACATTCGATATTTTAGGTGCTAACGGAAAAATATATGGCTTAAATCCTGAGATTGCATGGAATTACGGATTAAGTTTCTCGCAAGGTTTTTTGTTTTTAGGTAAAAAATCCGACATTGGGTTTGATTTTTACAAAACTGATTTCAAGAGTCAGGTAGTAGTCGATTTGTATACAACTCCAATTGTTCCTGGAAATCAGCAGGTTTTGTTTTATAACCTGAAGGGGAAATCGTACGCCAATAGCGCGCAACTGGACTTCAATATTGAATTGGCAAAACATCTCGATTTGCGCACGGCTTACAAGTATTACGACATTCAAACGGATTATTTAAGCGGAAAAAGTGAAAGACCCATGCAGTCCAAAAATCGTTTTTTTGGAAATTTATCTTATGAGACCCATAAAGACGAAAAAGGAAAGCAATGGAAATTTGATTTCACATATAATTGGTCGGGTAAACAAAAATTACCCAACACATCCTCAAATCCTGAGCGGGACAGACTCCCCAATTATTCGCCTTCTTATTCTTTAATGAACACACAAATTACTCGAATTTTTTCCGATACTTTTGAAATCTATTTAGGTGGTGAAAACATTGGAAATTACACGCAAAAAAAAGCAATACTTGGTAGCGAAAATCCTTTTGGCTCTACTTTTGACGCCTCCATTGTGTATGCTCCAGTTTTTGGACAAATGTATTATGCTGGACTTCGATTTAAAATTAAATAAAAAAATAACAATCAGATTTGCACTAAGCAAATCACAAATAAAAATAAAAAAAATGAAAAATATAATTTTAATATTACTGGTAACTTTCGTTGGATTTTCGGTTCAAGCACAAGAAAAGAAAAACAAAAATGCAAAATATTCCATTACGGTTAATGGAAATTGTGAACAATGCCAAAGGCGAATTCAAAAAGCGGCCTTTTCGGTTGATGGGGTAAAAACGGCAAATTGGAGCATAGAAACCCATAAATTAGATTTGATTATTAACACTGAAAAGACATCAATTGATGATGTAAAAAAAGCTATAGCCAAAGTCGGTCACGATACTGATGAGGTAAAAACTACTGATGGGATTTATAGCAGTCTTCCTTCTTGTTGCAAATACGACAGGGAAAAGACAACTAAATAAAAGCCTCTGAAAAAAGCAAGGTTGTATTAAATTTTTATTAAAAAAACGGAAATCCAGCGCCTTGATAGTGCTGTTTTGCTAAATTATAATTACTTTCACAACCAAAAATTTTTAAAATATTTTTATGAGTAATTTCGATTGGACAAAGCTAATTAATCCTGAATTTTATATTTTAATGGAATTTGGCGGAATAAAAATGGGGTTGCTCGTTATTCTTTTTATAATTTTTGCTGAAACTGGATTGTTTGCAGGATTTTTTTTACCTGGAGACAGCCTCTTATTTTTAGCCGGAATTTACAGTGAGTTATTGACTCGACAAATATCTGTAGGCAACGATTTTGTAAATGTAGTTTTGTTGTCCTCATTGGTTTCTTTATCAGGTGTTTTTGGGAATATGGTTGGATATTGGTTTGGCGTTAAAGGCGGCACTTATCTTTATAATAAGGAAGATACTTTTTGGTTTAAGGAAAAATACCTTTTGCAATCCAGAGATTTTTTCGAAAAATATGGAGGGAAGGCAATTGTTTTTGCGCGATTTTTACCCATTTTCAGAACTTTTGCACCCATAGTTGCCGGGATTGCCGGAATGGATAAAAAGAAGTTTATGTTTAATAATATACTTGGTTCCGTACTTTGGTCTTTCAGTATGATTTTTGCAGGACACTATTTGTCGGATTTATTTAAAACTCAATTTGGCATTGATTTAAAAAGTCATATAGAGTATATTGTAATAGGAATTGTTCTTGTGACAACACTTCCGGTTTTATGGAAATTATTCAAAAAAAGAGTTCATTAACATTATATTCTAAGTATAAAAGAATCCCGTTTTGCCTATAGCAAACGGGATTCTTTAATTTATGTAAAAATCAATTTACGATGCGATTTTCAAGCGCTTCAATAAGTTTCTATTCATTGTTTCTTTTGCATAATCAACATCGATTTTTAATATTTTATCATCAGAACTTGGCAATTCATTCATTGCCTCAGTTAGGATGACTTCACATAAAGAATGCAATCCACGAGTTTACTTACTATTTAACCTAATATTAAATATTTATTTTAACATTATATTAACATGCTCATTATTAGCTTTTTACATATATTTTAAGTACATTTATTATTGTTTTTTTACTTAATTTTAACTGTTTTAACAACAATAAGAACAGTTTAAAAATCACCTATAAGTTAATGAAAAGAAGAAAATACATCTATTTTAAAAATATTTTAAGTATTCAAGAAGTGGAAACCAGAACCCACTTTAATAAACGGGGCGGGACCGAAAAGCCTTACGAGTAGGAGATTTAAATATCAGAAATCATGAAGAACTTTAAATTATTATTTTATAGTGCTTTATTTATTTTATTTTCTAGTTTTATAAAAGCGCAAGTAGTGACCATTCCGGACGTTAATTTTAAAGCAGCATTAATTACTCTAGGAGTAGACACTAATAGTGATGGTCAAATACAGGTTAGCGAGGCATTAGTTCCTACCTATTTTAATTTACAATCTAAATCGATAGCGGATTTAACAGGAATTAAAAGTTTTACCAACCTTACAACATTATATGTTGATTCAAATCAATTAACAACACTTGATGTTTCAGGATTAACAAAACTAACTACTCTAGGCTGCACGAATAACACTCTAACCACATTGACATTAACCGGGTTAGTGAATTTATCCACCCTGGATTTTTCTAAAAATGAAATGGCCTCTTTTGATGCAACAGCATTAACTAAATTAACCTCATTATCCTGCAATTTAAATAAACTCATATCTTTAGACACAACGGGATTAACTTTATTAAGCACATTAAACTGTTATGATAATCTATTGACTTCTCTTGATGTTTCGGGGTTGACCAAATTAGTTAATTTGTATTGTTATAACAATTTTAGTTTGACAAATATTGACGCTTCTGGTTGCCTTATATTATCAAATATAAACTACAGTTATGGTGGGGGTGCTCCCATAAAAGTTTTAAATTTATCAGATTGTAAAGCCTTGACTTATTATGACAGTAGCGGTATAAAAACTACACTTACTACTTTGAATTTATCAAATTGTACAGGATTAACATCGGTAGCTTTAAATAACAATGATTTATTGACCACATTAGACATCAGCGGTTGCACGCAATTAACTTCATTAAGCGTAACCAATAATCCGCTTTTTAACTCCTTGGATGCATCGGGATTGGCAAAATTAACCAATTTAACCTGTAGCAATAATGCACTAACCACAGCTACATTAAAAACTACTGGCTTAACAAGTTTAGCCACTTTGGATTTCTCAAATAATCTACTGGTCACTTTTGACGCGACTGCTCTAACAAAACTAACCACATTGTCCTGTAATGCCAATCAATTGACCTCTTTAAATGTTACAGGATTAACTTTGTTAAGCACCTTAAATTGCTATGATAACCTCCTAACTACTCTTGATGTTTCCGGTTTAACCAAATTAGTTAATCTGTATTGTTACAGCAACTTAAGTTTAACCGATATAAACGCTATCGGTTGTATTGCATTAACTAATATAAACTACAGCTACAGTAGTAACGACCCTATAAAGAATTTAAATTTATCAGGCTGCAAAGCCCTAACTTATTTTGACAGCAATAGTATAAAAACTACACTTACTTCAATGAATTTGTCTAATTGTACAGGGTTAACATCTGTAGCTTTAAACAACAATGATCTATTAACCACATTAGACATAAGCGGTTGTACCCAATTAACTTCGTTAGGCGTGTCCAATAATCTGCTTCTTACTTCCCTAGATGTCTCGGGATTGGCAAAATTAACCAGTTTGGTCTGTAGCAATAATGCGCTAACCACAGCTACATTAAAAACTACTGGTTTAACAAGTTTAGCCACTTTGGATTTTTCAAATAATCAACTGATCTCTTTTGATGCAACAGCTTTAACAAAACTAACCACGTTGTCTTGTAATGCCAATCAATTGACCTCTTTAAATGTAACTGGATTAATTTTATTAACCACCTTGAATTGTTATGATAACCTGCTGACTTCTCTTGATGTTTCAGGCTTAAGTAAATTAGTTTATCTGTATTGTTACAACAACTTTAGTTTAACTGACATAAACGCTTCCGGCTGTCTTGCGCTAACAACTCTTTACTATAACTACACTAGTAGCGACCCTATAAAAAATTTAAATTTATCGGGCTGTAAAGCACTAACTAGTTTTGATAGCAGTGGTATGAAAACAACACTTGCGTCTTTGAATTTGTCAAATTGTACAGGACTAACTTACGTGACCTTAAATAACAATGATTTATTGACAACATTGGACATCAGCGGTTGTACCCAGTTAACTTCATTAAGCGCAACCAATAATCCGCTTCTTACCTCTTTGGATTTATCGGGATTGGCGAAGTTAACCAATTTAGTCTGCAACAACAATGCACTCACAACATTAAAAACGATTGGATTAACCTTATTATCAACGTTAGATTTCTCAAATAATCAAATGGCCGCTTTTGATCCGACTGCGTTAACAAAACTAACTATATTCTCTTGTAATTTCAATAAATTGACCACTTTAAATGTAGCAAGTTTGACCTTGTTAACCAGTTTGAGTTGTAACAATAACCTGTTGACTTCTCTTGATGTTTCGGGCTTAACTAAATTAGTTTATTTATATTGTTATAATAACGACAGCCTGATTGACATCAACGCATCTGGTTGTCTTGTGTTGACAACACTTTATTACTATGACTATTATAACTACAACAACAGTGATCCGATAAAAAATCTAAATTTATCTAACTGTAAAGCATTGACTAATTATGACAGTAACGTTATAAAAAACACGCTAACTTCCTTAAATTTGTCTAATTGTATAGGGCTAACCTCGGTAACTTTAAACAACAATGACCTATTGACCACGTTTGACATAAGCGGCTGTACCCAATTAACTTCGTTAAGTTGTACTTATAATCCGCTTCTCACATCCTTGGACGTATCTGGATTGGCAAAATTATCCAGTTTAAACTGTACCAATAATGCGTTAACCACAGCTACATTAAAAACGACAGGTTTAACTAATTTGACCTCTTTGGATTTTTCAAATAATCAACTTGCCACTTTTGACGCAACTGCTTTAACGAAATTAGCCACATTGTCCTGTAATTTCAATCGGTTAACAGCATTAAATGTTACGGGTTTGACTTTATTAACTAGTTTGAGTTGTACCGATAATAAATTATCACAATTAGATTTTACAACTAATTCTAAACTTAATTATATCAATTGTAATTACAATTCTATTGTTAGTATAGATTTGAGGAATAGTCTAACCAATTCTGTAGCCCTTTATGCTTCCTATAATACTCCACTAACGAGCATTTGTACCGATTCAGGAGACAATGTTTATGGAAGTTGGGACAATAATGTTATACCTACATTTTCGCCAGCTCCTACAGGTGCAGCTACGCAGACATTTTGTAATTTTGCAAAAGTTTCTAATCTTGTTGCAACCGGATCTGCCATAAAATGGTATGCCACTGCAACTTTAGGAATTGCTCTAGCCACCGATACTGATTTGGTAAACAATACAACATATTATGCGAGCCAATCTTTAAATTCCTGTGAAGGCACATCACGTTTACCTGTAAAAGCGGTAATCAATGTAACTCCTGCACCATCTGGTTTAGCGGCGCAAACACTTGAAATTGGTAAAACTGTTGCCGATATTGTAGTTACTGGAACAAATGTTATTTGGTATGCTTCGGCCGCTGATGCTGGATTAGGCATAAACCCATTAGCAACAACAACTCAAGTAGTAAACTCAACAATATATTATGCGACTCAAACTTTAGCAGGTTGTTCTAGTGCGACTAGCTTAGCTATAACAATAACTACTACATTAGGTATTGATAATTTTGATTCCAGCACTTTCCATTACTATCCTAATCCAGTTCATGATAATTTGAATTTATCATATGGCTTTAAATTGACAAGCATAAAAATATTCAACACAATTGGACAAGAAGTGTATTTTAAAAACATAGATGCTTCTTCGTTCAATATTGATATGTCAAATTTTAAAGATGGAATTTATTTTGTCGAAGTGAAATCAGACAATGGTTCGAAAACTATCAAAGTAATAAAAAGCACACTTTAGTTTTATAAAAAGAACCAAGGAAAAAAGGTGCTTTTAATGAGTCTATTAAAATAAAAAAAAATTCCGTAAGATTCAAAATCTTACGGAATTTTTATAATTTTTTCATTTGCTTGTCTTATGATGCGATTTCCAAGCGCTTCAATAAGTTTCTATTAAGTGTTTCTTTTGCATAATCCACGTCGATTTCTAATATTTTATCATCAGAACTTGGCAATTCATACATTGCATCGGTTAGGATAGCTTCGCATAAAGAACGTAATCCACGAGCTCCGAGTTTGTACTCCAATGCTTTTTCGACAATAAAATCCAAAGCCTCGTCAGTGATGCTGAATTCAACTTCATCCATCAAAAATAACTTTTGATATTGCTTGATTAAGGCATTTTTAGGCTCGGTCAAAATCGCTCTCAAAGTTTCTTTGTCCAAAGGATCCATATGCGTCAACACCGGCAGACGCCCGATAATTTCCGGGATTAATCCAAAATCCTTGATGTCTTTTGGGATAATGTATTGCAACAAATTGTCCTTGTCTATATTATCCACATTTTTTGATGTGCTATAACCAACTGCTTGACGATTCAATCTTTTTGAAATAATTTTTTCAACTCCATCGAAAGCGCCTCCTGCAATAAACAAAATATTTTGAGTGTTTACCTCAACAAATTTCTGGTCTGGGTGTTTTCTTCCCCCTTTTGGTGGAACATTTACCACAGTTCCTTCCAATAATTTCAACAAAGCTTGTTGAACTCCTTCACCAGAAACATCACGAGTGATGGATGGATTATCGCTTTTGCGTGCAATTTTATCAATCTCGTCAATAAAAACGATGCCTCTCTCGGCTTTGGCAACATCATAATCCGCAGCTTGCAATAAACGTGTCAAAATACTTTCGACATCTTCACCCACATAACCTGCTTCTGTCAAAACTGTCGCATCAACAATTGCCAAAGGAACATCCAACATTCTGGCGATGGTTTTTGCAACCAAAGTTTTTCCCGTTCCTGTTTGTCCAACCATAATGATATTGCTTTTTTCAATCTCAACATCATCATGCAATTCTTGTTGCATTAAACGTTTATAATGATTGTAAACCGCAACGGACATCACTTTTTTGGTTTGGTCTTGACCAATAACATATTGATCTAGAAAAGCCCTGATTTCTTTTGGTTTCTTTAAAATCAAGTCTGCCGGCAAGCTTGTCTTACCACTTGATTTTATTTCTTCTAATACAATTCCGTGGGCTTGTTCGATACATTTATCACAAATGTGTGCATCAATTCCGGCTATCAATAAATTGGTCTCCGGTTTTTTCCTTCCACAGAATGAACATTCTAATTTTGGTTTTGCCATCTTTTCTTGGTTGGTAGTTGATAGTTGATAGTTGACGGTTTGACCCAACAACTATCAACTATCAACCAATAACTATTTATCCTCTTCTCAACACTTCATCAATCATTCCGTATTCTTTCGCTTCATCAGCAATCATCCAATAATCACGTTCACTGTCTTTATGAACCTTATCGAATGTTTGTCCTGTATGCTGAGAAATGATTTGATATAATTCGTCTTTTAATTTCAACATTTCACGTAAGTTGATTTCCATATCGGTTGCAACACCTTGTGCTCCGCCTGATGGTTGGTGAATCATCACTCTTGAATGTGGCAATGCCGAACGTTTTCCTGCTGCTCCGGCACATAACAAAACAGCTCCCATTGAAGCGGCCATTCCGGTGCAAATTGTTGCCACATCTGGCTTGATATATTGCATTGTGTCATAAATTCCCAATCCTGCGTAAACGCTTCCGCCTGGAGAATTCAAGTAAATTTGAATGTCTTTTGAAGCATCTGCGCTTTCAAGAAAAAGCAATTGAGCTTGAACAATATTGGCAATTTGATCATCGATTCCCGTTCCCAAGAAAATAATCCTGTCCATCATTAATCTCGAAAAAACGTCTAATTGAGAAATATTCAACTGGCGTTCTTCAATAATATAAGGAGTCATATTTGTTGGATTCATTGCCGCTACGATTTTGTCGTAGTACATTGCATTTACACCTTGGTGTTTTGTAGCAAATTTTTTAAATTCTTTACCGTAGTTCATATTTATTTGTTCTAAGTTTTACGTAATATACTGAATATTTATTTTATCAAAGGTCATACCTCTTTACAAATGATGCCAATATGTCTTAATTTTAAATCATAAGAACTTTGAAAAAAGAGCGTCAAAAAAATATTTTTTTTGACGCTCAAAGATACTGATTTTTTCTAAAATTTATTCTCCGTAAAATGCGGCAATAAATTCGTCATAGTTTACTTCTTTAGTTGTAGGATTCGCTTTTTCTTTAAACAATTCCAATAATTTCTCTGCTACAACTTGGTCAGAAAGTCTTTTTACTTCTTCTTGGTTTGCCAAAACTCTTGCCACAATTCCCTGAACTTCTTCGTCAGTAGGATTTGTTTGTCCGAATTGCGCCATTTGCTGACGGATTGATTTTGTGGTAAATGATTTCAAATCTTCGAAAGTGATTTTGATATCATTTTGTGCCATTGCTTTTCCTTCAATTAATTGAAAACGCAATCCTTTTTCTGATCTATTATATTCTACTTCAGCTTCTGCCGGAGTAAGTTGTTTTTCGCCAACAGTTTGCAGCCATTTTTTTAGAAATTCAGCTGGTAAATCGAATTTTGTGTTTTCGATTAAAAATTCAGTTACATCATTTAATAATTTTTCGTCTGCTTGATGAGCAAATTGGCTTTCAGCACCTTCTTTGATATTGGCTTTCAAATCTTCAAGAGAAGATACTTTTCCAGGACCAAAAAGCTTGTCAAATAATTCTTGGTTTAACTCGGCTAATTCTGTTGAATTGATACTCTCGATAGTAAAATCAACATCAACTTCAAGTCCATGAACATCATCGTGAGCCACTTTCATCGTGTCCATCAATTTGTGATCGTCGTCAAACAATCCTTTTGTATTAACCGTTACAACGTCTCCTACTTTTTTTCCAATGAATTTATCAGAAGTGGTTTTGTCTTTGAAAATATCTAAAGAGAAAGTTGTTGGATTGCTAATTCCTTTTTCAATATTAAAAAATGTTCCGGAAACATCAAATCCAGCTTCAACAGTTTCTTGAGGAATTGCAGTTCCAAATTGTTTCTGGATTCTGGCAATTTGATCTTCAATCATTTTATCATCAGCAGTAACCACATATTTTATAATGTTATTTTTTGCATCTAAATCTAATTCGAAACTTGGAACTAAACCTATTTCATATTCAAAAACCAATTCTTCGTTGTCCCAAGAAAAGTTTTCGTTTACTTTAGCAAGTGGAGTCCCAAGAAGATTTAATCTTTCGGATTGTACAAAACGCTCTAATGCCAAATCAACAACTTTTTTAACTTCTTCTTGTTTTATGGCGCGCCCGTATTGTTTTTCAACAAGGTCTTTTGGCACTGCGCCTTTTCTAAAACCCTTAACGGTTGCCAAAGGCATTTTTTCGTTTATTCTTTTTGCTACTTGACCTTTGTAATCCATAGGAACAACTGTCATTACAATTGTTTCGTTTACTGCGTCTAATGCTACTCTTTTGATATCCATCTTCTTCTTTAATTTACATAATAAAATTGGGTTGCAAAATTATAAAATTTTTGCAACCCAAACAAGTTTTTAAGTTATTGTATTTTAGTCAATTATTTGACTCTAACCTCAATGCTTTCTTATTTATCGTCTCCAATAATTTTATATGCAATTGACTGGCAAACAGAAAGAATTATGCTAAAAATCAAGGCCGTCCAAAACGAATTTATCCTAAATCCATCAACAAGTCTTGAACATAATAAAATAATCACTGCATTGATAACAAATAAAAATAACCCTAAAGTTAAAATAGTTGCAGGCAATGTCAATATAACTAAAATTGGCTTAACGAATAAATTAAGCAACCCTAAAACAACTGCAACAATTAAAGCAGTCGTAAAATCAGCAACATCGACACTTGTCATAAAGTGCGCAATAAGCAAAACCAAACCTGATGTAATTAGAATTCTGATTAATAGTTTCATACGTTTTTATTTCAAAAGTAAAATAATTATTCTAATTACTTGCATTTTTTCTTTACCTTCGTGAGATAAATCTTAAACCTGCAAGTTATGAAAAAAATTTTACTCTCAATTTTATTAGTAAGTTCATTTGTTGTAAATGCCCAGTTATGGACTGAAAAAGCCACTGGTTTTACAAATCCCAACAGAACTTTATACAGTATATCTATAGTAGACGCAAATGTGATTTGGGCGCAGGAGTTTGATAATATTAATTTCGATTCTACAATAAAAGGATTTACGCTCAGCACTGATGGAGGTAAAACCTGGACAGCTGGCCCAATAGATTTGAATGTTCTTAAACCTGATGATTTAGGCATTTCTTCAATTACAGCAGTTTCAGCAACAACTGCATGGATATCCGTATATCCTATTATAGCTGATACTTCTGAAGGAGGTATTTGGAAAACTACAGACAGCGGAGCAACATGGACAAAACAAACAACTACTCAATTTAGCAACTTAATAGATTCCTATGCTAACTTCGTTCATTTTTGGGATGCTAATAATGGAATTGCAGGTGGTGATCCAGAAGGTGGTGAATTTGAAATTTACACAACAACTGATGGCGGTACAAATTGGACTAGAGTTGATGGTGCCAATATTCCAGACCCAGATGCTGGAGGCGAATATGGTTATGAAAATATTTATACAGTTTCAGGAAACACAATTTGGTTTGGAACTGATACAGGCAGGCTTTTTAAATCTGATGATAAAGGATTGACTTGGACTGTTAACACTGTCCCTACACCCAGTATAGATTTCGCACTCGACAGGTTCACTTTTTCTGATGCAAACAAAGGCCTTTTGATGACTTATGATCCTGTTGAACTTTTCAATACAACTGATGGCGGAGCAACTTGGAGTCCAGTGACAAAAACAGGCAATCTTTTTAATACAAATATTTCTTATATCCCAGGCACATCAACAGTTTTTTCAGCAGCATCAGCAAATCCTTTAGGCTCATCATATAGCCTAGACAATGGATTTACATGGATTACCATTGATGGAGTTTCACATGGAGAACTAGCATTTTTGAATGATTCTTTTGGATTTTCAGCCGGAAAGAATACTGATGCAACAACAGGAGGTATTTTCAAATTTACTGGAATCCCATTAAAAACCCCTAGCTTTGATTTAAAAAACCAAATTTCTGCATACCCAAATCCAACAAATGGGATTTTACATCTTGATTCTGAAATATCTTTGATTAAAGGAGCGACAGTTTTTGACTTATTAGGAAGACAAGTATATTCTTCTAAATTTTCAAATTTAAATAAAGCTGATTTAGATTTAAAATCGCTTCAAACTGGAAATTATGTATTGAAAGTAACTTATGATTCTGGAAAAACAGAGAGTATGAAGGTTATGAAAAACTAAATTCTGATTAAATAAAATCAAAGTCCTTTTCAAATTTATTGGAAAGGACTTTTTTATCTTTTTATTTTAAAAATGAACTCGTAATCTCATAAAATAGCTTTGGATTTTCGGCGTGGAGCCAATGCCCTACATTAGGAATGGTTTCGATTCTTGAATTGGGAAAATGCTGCTGTATGTTTTGAAAATCTTCATCCAGAATATAATGGGAGTTTCCACCACGAATGAAAAGTGTTGGTTTCGTGAAAATAGAATTCTCGGGAAGAGGCCTCCCAATTTCTTCCATTTCTTTATTAAAAACAGCCAAATTAAATCGAAAAGCTAATTGTCCCGGTTCTATCCAATAAAGGTTTTTCAACAAGAATTGTCTGGTTCCAAAATCATTTATATATTTCTCCAAGATTTCTTCGACCTCTTTTCGGCTTGGTTTTTTTGAAAAATCGACTGCATTCAATCCTTCAAGAATACTTTGATGATGTTGCGGATAAAATTTTGGGCCAATATCAGCAACTATCAATTTTTCGACCATATCTGGATGGATTGAAGCAAAAAGCATAGCCGTTTTTCCGCCCATTGAATGCCCTAGAATGTTGACTTTTTCCAGATTATTGGCTTTGCAATAGTCATAAACATCCTGAGCCATTATTTCGTAACTGAACTCTTCGGAATGAAAACTCTTGCCGTGGTTGCGCAGATCCAATAAATGAACCTGAAATCCATCGGCAGCAAATTGCGTCCCCATAGTTTTCCAATTGTCAGACATTCCCAGAAATCCGTGAAGAATTAGGAGCGGTTTACCCTCGCCTTCTGTTTTTGAATGAAGCATAAATGATTGTTATTTTTTGCGTGAAGGATGGAAGTGGAAATCCCACGCTTTTGGGCGTGGATTGCAACGAACAGCCTGACCCTTGTGGTCACGCCCAAATTATTTTATTTTAGTTTCTGTAAATACATATTAACCACATTATCCAATCCGAGATAAATAGCTTCTGAAATGAGTGCGTGCCCAATGGAAACTTCTAGCAATCCGGGAATATTTTGGCTGAAAAACTGAATATTGTCAAGACTCAAATCGTGTCCGGCATTAATTCCCAAACCAAGTTCATTTGCCAATATGGCCGATTTTACATAAGGGTCAATTCCGTTTTTGTTTCCCAAGCTATATTCGTGAGCAAAAGCTTCGGTGTACAATTCGATTCTTTCGGTTCCAATGATTTTTGCACCTTCAATCATTTCGAGAGCCGGATCTACAAAAATCGAAGTTCTTATGCCGTTTCGCTGAAATTCCTGAACAATTTCGGTTAGAAAATCCTTGTGTTTTATAGTGTCCCAACCTGCATTAGAAGTTATGGCATCGATAGCATCCGGAACTAATGTGACTTGTGTTGGTTTTATTTCTAATACTAAATCGATAAAAGTTTTTTCGGGATTTCCTTCAATATTATATTCAGTGCAAACTATTGATTTTAGGTCACGAGCATCTTGATATCGAATGTGACGTTCGTCTGGACGCGGATGAATTGTAATTCCTTGACCACCAAATTTCTGAATATCAGTGGCAACTTTTAATAAATCAGGGACATTTCCTCCACGAGCATTACGCAAAGTTGCTATTTTGTTAATATTTACACTTAACTTTGTCATTGGAATAATTTTTGAGAATAATTTTCAGGATTTGAAGTGCAAAAATACAAAGTAAAACTAGCCATTATTGCATAATTTTGATTATTTTGCATCAAATATTTTAAATTTATTTATGACAGAAATTACAAACTATATTACTAATGATTTTAAAGCGATTGACAGCCAAGAAAGTATTGCGGTGGTTCAGGAATTTTTTGATGAGTTGACTTTTTCGCATTTTCCGGTGGTTGAAGAAGAAATTTATATTGGCAGTATAGCTTCTGATGACATTGAAACTTTTGATGGCTCAAAAAAAGTAATCGATTATAGATATTCTCTTGAAAGATTTTTTGCCAGGACAACTATGGTTTGGCTTGACGTTTTGGAGGTTTTTGCAAAAAACAACACTAATTTAATTCCAGTTTTGGACGAAAAAAATAAATATGTTGGCTATTATGAAATCGCTGACATTATGAAATTTTTTAACGAAACACCCTTTTTACATGATACAGGAAGGATTATCGTAATCAAAAAAAGAGTATTAGATTATTCAATGAGTGAAATTACTCAAATCGTAGAAAGTAATAATGGGAAAATATTAGGTTTATTTGTATCAGAAATAGATACTGAAAACATACAAGTAACCATTAAAATAAGTCTAGGAGCCATAAACGAAATAATTCAGTCCTTCAGAAGATATAATTATGAAATTATATCTGAACATTTTGAAGATAATTATATCAACACCTTAAAGGATCGCTCAGATTATTTGGACAAATATCTTAATATCTAAAACAGAAATGAAAGTAGCCATTTACGGTCAATACTATCAAAACAGTACCGAGCCCATTATAAAAGACATTTTCATTTTTCTTATCAAGAATAATGTTGAGATAATTATTGAGTCTAATTTTTTGAAAATATTGTTCGAAAAAAAAATAATAGATACAAAATACCCCACTTTTGAGTCTTACAAGGAGTTAAACAGCAGTTTTGATATGCTAATTAGCATTGGTGGGGACGGCACAATATTGAGAGCTACAACTTTAGTTCGGGATTCGGGAGTGCCTATTTTAGGAATAAATGCAGGACGTTTGGGCTTTTTAGCCACGGTTCAAAAAGAGAATATTCCAGAATTTATGCAATTTATTATCGATAAAAAATACTCTATTTCTAAAAGAACTTTGCTAAGCTTAACGTGTTCTCCTGATAATGAAGCGATTCAGGATATTAATTTTGCGCTAAATGAAATTTCGGTTAGCCGTAAGGATACCACTTCGATGATAACGATTGAGACTTATTTGAACAACGAATATTTGAATTCCTATTGGGCTGATGGTTTAATTATTGCAACTCCTACAGGTTCAACCGGATACTCTATGAGCTGCGGAGGTCCAATATTAACTCCAAATGCGAGAAGTGTCGTTATCACTCCAATTGCACCACACAATCTGAACGCACGACCACTTGTGGTTACAGACGAAACAGAAATTAGACTAAAAGTTTCTGGCAGAGACGATCATTACTTAGTTTCACTTGATTCCAGAATTATATCTGTTAAAAATGAAACCATTTTATTTATTAAAAAATCTCCTTTTGAAATAAATATGGTCGAAATTCCCAATGAAACCTTTTTGAAAACACTTCGCACCAAATTGTTTTGGGGTGAAGACCGAAGAAATTAAATCATTTTTAGCTACTCAATATACGAATATCCTGATTTTTCCCGTTTTGTAATATCGAATCAAAAATTGACATTATTTTTTGAGTCAATTTTCCATATTAAGGACACATTTAATCTAATGAGTATTGATTCGTGTTGATAATTATTATATTTGCACGCAATTTTTAATTAAATGTATAAACTTTTCAATCTAATATTCTTGTTCTTCTTTTTTACAATGAATGCACAAATTCATGAGATAGGTGTTTTTGTAGGCGGAAGCAACTATATTGGCGATGTTGGACTAACGACTTACATTTCGCCAAATGAACCTGCGATTGGTATTTTATATAAATGGAATAAAAGCCCAAGACATTCCTACCGTTTTTCTTACACCCAATCAAAAATTTCCGCAAAAGATCTTGATTCAAAAGAGCCAAGTAGAAATCAAAGAGGTTATCGTTTTGAAAATAGCATAAAAGAAGTATCTTTAGGCCTTGAATTTAATTTTTTTGATTTTAATTTACACGAAATTAAAAGAAAATACACCCCATATGTATATTCGGGAATAAGCTATTTCAGATATGACGAATTGTATGTTGAATCAGGAGAAACTTTAAAGGACTCAGGTGCTGGGTCATTTGCAATTCCAATGACTTTAGGCGTGAAATCGAATGTTTCGCCACATATAGTTTTGGCTTTGGAAGTTGGAGCAAGATATACATTAACGGATAATTTAGACGGAAGCAATCCAAAAAACGAAAGTTACGCTAAATTTGGAAATATAAATAATAATGATTGGTATGTTTTTTCAGGGCTAACACTAACATATACCTTTGGAAACAAACCTTGCTATTGCGCAGAATAAGAAAATGAATTTACTAGACACGATAGACTTAACAAATTTACCCAAACACTTAGCCATTATCATGGATGGCAATGGTCGTTGGGCTAAACAACAAGGACTTTTAAGAGCTTTAGGTCATGAAAGCGGAACAAAATCCGTGAAAGTAAATATAAAGGCTTGCGCCAAATTAGGAATAGAAAATCTTACTTTATATGCTTTCTCTACTGAAAATTGGAACAGACCAAAACTGGAAGTAGACACATTAATGAAAATATTGATTAGAGCATTAAAAAAAGAGCTTAAAACACTACAAGACAATAATATAAAATTAAATGCTATTGGTTGTTTAGAAAAACTACCAAAATCAGCCCAAAACGAACTTTTAGATGTTATAAACAAAACAAAAAATAATACCAGAATGACTTTAACTCTGGCATTGAGTTATGGTTCAAGAGAAGAAATTATAAATGCTGTAAGAAACATTAGCGATAAAGTTAAAAATAATATAATTTCAATCGACTCTATTGACGATTCAATTATAAATGAGCATCTTTACACGCGAAATTTACCGGAGGTAGATTTATTAATAAGAACAAGCGGTGAACATAGAATAAGTAATTTTTTGTTATGGCAAATTGCCTACGCAGAATTATATTTTACTGATATATTATGGCCAGACTTTAAAGAACAAGATTTGTATGAGGCTATTATTAGTTATCAAAAAAGAGAGCGTAGATTTGGAAAAACAAGTGAACAAATTAAATAAATTTTTAGTGTTACAAAAAAGCATAAAGATAGTCATCAGCATATTGATTTTTGGAAGTTTTTCACAAATTATAGCCCAAGATAGAGTCCCATTTGACCAAGGAAAAACATACAAACTAGCCAAAGTTGATGTTGTTGGCAAAATAACTTTTAATTCTAATACCGTAGTAACCTTTGCTGGCCTTCAAAAAGGACAAGAAATTACTGTGCCTGGAGAAGAAATAAGCAATGCTATTAAAAAATTAGGTAAATTAGGTCTGTTCGATGAGATTTCATTTTATATAAATAGGATTGAAAATGATAGTATTTATCTTGATTTACACGTTGAAGAATTACCTAAATTGAATGATGTAAAACTTGTTGGAGTCAGTAAAAGTAAAATCGAGGGATTGATAAAAGATAATGCCCTAACAAAAGGCAAAGTAGTTAACGAAAATTTAATTACAACAACAAAGAATTACATCGAAAATAAATACAAAAAAGATGGCTTTTACAATACCAAGGTAACTATAAATACCGTTATAGACACGACACAAGTTAACCAAGTTAATATGGTTGTGAAAATTGACAAAGGCTCGAAAGTTAAGATTAATGACATTGTATTTGTAGGAAACAAGGAAATAAAGTCCAAGACATTGCGTGATGCTATGAAGGACACAAAACGCAAAAAACTAATTAGTTTAAAAGCATCAAAGTTTATCAAGGCAAAATACGATGCTAATTTAGAAAAAGTAATCGCAGCTTATAAAGAAAAAGGGTATAGAGATGCCAGAATTCTTTCGGACTCTGTTGCCTACAATTCAGATTTAAAGGCAATAATGATTAAAATAAAAATCGAAGAGGGCAACAAATACCGTTTTGGAAACATTAAATTTCTAGGAAATACCGTGTATTCTGATGAAGCGCTTGCCGGTTATTTAGGCGTCAAAAAAGGAGACACTTATAATGGTGTGCTTCTAGAAAAACGAATTGCAGATAAATCAAAACCGGATGGCGAGGATATTACTAATCTATATCAAAATAATGGCTATTTGTTTTCCAATATAAATGCAGTAGAAACAAAAACAGCAAACGATTCTATCGACTTTGAAATTCGAATTACCGAAGGCCCGATCGCTTATTTCAATAAAATCACCGTTACTGGAAATGACAAAACAAACGACCACGTAATTTATAGAGAATTAAGAACTAAACCTGGCGAAAAATACAATAAAGATTTGCTCATTAGAACAATTCGAGAAATTGGGCAATTAGGATTTTTTGATCCAGAATCTATAGAACCAAAGTTTAAAAACGTAGATGCTTCAGCTGGAACTGTAGATATTGAATATCCTTTAACTGAAAAAGGAGCCAGCCAGATAGAACTTCAAGGAGGTTATGGCGGTGGCGGCTTCATTGGGACTTTAGGTTTATCGTTCAACAATTTCTCAGCAAAAAACATTTTCAACAAAGATGCCTACAAACCGCTACCTATGGGTGATGGACAAAAAGTTTCTTTAAGATTACAAGCAAGTTCTTATTATAGAACTTATAGCGTTTCCTTTGCTGAGCCTTGGTTTGGAAAGAAAAAACCGGTACAGCTTACCACCTCTCTTTCTTATACAAGTCAATATAATAACAATTTTCAAACCCAAAGAGTTGACAAAAGCAGAAGTTTCAATATATTAACTTTGTCTGTTGGAATAAATAAAAGACTTTCGGTTCCGGACGATTACTTTGGTTTGTCACAAGCAATTAGTTACCAACATTATGACTTACATAACTACAATACTGGTTTATTTACATTTGGTAATGGCGCATCAAGAAACTTAGCTTATACAATAGGATTATCAAGAAGCAATAAAGGAATTAACCCAATATTTCCAATATATGGTTCAGAGTTTAGTATAGTCGGGAAATTTACACTTCCATACTCCTTATTCAATGGAGTAGATTATGCAACATTAGGTGACCAGAAAGAATATAAATACATTTATTCTGGAAATTCATATACAGGAAGTAACGGAATAAGAGTTAATAGCGGAGATTATTTAGAAGCCATTCCAAGTTCAACTAATCAAACACCAAATAGTGTTGCTGATTACCAAGATGCCGCAGCTGACCCAGCAAAAGTGGATCAGAAAAAATATAATTGGTTAGAATATTACAAAATAAAGTTCAAAGCTGATTGGTATACCAAAGTTTATGGCAAATTAATATTTCGATCTTTAACTGAATTTGGATTCTTAGGAGCCTACAATAAAGACAGAGGTATTATTCCTTTCGAAAGATACTATGTAGGAGGAGATGGAATGGCAAATTATTCGATGGATGGAAGAGAAACAATAGCCTTGAGGGGATATCCAAATGGCTCTTTAACTCCGGTCAATAAAGCAGGGGAATCTATTGGAGCTACAATATATAATAAGTTTTCGTTAGAATTACGATACCCAATAACGCTAAAAGCATCAGCATCAATATATGCTCTTACATTTTTAGAAGCAGGTTCGTCATTTGATACATTCAAAAATTACAATCCATTTGCTTTAAGTCGTTCGGCTGGAGCTGGATTAAGGGTCTTTTTGCCTGCATTTGGATTATTAGGAATTGATTTTGGATATGGATTTGATGGTTTACCTTTGCCAAGTGGTTTACTGGGAACAAAAGCAAATGGTTGGGAAACGCACTTTGTCATTGGACAACAATTTTAAAAAATTTAATATAAATTTTTCTAATACAGTGAAGTTATGAGAAAACAATTTTTATTTATATTTTTAGTACTGATTGTAACAAATACATTTCAGGCTCAAACCAGAGGAACCAAGGTAGGTTATATTGATATGGAATACATTTTACAAAATGTACCAGATTATACAGAAGCTCAAAACCAATTAGAACAAAAAGCCCAAAAGTGGAAGCAAGAAATTGAAGTCAAAAAAACAGAAATCAATAAACTAAAAGACGCACTAAAAGCAGAAAAAGCGCTGTTAACAAAAGGTCTTATTGAAGAAAGAACTGCCGAAATTGTTTTTCTTGAAAACGAAACTTTAGACTTACAACAAAAAAGATTTGGACCAAATGGCGATTTGATGACACAAAAAGCCAGTTTAACGAAACCCATACAAGACCAAGTATTTACTGCAGTTCAGGATATTGCCGAAGCAAAAAAATATGATTTTATTTTCGATAAAACTTCCGATTTGACAATGCTTTTTGCAGCAAAAAGATTTGACATTAGCGATCAGATTATTCGCATCTTGAATCGTACTGAAAAAAGAGAACAGTTGACAAAAAAACAACTTAAAGAGGAAGAGGCTAAAGAAGCAAAAGAAGAAGCAATAGCAGACAATCCAAATCTGTCTGAAAGACAAAAATCATTAGACGCTAAAAAAGCGGCAAGAGATGCAGTTATTGCAAACCGAATATTGTTGCTAGAAGAAAGAAAGAAAGCAGCCGAAGATAGAAAATTACAAATTACAGCCGATAGAGAAGCTAAAAAAACTGGAATAAATCCATCTGCTTCGAAAACAGAAACAACAACAAGCAATACTTTTAATAAAGAAGCTGCAGCAACGGCCGCAGCAGAAGCAAAACAAGCACAAGCTAATCAAAGAGCAGAAACGCTTAGAATTCGACAACAAACGGTTGAGGACAAGAAAGCGGCATTAGAAGAAAGAAGACAACAAATTTTAAACGAAAGAGCAGCAAAAAAAACAGGTATAGCTCCTGCAACTTTAACTACAGCAGTGCCAGCCGCAGAAATTGGTACGGAGAAAGAAGCCACAAAAACTGCTACTGCTACAGCTGCCGCCGAAGCAAAACAAAAACAAATAGATGCGAGAGCTAAAACTTTGGAAGATCGTAAAAAAGTTGCCGAGGAAAATAAAAAAGTCCAAGAAGAAAAAAGAAAACAAGCATTAGCCGAAAAAGAAGCTAAAAAAACTGGCACGGTTTCTGAGAATACAACGAAAGAAGCTGCAAAAACCCAAACTGCAAAAGCACCAGTTGTAACTGAAGCAGCTAAAGCAGAAACTGATACTACTGTAGTTAAAGAAATAAAAACAGCCACTGAAGAAGCAAAGCAGAAACAGGCTGATGCAAGAGCAAAAACACTAGAAGAACGAAATAAAGTAATCGAAGAACGTAAAAAAACCTTGGAAGAAAGAAGAAAAAAAATACTAGAAGTTAGAGAAACTACCAAAAAAGTAAACGAAGAAAAATTAAAAACAAAAGAGAAAACAAACAATAATTAATAAATAAATATTTTAAAACGATGAAACAAATCAAAACTTTACTAATTGCTGCAATACTAATTTTAGGAGCCAGCCAAACTATTAACGCACAAGCTAAAACAGCCCACGTAGATGTAAGCGACATTATGACAAAAATGCCAGCAATGATTGATGCTCAAAAACAACTAGAAAAATTGAGCGCAACTTATGATACAGATTACAAAAAAATGGCGGATGAATTTCAGGCTAAACTAAAAAAATATGATACTGAAGCTGCAACTGTAACTGAAGCTGTTAATGCTGACCGTCAAAAAGAAGTACAGGATATGCAAAAAAGAATTCAGGATTTTGGTCAAAATGCACAAAAAGAATTACAAACAAAACAAGAAGAAATCACAAAACCAATTTACGAGAAGGTAAGAGCTTCAATCCAAAAAGTGGGAAAAGCAAAAGGTTTTCAATATGTTCTTGATGGCTCAACTCTTTTACTTGCAGATGGTCCAAACTTGACAGCTGACGTAAAAAAAGATTTAGGTTTCTAATAAATCATTAAAATTTTAAAAAACGCTCAAGCCATTTTTGGACTGAGCGTTTTTTTATGACATCAATTCTTAGGATATTTAATATCTAGCACTTAACTTTGTTATTATGGAAGACAATCGACCTATTGGAATTTTTGACTCAGGCATTGGAGGAACTTCCATTTGGGCGGCTATACGCGAATTACTTCCCAACGAAAAAACCATCTATTTAGCTGATAGCAAAAATGCTCCCTACGGACAAAAATCAAAAGCAGAAATTATTGCTTTGAGCAAAAAAAACACTGAGTTTTTACTTAATATGGGTTGCAAATTAATAGTAGTCGCTTGTAATACAGCAACCACTAACGCTATTAAAGAATTGAGAGCGAAATATCCTGTTCCTTTTATAGGAATAGAACCTGCAATAAAAACTGCAGCAACCAATTCAAAAACTCAAACAATAGGAATCTTGGCCACGCAAGGAACCTTAAATAGCGAACTTTTTCATAAAACTGCCGAGAAATTTCACGATACAAAAATAATAGAACAAGTAGGTCACGGATTAGTTCAGCTCATCGAAAATGGGAATATCTATTCTCCCGAAATGACTCAATTACTTCACTCCTATCTTACTCCAATGATTGAAGCCAATATTGATTATTTAGTATTAGGCTGTAGCCATTATCCATATCTAATTCAACAAATTAAAAAAATACTGCCAGCACACGTTCACATTATAGATTCTGGTGAAGCTGTTGCCAAACAAACTAAAAATATATTAAAAGAAAAAGTGGGGTTTGCATCAAGTGAAAAAAGAGATTCAGTGTTTTACATCAACTCAAATCCAAAAGTACTTTCTGAAATTCTGGGAAATAAATATAAGGTAATAGAAAAAGAATTTTAAACAAAATAGGCTATTCTTCGGTTTTGTACCAACCTGAATACATTACATAATTATTTGCAATACGTTCAATTTCTCCTCCAAAATCAGATTGATCAATTTCTTTCACCTTCTTTGCAGGAACTCCAGCATAAATACTCCCAGATTCAACCACTGTATTTTGGGTAATTACAGCTCCTGCAGCAATAATGGAGTTGCTATTGACAACACAATTATCCATAACAATTGCGCCCATTCCTATTAATACATTATCGCGAATAGTACAGCCATGAACCATAGCATTATGCCCAATAGAGACATTATTACCAATGATTGTGGGATGTTTTTTATAGGTACAATGAATAATTGCACCATCCTGAATATTTACTTTATTGCCAATAGTAATAAAATGTACGTCACCTCGAATTACGGCATTAAACCATACGCTGCAGGAATGACCAAAGGTTACATCTCCTACAATTGTCGCATTTTCGGCCACATAACAATCCTCAGGTATAGAAGGAGTTTTTCCGTTTACAGATTTTATTAACATTATAAACAAATTTTTTCGTGGTTTTAAACACTAATTAATCGCAGGACAATTGCATTCGTATTTTTCACGTTTACAAAACAAATCGATACCCAAAGTAATTTGATGGAAGCCGCCTGTGTTGAAATTTACATCGCCAGAAAGATAAGAGTAGGTATAAGCAAACAAAAATTTATTGAAATTTAATCCTATAATCGGTGTTATATATTGCATTTTCTGTGAAGAAACTCCACTGCCTCTAAGGTACTCGGCACCATCAAAACTTCTACGAAAAGACAAAGCACCCCAAAGTCTACCAAAATCAAAATTTTTGTAAGCCTTTATATTAATATCTATCCATTTTTCTTTAGTTTTATCTACAAGTTGAAACAAAACAGAAGGTTCCCATAATATTTTGTCTTTATCCCCAAAAACATAACCCGCACTCAACAAATATTTTTTCAAATTAGCGCTTTCGGAATCCGTATAAATCTTTCTTTTGGTTTCAACTGCATTCTGAACAGTTCCGTGAACATAAAAATCAAGATAGTTATAGGAAGCCCCAAAATCAACGTTAAAATAAGAAGCATCTTGAACAATAATTCCATTGATAATTGGATCAAAATCACCGGATTGCAAAAACTCAGTTTCGTCTAATTGGCTTTGGGAAAAATTTGCACTAATACCAAAAGACAATTGATTCAAATCAATATCATCTCTGGAAAACATAATGTGATGTGCATAAGTAAATTTAACCCCTTTTTGAGAATGGTAACCGTTTTTATCGTTAAAAAGAATAATACCTGCACCAGATTTCTCACCAATTCTTCCATTAAAACTTAAGGTTTGAAGCGCTGGCGCATCAGTCTGATCAAACCATTGTTTACGCGCGGTAAGCCTTAATTTAGCACAGTTTGCAGCTCCAGCCATGGAAGGATGGATTAAATAATAATTATCTGATAAATAATCAGAATATACAGGAATTCCTTCTTGTGAAAAAGAATATTGGGTTATCAAGAATAGAACTATAATAATCTTAATTTTATGATACATCCAAAAAGTATTATATTTAGATAATGAGGCAACAATCTATCAACGTAAAAAAAGAATAAATATTTAATTTAAAACAAAATTAAAGTTAATTTATTCTTTAAAAAATCAAATATAGTTAATAGTAGAAAATAACTTCGTTAAATTTGTAAAAATTTAAAAAAATTATGTCAAAAATAACCATAAAAGAAACGCAAAATCCAAGTATATTAAAGTTCGAATTCGAAGATTTCATCACAAAAAATGAAAGTTTCGAGTTCAAAAACATAGATGAGGCCACGAATTCTCCTTTGGCACAACAACTGTTTTATTTACCATTTGTAAAAACAGTCTATATTTCAGGAAATTTCATTGCAATCGAAAAATTTAGCATTGTAGAATGGGATGACGTAAAAGAGGCAGTATCAGAACAAATAGAATCTTTCGTTTCCAATGGAGGAATAATTATTACTCCATCCGAAAACAAAACAAAGAAACAACCCATAACTGTTTATGGTGAATCAACTCCCAATCCTGCTGCTTTGAAATTTGTGGTAAGCAGAATGTTGACAAAAAACGCTATTGAATTTAAAAATATTGATGAAACTGCAGCATCTCCTTTGGCAAAAGAATTATTCAAATTTCCTTATGTAAAAGAGGTTTTTATGGATGAAAATTACATTTCTGTAACCAAATATGATGTCAATGAATGGCAAGAAATAACACTTGAAATACGAAGTTTTATCAAACAATTTATCGAAAATGGAGGAACTGTCCTTGACGAAAGTTTACTTGTGGCGATTGCTGAACAAGAAACCGTTAAAACCCAAAACTTCGATAATCTTGACATCACTTCGCAGCAAATCATCAATATTCTGGAAGAATATGTAAAACCAGCTGTTCAGGCTGATGGCGGAAATATCGCATTTGAATCTTACGATGAATCTACAAAAACAGCAAAAGTTATTCTTCAAGGTGCTTGCAGCGGTTGTCCATCATCTACTTTTACTTTGAAAAGCGGTATCGAAAATATGCTGAAAAGTATGCTTAACGACGAAAGTATTAAAGTTGAAGCGGTAAACGCCTAATCCGTTTTTAGTAAAAAAATGAATCTACTTTCACAAGAAACCAGTCCCTATTTATTGCAACACGCCAATAATCCAGTGCATTGGAAAGCTTGGAACGCCAATTCATTGGCCGAAGCCAAAGATAAAAACAAACTGATAATTGTTAGTATTGGCTATTCGGCTTGTCACTGGTGTCACGTTATGGAACACGAAAGTTTCGAAGACCAAGAAGTTGCCGATGTAATGAATGCTAATTTTATCTCCATCAAAGTCGATCGTGAAGAGCGTCCAGATGTTGATGCAGTTTATATGAAAGCTGTCCAAATTTTGACTGGTCGTGGCGGTTGGCCGTTAAATATGGTTACACTTCCAGACGGAAGACCAGTTTGGGGCGGAACTTATTTCAAAAAAGAACAGTGGATTAATGCACTTGAACAATTACAGGAACTTTATCGGTCTAATCCGGAGAAATTGATTGATTATGCTGAAAAACTCCATCAGGGAATTCAATCATTGAGAATTGTTCCAAATGAAAATCCTAAAACATCAATAAATAAAGAACAAAATGCCGGTTTGGTCGAAAAGTGGAAACACAATTTCGATTGGGAATTTGGCGGAATGGCGAGTTCTCCTAAGTTTATGATGCCCAATAATTACCATTTTTTAATGCGTTATGGATATCAAAAAAAGGACAATGAATTACTTGAATTTGTAAATCTTACTTTAACCAGAATGGCTTTTGGAGGAGTTTTTGACACCGTCGATGGCGGATTTTCACGCTATTCCGTAGACAATAAATGGCACGTTCCCCATTTCGAAAAAATGCTTTATGACAACGGGCAATTGGTTTCATTGTACAGCGACGCATTCAAATTAACTGGAAATCCTTTGTATAAAGAAGTCATCGAAAAAACACTTTCTTTCGTCGAAAGGGAATTAAAGAATTCTGAAGGCGGTTTTTATTGTGCCCTCGATGCTGATAGTTTAAATGCAGAAAAACATCTTGAAGAAGGTGCTTTTTATGTTTGGAAAACTCCAGAATTGAAGAGCATTATTGGTGAAGATTTTGATTTGTTCAGTCAAGTTTTCAACATCAACAGCTTTGGCTTATGGGAAGACGGAAATTATGTCTTGATTCAAAATCAAAGCTTGGAAGGAATTGCAAAAATGAATAATATCGAAGTTTCAACACTCGAAAACAAGAAGAAAATCTGGGAACAAAAACTCTATATTGAAAGAGAAAAACGCTCTAAACCAAGATTGGACGACAAATGCCTGACTTCCTGGAACGCTATAATGCTCAAAGGATTTGTTGATGCATACAAAGCATTGGAGGACGGCAACTATTTAAATTTAGCTTTGCAAAATGCCGATTTTATAATCAAAAATCTCTGGTCCAGCGAAGGAAATTTATTTCATAATTATAAAAATCAAAAAAGCACCATCAACGGCTACTTGGAAGATTATGGTTTGGTTATCGCTGCATTTATCAGTTTATATGAAGTGACTTTTGACGAAAAATGGTTGCTAAATGCAAAACAACTTACTGATTATAGTTTTGAACATTTTTATGACGAGAAAACAGGATTTTTTGCCTTTACTTCTAATCTGGATAAAGCTTTAATTGTATCCCATTTTGAAACCGAAGACAACGTAATTCCTGCCTCTAATTCGGTTATGGCGAAAAACTTGTTCCAATTGGGTATTTATTTTGAAAATTCGTTTTACGAAAAAGTAAGCCAACGAATGTTGCAAAATATAATGCCTGGTGTTGACTATCCTTCTGCTTATTCAAATTGGATGGATTTGGCTTTGAATTATTCGGAAGAAAACAGGGAATTGGCGATTTGTGGGGATTTGGCATTGGAATATTGCAACAAAATAAACAGCTTCTATTTTCCAAATGTGATTTTGGCCGGAACTGAAGAAGTCTCCAATCTTCCTTTATTGAAAAATCGTTTTAATGAAAACGAAACACTTTTTTATCTTTGCCAAAACAAAACTTGTTCAGCTCCAAGTGCTGATTTTCAAGAAATTATTTCGAAAATAAATTAGTAATTTATAAAAAATAAAACAATAAAATGACACTCAGTCCAGAACATATAACGAGTTACGCCGAAACCTTTATCAAGGTTTTAATCGATTATTCTCCAAAACTTTTTTCCGCCTTCCTGATTCTATTTATTGGACTTTATGTCATTCGCGTTCTCAATAGACTTATAAGAAGAATAATGGTAAAAAGAGATTTAGACCCGACTTTGACACGATTTTTAGCTGATATTTTTCTTTGGGTTTTAAGAGTTTTATTGTTTGTGGCTTTCATCGACAAATTAGGAATAGGAACTTCTTCTTTTGTTGCCATTCTAGGTGCCATGGGACTTGCCGTAGGTTTGTCACTTCAAGGTTCTTTGTCTAATTTCGCTGGAGGAATGCTGATTATTATGTTCAAACCCTTTAAAGTTGGAGACACGATTGAAGCGCAAGGCATTACAGGAACCGTAAGCGAAATTCAAATATTTGTGACCAAATTAATCAACGGCAACAATCAAACTATTTTTGTTCCAAATGGTTCGTTGTCTAATGGCACGATTATCAATTATTCCTTGCAAGGATTTCGCAGAGCCGATTTGACGCTTTCAATTTCTTATGACACCGATATTAAAAAAGCCAAAGACATCATTACCGAAGTTTTGAATAACAATCCAAAAATATTGAAAACTCCAGCAGCCGAAGTTTCTGTAAAGCTTTTGACCGACAGCTCGATTCAACTAGCTGTAAGACCTTGGGCAAACAATGCCGATTTTGGAGTTGTTAGTTCTGACACGTTGGAAAGCTGTAAATTGGCATTTGATGCCGCAGGAATTGTGATTCAACCTTTTGTGAAAGAGGTTTCGAGGAATAATTAAACAATTATGTTGTCAAAGTTTCTTTTATTCTTGGAAACTATTTGTGTTTATAATTTCCACGTAAGCAAAATAGGAATGAACAAAATTACAATTTGAAATTATAAATAAATTGAGTCACTATCGACCGACAAAACTAAGATTTAGGCAATAAATTCCTTTTAACCCTAGTAAATGCTAGGATTATTTTGTAAAATAAAAAACCTACCTCCCTATATTTCAGAAGAATTGCAT
>NZ_JADHEC010000019.1 GCF_015277675.1 Flavobacterium soyangense
AGAATTTTAGCTAAAATAACAGCTTTAACTTTGGTTCAATTCATCAATAGATTTATTTTTGAAAGACCAATAAACAATATTAAAACACAAATAGTTTAATTACACCCAACGGGTTATATAAATATGTCAACATTCAATTTCAATAAATGGAATACAATTACTGGTTGGTGCGCATTTGCAATCGCATTAATAACATATACACTTACTGTTGAACCTACAATGAGTTTTTGGGATTGCGGCGAATACATTGCCACTTCAGCAAAACTTCAGGTCGGACACCCTCCAGGGGCTCCATTGTTCCAAATGATTGGTGCTTTTTTCGCAATGTTTGCAATGGATGATAAACATATCGCCCTGATGGTAAATATGATGTCTGTTTTTTCGAGTGCATTTACAATTTTATTTATGTTTTGGTCATCATCGATGATTTTGAAAAAAATAATTTCGCAGTATTCTGAAATAAATAAAAATAATTCTATTGTAATTCTTGGCAGTTCTTTTGTGGGCGCTTTGGCTTATACTTTCTCTGACAGTTTTTGGGCTAGTGCCGTTGAAGCCGAAGTTTATGCAATGGCTTCCTTGTTTATAGCTTTGCTTTTTTGGTTGGGTTTACGTTGGGAGCAAGATATGGATTCGCCTAGAGGCAATCGATGGCTACTAATTATTTCACTAGTGATTGGACTTACATTTGGTGTACATTTCATGGCATTGTTAGCCATTCCTGCCATTGGTTTTCTTTATTTTTTCAAACATTATAAAGTAGTTACCATTAAAAATTTCTTGATTGCCAATGTTGTCGTTGTAGCCATTTTGTTGTTTATTTTCAAACTACTGTTGCCTTTGACGATGGCTTTCTTTGGTAAAACCGAAGTTTTTATGGTCAATAGTTTAGGGTTGCCTTTTGACTCGGGGACAATTTTTGTCGTTTTACTTTTTATTGCTTTCTTTTATTTTGGTTTAAAATACACTCACAATAAAGGATATGTGCATTTCAATACCTTAATTTTATGCATTTTATTTATATTAATAGGTTTTTCAACCTGGATGATGTTGCCTATTCGTGCCAATGCAAATACAGTAATTAATGAAAATAAACCTTCGGATGCTCGAGAAGTTTTGGCTTACTATAATAGAGAGCAATACGGTTCAAATCCATTGTTTTATGGCCCTCAATATACTGAAGCTTTTGCAGGGCTAGACAAAAACAATCCTTATTTAGATAAAGCCCCTAACTACGAAAGGGATTATAAAACCGGGAAATATGTTATTGTAAATAATTTCAAAAATGCGGAACAAAATAGTGATGATGCACAAAAAACTATTTTGCCTCGATTATGGAGCAGCGAAAACATTGAGAATTACATCAACTTTACAAATCCACCTCAGTTTAGAATAAATCCTGACTATGCCTATGAAGAGGATTTGCCAAAATACGGAATCGATCCAAGCACCTTATCCGAAGAAGACTTAAATAAAGCTGTGGCTCAGTTGAGGAATGAAACAGAAAAAACTGTGACAGAATTCAGAAAAGCCTATGCTCAAAAACAAATTGATAATGATGGTTATGTAAAATTCTTAAAAAGTTATGGCGATTATTTAATTGTAGATAAACCCTCAACTATCGATAACTTAAAATTTATGGTTGAATTCCAATTTGGCTATATGTATTTTAGGTATTTAATGTGGAATTTTGTTGGCCGCCAAAACGATGTTCAGGGAAGATACGACTATCAAGACGGAAACTGGCTTAGCGGCATTCCATTTATAGATGAATTACATTTAGGTCCCCAACAAAACTTACCTTCGGATGTGTTGAATAATAAAGGGCGCAATGTATATTTCTTTTTACCTCTTATATTAGGCCTTATAGGTATAATGTATCACGCCAGCCGAGATCGAAAAAGCTTTTATGTGCTTTTAGTCTTGTTCTTGTTTTTGGGAATAGCATTGAAAATCTACCTCAACGAAAGACCTTTTGAACCTCGAGAAAGAGATTATGCATTGGTAGGTTCATTTTATGTATTTGCCATTTGGATAGGCTTTGGAGTATATTCATTGTATGAAAGCATACAAAAAAATTTAGCTCCAAAAATAGCCGGACCCATAATTATTGCGGCGAGTTTACTGGCAGTTCCTGTTCTTATGGCCTGCCAAAACTGGGATGATCACGATCGTTCAGGAAAATATACTGCAACAGCATTGGCGAAAGCCTATTTAAATTCCTGCGATTCAAATGCTATTTTATTTACCATTGGAGACAACGACACATTTCCTCTTTGGTATGCCCAAGAAATCGAGCATGTTCGAACAGATGTTAAGATTGTAAATACAAGTCTTTTTATGACAGATTGGTATATTGACCAAATGAAAACCAAAACTTACGAGTCAAATCCGTTGCCTATTTCATTTACTCACGACGAATACGTGGGTGACAAATTGGATTATGTAGCGCATATCCAAAAAGTAGACAGTCGTTGGGATATAAAAGATTTTATCAATTTTATTAAAAATCCAAAATCTACTGTTGAAATGCAAAATGGACAAACGATTCATTTTTATCCAACAAATAAAATCAGAATTCCTATTGACAAAAACAGCATCATCCAAAACAAAGTTGTGGCTGCAAAATTCAAAGACTCCATTGTGCCTTATATTGACATTGACATCAAAGGGAATGCAATATATAAAAACAGGTTAATGATGCTTGATATTGTAGCTAATAACAATTGGAAAAGACCTATTTATTTTAGCCCTGGTGCGTTTGAAGACGAAGATTATTTGTGGATGAAAAACTATCTTCAATTAGAAGGAACGGTTTATAAATTAGTCCCAATAAAAACAAAGGTCGAAAAAGACGGAAACCCAATGGATATGGGAGATATTGATGCGGATAAAATGTATTCTATTGTAATGAAATGGGATTGGGGCAATAGTGACGGAAATATTTATCACGACCCTGAAACAAGAAAAAACAGCATTTCTTATCGTTCAGTTTTGTCAAGATTAATGGATAAGCTCATTGCCGAAGGGAAAATGGACAAAGCTAAAAACGTGATTGACCTAGCTATGACAAAAATGCCTTTGGAAAAATTTGGTTATTACTCCATGGTAGAGCCTTTTGCCAAAGGATATTATGAAGTGGGCGAAGCGGCAAAAGCTCGTCAACTTTTGGATAAATTAATACTAAAATACAAAGAAAATCTAAATTACTATGGCAATTTAAGTTCTTCGGAACAGGTCGAAATAGCCGTAGACATCATCACTGATATTGAGCGTTACAGAAGTTTATTGCAAGTTATGAAGGAAAGCGGGGATATTCAATTTTATAATAAAAATAGACCTGCTTTTAATACCTATATTAAAATATTTGCTCGTTTTGGACGTGAAAAAGAATAATAAATTTTAAAAAATTGAGAGTTAAAAAATGTAGCGAAATTGAAAAATACCGCTACATTTTTTATTTCATTTAATAAAAATGGGAATGATGAAGTTCTATTGGATAAAAACAAATCTTCTTATTAAAAAACTATTCAGCAATTATGTATGGGACATTCCCAATACAGAAAACAAAATCTATCTCACTTTTGATGATGGCCCAATACCTGAAATTACGGAATGGGTGCTGCAAGAGTTGAAAAAACACAATGCCAAAGCGACTTTTTTTTGCATTGGAAATAACGTCGAAAAATATCCGAATATTTTTTTAAAGCTAATTAATGAAGGGCATTCTATAGGAAACCATACTTTTAATCATTTGAATGGCTGGAAAACTTCAACTGAAGAATATTTAGAAAATTCTAACCGTTGTGAAACTGCAATCTGTAATCTCCAAACTGCAAACTGCAAACTGTTCCGTCCGCCTTATGGGAAAATTAAAGCCTTACAAGCCAAAAAACTGCGACAATTAGGGTACAAAATAATTATGTGGGATGTTTTAAGTGCTGATTATGACACTTCCATTTCCAAAGAAAAATGTTTGGAAAATGTATTAAATAATGTGGAATCTGGAAGCATAATCGTTTTTCACGACAGTGTAAAGGCTTTTCCTAATTTGGAATATACTTTACCAAAAGTCTTGAAAATTTTAACAGAAAAGGGATTTGTGTTTGAAGCAATAAATTGAAATTGCTTGCTAAAACGGCGATTAAAGATACTCTTGAACCAGACCAATTATAGTATTAGCATCTAATTCTCCAGATTGTCTCCAGATCATTTGACCTTCTTTGTAAATCATTAAAGTAGGAAGCCCTTTGATCCGTAAAGCATCAGCTAGTTCCTGATTCTTATCAACATCAATTTTTATTACTTTTGCCTTATCACCCAAAGCTGCCGCAACATCTCTTATTACTGGATGCATCGAAACTGATGATTCGTTCCAATCTGTGTAAAAGTCAATCAACACAGGTACTTGCGTGCTTATAAGTTCTCCAAATTTTGACATAAAACCAACGAATTTAATTTTCTAAATCTATTGAAAAGAGTTGTTTATTTTACAAATGTAGCATTTTAAACGAATTAAGCCACATTCTTGCCTTTTTTTAGTTCAATGACTGTGATCTCAGGCATAATTCCCACTCTACCAGAATAGGCGTGAAAGCCAAAACCTCGGTTCACATATATATATCTTCCCACGTTTTCATACAAACCAGCCCAATGTTTATATACGTATTGAATTGGACTCCACTTAATAACTCCTGGAATTTCTATACCAAACTGAAATCCGTGAGTGTGACCTGAAAGCGTAAGTTGAAAATGTTTTGGGTGATTTTGTATTTCACAATCCCAATGACTTGGATCATGACTCATTAGAATTTTAAAATCTTCTTTTGCCAAATTGGCAGAAGCCAAATTAATGTCTCCAGCTTTCTTAAAATTAGTTCCCCAATTCTCAACTCCAATTAATGCGATTTTGTCTGTGCCCTTTTCAATAAAAGTATGTTCATTCAGCATCAAATTGAAATCAATTTGCCCATATAAATTCTTAATGGCTTGAAAATTTTCTTCTTTTGCAGCTTCTGACGGCCAAGTAACATACTCTCCATAATCATGATTTCCTAAAACCGAATATTTTCCGTACTCGTGTTTCTTGATTCTTTTAAAAGTGTCAATCCAAGGATTCATTTCTTTGGCATCAGTATTTACAATATCACCGGTAAACAAAATCATATCTGAATTTTGTGCATTAACCAAGTCTATGGCATAATTTATTTTTTCCGGATTATCAAAGCTTCCGCTATGGACATCAGATATTTGCGTAATGGTAAAGCCGTCAAAAGCATCCGGCAAATCAGGAAAAAATATACGTTGTTTGATTACTCGATAGTTATATTTTCCAATTGTCACTCCATATATTAAGGACAAAAATGGTACTGCTGCTATTCCTAATCCAATCTGACTGACAAATTTTCGCCTTGAAGCAAGAAAATTAATACTGTCATTATAATTTGAAAAATAATTTACAGTGCCAGTGCCAATTCGAAAAATATCTTCTCCAAAAAGCACTAAGGTCAATATAATTTTGGGAAGATATATTAGGAGAGCTAAACCCATCGTACGCATCGTTTGACTGGTTTGTCCTATCGAACGGTCAAATTGCGTGAATGAATAAATAATAAATGCCAAAATAATTGCGCTTACTACTTGATAAGAAACCAAAATAAATCTAGTTTTGATTAAGGTTTTAAATGCTTGAAAAGCATAAAACTCAATAATAACAAGGATAAGACACAATACTAATATGCGTATAATCATCAGAATATAAATTTTGTGCAAAATAACAAATTAATTAGGTGAAACGAATTTTAATTAATTGAAATTTAACTAAAACCATACCAAAATTATTTTAAATTTCAAAAAAAAAGCTGATAAATTCCTTTATCAGCCTTTATTTAAAAAACTATTATTTTCCCAACCTGTTTTTATAATTAATCTGAAAAATAAATTAATTGTTTTTTAGCTTTTGGAACTTACATTTTTTTTGCTGATTTCGCTTTCATAGCATCTGTTTTCATAGCATCTGTTTTCATAGCATCTGCTTTTTTGTCCATTTTAGCTTTTTTCGCTTTAGGCTGTTTTACTTCTTTTGCCGGAGCAGTTTTTGCTGGAGCAGTTTGAGTTTGAGTTTGTGCATTTACCATAGCAGTAGTTCCCAATAGAACTGCTACTAACATCATTACTTTTTTCATAATTCTAATTTTAATAATTTATATTTGATTATTTTATAGACCAAATGTAAAATGGCTAAATGAAGATTAAATGAAGTTTTGGCGATGTCAAAAACTTTAACTTTTAATTAAGTTTACGGCTATTGGAAAGTAGCAACGTAAAAGTCGTGCCTTCGTTAGGAACAGAAGTCACTTCTATGTCAATATGATGAAAATGGGCAATACTGTTAACAATTGCTAGTCCCAGACCTTGCCCTTCCTGATCAGAATTAATTCGGGTAAATCTATTAAATATCTGACTGGCTTGGGATTCATTCATTCCAATCCCAGTATCTGAAATAGACAAATAATATTTTTCTTTTAAAAATCTGTCACTAACGGTAATATTGCCATTTTTACGGTTGTATTTGACGGCATTGACCATTAAATTATACAAAAGGATGTGAATTAAAGTTTTGTTTCCAATAAACGGGAAATTATGCTGTAGATTTATACTTATCGTTAATCCTTTTTCATCCATACGATCTTTCAAATCTTCATGCAGATTATTAAGTAACTCCTTCAAATCTATAGTTTCATTTGCCTCATATTGATTATTTTCAATTCTTGAAATCAGTAAAAGATTGTTAATGACTTTTTTGAGCATATCGAGTGTTTTCAATGAACTTGCAATTTTATCAATGGCATTATCATCTAAAGAATTGTTTTGAAGCAGATTTTCGAACTTATTTTTCAATAATGCAATTGGAGTCAATAATTCGTGCGAAACATTGGCAATAAATTGCCTTTCCTTATTGAAAAGTTCGCTGATTCTATCCATCATTTGATTTAGAACCGCATCTAATTCCTGAAAATCTGTTGAATGCGAATTTATTGGAGTATGATCGAAAGTATCGGGTTCATTGACACGGCGAATTTTAGTATCGATGATTTTATTAAATGGCTTCAATAAATATTCGATGTAAAAAGTATCCATTAAAAAAGTGACTGCCAAAATAATGAATAAAACAATCAGGATAAAAAACCGAATGGTGAATGTAAGTTCTTTAATCTCACTCAAACTATTCCCTATTTCTAGGCGATAAGCCTTTTTTTCATAAATGAAATCATACTGTAAAATCATATAATCATTTCGCTCCTCTTCAATAATTCGAGGTTCTGTTATGAAAATTGTTTCATGTATCAATGCTTTTTTAGGCAATCTTGTCAGTTGTAGAAACTCACTATGTAAGGTCGAAAAACTGGAATACGTTTCGGTAGCATCATTCCTGATAATGAAATCATTGATTTCTTGCTTATCTAAGTTACAAATAAACTTTTCTTTCTTTTCCAATAAGCTTTTGTTGATGTGCTTATACACCACCTTTTCAATCAAAACGGGCAACATCAACCACAATATTAAAATCACTAACAATCGAGTCAGAGCATTAAAAATAGAAAGTTGGTGTTTAATTTTCAAAGCAACTTATTTATACATTAATTCTGTAACCAACATTTCTAACGGTTTCAAACCATTCTAACGAAGTATGTTTGTCTAATTTCTTGCGAAGATTTCGAACATGAACATCAATAAAATTTGAATCTGAATTAACTTCCAGAATATCACCCCAAATGTGTTCCGTCAATTGCAATCGCGTAATCACACGGTTTTTATTCAATGCTAAATATTGGAAAATATCAAATTCTTTTTTGGTCAGATTGATAGGGATTTTATTATAACTTACTTTGTAATCCTGCAATTGCAAATTAAAACCGTGAATGTTCAGATCATTAACCGTAAAACCGTGAATTCGCCTTATTATAGCATACAAACGTGCTCCCAATTCGGTTAAAGCAAAAGGTTTGGTCAAGTAATCATCAGCGCCAAGTTGCAGTCCATTAATTCTATCATCGAGTTCGCCACGAGCCGTAATGATAATTACAGCCATTTTCGATTGTGTTTTCCTTACCATTTTCAAAACATCAAAGCCGCTTCCGTCAGGCAAACCCAAATCAAGAAGCAAGACATCAAAATCATTGCTGTTAATCTCTTCCAATGCCTTAGAGCAACTGTTTGCCCATTTGCACACATAGCCATTTTTTGAAAGGTAATCAATCACCTCATTGGCTAATTCCTTAAAGTCTTCGACGACGAGAATATTCATAAATAGATTTTAATAAAAACAACAATTCAAAGAAACAAATTAAGTTGATACAACGTTTTTAATTATCAAAACATTAACTCTTAAATTCATCAAAAAAAAGCCGATAAATTTCTTTATCAGCTTTCTTAATAAACGCTTTTTTCTGGCAGTTTTTATGTTTGATTGTCTCAAAAAATTGCAATCTAAAAAATAATTATTTTTTAGATTTGGCTGGCTCTGCTTTTTTTGCTGGAGTAGCTTTTACCGGCTCAGCTTTTTTAGCAGGAGTTACTTTTTTGGTCGAAGTAGTTTTTGCTGGCTCTGCTTTTTTAGTTTCAGATTTTGCCATTGTCTGTTGCTTTACTTCTTTTTTAGTCTCTTTTTTCGCAGGTTCAACTTGAGCATTCATCATTACTGTTGTTCCTAACAATAGCGCAATTAACATCAAAAAATTTTTCATGATTTTTAATTTAAGTTAATATATTGATTTTTAATATGTTAAAGATAATGAATTTAAAATAATTTTTGGATAATTTTTAAAAAAAATAGCTCTTGAACGAAGCAAAAAAGCTTATAAATTTTATTACCCGCTTTTAAATAACTTGCTTTGTTTGCTTTGTTTGCAAACTCACAATAATTTGTCGCTCAATTTCATAAGGGCAAAACCAAAGGCTTCGTTATTTTTTTGCTTTTGCAGCGTTGGCCTTTTTCTCTGCTTTAGCTGCTTTTTTCTCGGCTTTCGCCTCTTTTTTCTCCTCTTTTGTTTTGTGTTTAGAAGTTGTAACTTCTTTTGCCAGAGTGATTTTTGATGGTTCTGTTCTTGCGTTTACCATCACACTTGTTCCTAAAATTACTGCGATTAACATCAATACTTTTTTACTCAAGTTTTGCAGTTTGTTTTTTTTGTTTTCGTGAATTTGTGATTCCATAATTTCTAAAATTTAAATTAATAATTTGTTATTTATAAGTCAAAAGTATATCCGTAAAATGAAGACCAAATGAAGATTGACTGGATCAAAGAAAGTTTAACCATTCATTAACTTTTTGGACTATAGAAACAAAAAATTTAATGAAAATGAAAAGACTTTTTAAAACCCAATTGCTTATTTTTACAAACTAATTTTTTATTATGTCAGCTCAAAAACGTCTTTTCCTTCTCGATGCATACGCTTTAATCTTCCGTGGTTACTATGCTTTTATAAAAAATCCTCGAATTAATTCCAAAGGAATGGACACTTCTGCCATTATGGGTTTTATGAATTCCCTGATGGATGTTATCAAACGCGAAAAACCAGACCATTTGGCCGTGGCGTTTGACAATGGCGGGAGCCAGTTGAGAAACGAAATATTTCCCGAATACAAAGCACACCGTGATGCTACACCCGAAGCCATAAAAATTGCCATTCCTTATATCCAAAAATTATTGCAAGCGATGCATATTCCAATTATTGAAGTCAAAGGTTATGAAGCAGATGATTTAATTGGAACCATTGCCAAACAAGCCGAAAAACAGAATTACAAAGTCTTTATGGTCACGCCAGACAAGGATTTTGCACAACTGGTTTCGGAAAACATTTTTATGTATAAACCAGCTCGAATGGGCAACGGAATAGAAATTTGGGGAGTTCCCGAAGTGTTGCAAAAATTCGAAATCGAACGTCCGGATCAAGTGATTGACTACCTCGGAATGATGGGCGATACTGCCGATAATATTCCAGGTTTTCCAGGCGTTGGTGAAGTTACCGCCAAGAAATTATTAAAGGAATTTGGCACAATGGAAAATCTTTTGGCCAATACCGACAAGCTGAAAGGCAAAATGAAGGAAAACATCGAAGCCAACAAAGAAAAAGGATTATTATCCAAAACCTTAGCAACAATTCTATTGGATTGCCCGGTAGTTTTTGATGAAACCGATTATGAATTATCAACGCCAGATGTCGACAAAACCGATGCACTTTTCAACGAACTCGAATTTCGAAGAATGGCAGAACAATTTGATGCTATATTCAGAAAAGGCGGAACTACAACGACAAATTCTCCAGTAGAAGATGCCAAATTATATAAAAAAACTCAACCCAAAAGCGAAGAACAATTCGATCTTTTTGGCAGCACGCTCCACGACGAAACTACAGATGAAACGCGTCATCAATATTACAATTCATTAGAAAATACTAAACATTCTTATCAGATTATCCAAGGAGATCTAGGTGTGAAATTGCTGTTACAAAATCTACAAAATCAACCTTCGGTTTGTTTTGATACTGAAACTACAGGTCTTGATGCTTTGCACGCAGAATTAGTTGGGATTTCGTTTTCTTTCGAAAAAGGAAAAGGATTTTACGTTCCGTTTCCGGAAAATCAGGAAGAGGCCCAAGTTTTAATTAACAAATTCGTTCCGTTTTTTGAAAATAAGAATATCGAAAAAATTGGACAAAATTTAAAATACGACTTAAAAATTCTTTCCAATTATAATATTAAGGTAGAAGGAAAATTATTCGACACAATGATTGCTCACTATCTCATTAACCCGGATATGCGTCATAATATGGATATTTTATCGGAAACCTATTTAAAATATTCTCCAAAATCTATTGAAGATTTGATAGGCAAAAAAGGCAAAAACCAGAAATCGATGCGCGACATCGAATTGGAAGAAATCAAGGAATATGCCGTTGAAGATGCCGATGTAACTTTGCAACTAAAAGAGATTTTCACATTGGAATTAGACAAAACGGGGACCAAAAAACTTTTTGAAGAAATTGAAATTCCATTAGTAAAAGTACTTGCCGATATGGAAAAAGAAGGTATTCGAGTGGATGTAGATTTTCTGAAATCATTGTCGAAAGAACTAGGCAATGATATTAAATCATTGGAAAAATCCATTTATGAAACCGCTGGACATTCTTTCAATTTGGCTTCTCCAAAACAATTAGGAGAAGTTTTATTTGACAAACTGAAAATTGGCGGAGCCAAACAAAAGAAAACAAAAACCGGACAATACGCTACTGGCGAAGAAATTTTAAGCTATTTGGCAGTTGATTATCCAATTGTAAAAGAAATTCTCGATTGGAGGCAACTGATAAAACTGCAAAATACTTATGTTGATGCATTACCGAATCAGGTTGACAAAATCACGAATCGAATCCATACCGATTATATGCAAACTGTTGCTGCGACTGGTCGTTTGAGTTCCAATAATCCAAACTTGCAGAATATTCCGATTCGCACCGAGCGTGGTCGTCAAATCAGGAAAGCGTTTGTTGCCCGTGACGAAAATTATACCTTGGTTTCTGCGGATTATTCCCAAATAGAATTGCGAATTATTGCGGCTTTATCTGGCGAAGAGAATATGATTGCTGCTTTTAAAAACCACGAAGACATTCACAAATCGACTGCATCAAAAGTATTTAATGTTCCTTTAGAAGAAGTTACCCGAGAACAAAGAAGTCACGCCAAAACGGTGAATTTCGGGATTATTTATGGTGTTTCAGCATTTGGATTGAGCAACCAAACTTCCTTGTCAAGAAGCGAAAGTGCCGCTTTGATTGAAGCCTATTACAAAACGTATCCAAGACTGAAAACCTACATTCAAGAACAAATAGAAAGCGCCCGTGAGAATGGTTATGTGCAAACTATTCTTGGTCGTCGCCGTTACCTAAAAGATATTAATTCACAAAACGCAATTGTGCGTGGCGGAGCCGAACGAAATGCCGTAAACGCACCAATACAAGGAAGTGCCGCCGATATCATTAAAATTGCGATGATTAATATTCACAAGAAACTAATTTCAGAAAACTGGAAATCGAAAATGTTGTTACAAGTTCACGATGAACTTGTGTTTGATGTACACAACTCGGAATTGGAAAGAATTCAACCGATGATTAAACATGAAATGGAAAATGCATTTATAATGGATGTGCCTTTAGATGTTGAAATAGGTGCTGGGAAAGATTGGCTGGAGGCGCACTAAAAAGTGGTCAATGTTCAGTCAAAGTTGGCAGATTAAGATTTTTTCTTGACTTTCTGTGATGACTAATTTAACACTTCCAGAATTACTCTTGGTGTAATTATCCTTTTAGATTATTTCTTAAAAGAACTTTAACTACAACTTTCTAGTCGATTCTCTTTCTCTCAATTGCGTTTTGATAACTACCGTTTCATAAGGAAGATTTTCTTCTTTAGATTCTAATCTGTTGATTAATAATTTTGCAGCTTCTTCACCTATTTCTACACCATATTGACTTACGGTGGTAAGGCTTGGAGACAGTCTTCTGGAAGCAAGAATTCCATCGGCAAAACCAATAATAGATAATTCTTCAGGAATTTTATAGCCTTTTTTAATACCAATTCTCAATGCGGCAACGGAGTCATTTTCGTCCAAGGCAAAAATTCCGTCAATGGTATTGTTGTCAAGATTTTTTTCGATTTTTTCTTTTAAATCATCCTCTGAATCGGTTCTAAGAATCAAATTCTGATTTATTGGAATGTTATTATTTTTTAGAGCTTGCAAATATCCTTCGACTCTTAATTTTCCAACACTTAGATTATCAACTGAAGAAAACAAGGCGATATTCTTGCATCCAATATTTATTAAATGTTGAGTAGCATTTAAGGCCGAATCGAAATCGTCAACAACAACTTTGTCACAAGAGACTTCTTCTGCAATACGATCAAACATAACAATTGGAATACCTTCATTTATAATGTCTTTAAAGTGATTGTATTCGTGTAATTTTTGAGCTTCCTCTGAAATAGATAGAATAAAACCGTCAATAGTCCCATTACTCAACATTTCTAAGGTGTGCACTTCTTTCTCCAATGATTCGTTAGAAATACACATTATAACATTATATCCTTTTTCATCTGCAATTTTTTCTATACCGCTAAATACTTTGGCAAAAAAAGAATTCAGAATATTTGGAATGATAACACCAATATTTTTTGTTTTTCTGTTTTTGAGGTTCAGACCAATAACATTTGGTTTATAGTTTTTGAGTTTAGCGTATTCTTTTATTCTGGTTTTTGTTTGCTCACTAATTTCAGGACTATCATTAAGTGCTTTTGAAACTGTAGAAACAGAAACATTAAGTTCTTTGGCAATTTGTTTTAGAGTTGCTTTAGCTTTCATAAGTCAATAATTTATTATCATTTATTTTGATTATGAAGAACTCTCGTTTGAGGATAAGCTTCATATTTTTTTATTCAAAAAAACTCTTTTACAAAATAAACCGTTTTTAAAAAGTGGAAATTACAATTTTTTTTTGAATTAAGGCATTGCAAATATAGAAACTCTAAATTGAACTACAATTCAATAAAAAACAAATGTATTTAGATTCAAATATTTATTTGATTATCAGTATAAAAAGGAACTTAAAATAAATTTTTAAGACAATTTGTATTTCAAAAAAATAATTGTACTTTTGCACTCCCTTTATTGGGAATGGAATGTTTAATTAAAATAAATTATTGTGAACGCATTAAGCTACAAAACAGTATCGACAAGCAAAGCAACCGTATCCAAAGAATGGATTGTGGTAGACGCTGACGGTCATAACTTAGGTCGTCTTGCATCAAAGGTCGCCATGATCCTTAGAGGCAAGTACAAACCAAGTTATACCCCACACGTGGACTGTGGAGATAACGTAATTGTTATCAACTCAGAAAAAATCAACCTTACAGGTAACAAAATGGACGAAAAAACATACGTTCGTCACACTGGTTATCCTGGAGGACAAAGAACTTTAACTGCTAAAGTATTACAGGCAAAAAACCCTGCATTATTAGTAGAAAAAGCAGTAAAAGGAATGTTACCTAAAAACAAATTGGGAGCAGAACTTTTCAGAAATTTAAATGTTGTTGTAGGATCAGAGCACAAACAAGGCGCTCAAAAACCTAGAACTGTTAACCTTAACGATCTTAAGTAATGGGAGTAATTCACAAAATCGGTAGAAGAAAAACCGCTGTTGCACGTGTATATGTTTCAGAAGGAACAGGAGTTATCACTGTAAACAAAAAACCATTCGCAACTTATTTCCCAACTGCAACTTTACAATACAAAGTTTTACAACCTATGTCTATGACAGAAAACGTAACTAACTACGATGTAAAAGTGAACGTTTACGGAGGTGGTTCAACTGGTCAGGCAGAAGCTGTAAGAATGGCTTTGGCAAGAGTAATGTGTGAAGTTGGCGAAGGAAACAGAGCTATCTTAAAACCAGAAGGTTTATTAACAAGAGATCCAAGAATGGTTGAACGTAAGAAATTCGGTCAGAAAAAAGCTCGTAAGAGATTCCAATTCTCTAAACGTTAATATTGCCTGTCTTGTGCATTTCGTGCAAGACTCATTGATAATTAAATTTAAAAACAATGTTGTTGTTGCTCGCTGAGGCGAGAATTAGTTTAGCATCTAAATGAAACCAAATTGAAAGATTGAAAAATTAAAAGATTAAAAAATTAGAAAACGAATCTTTAAATCTTTAAATAATTGAATCTTTAAATTTAAAAGGGACATTGCTAATCAACAGAACGTAAACTAAACAAAAAATGTCAAACAAAGTAGAAGTAAAAGAATTACTAGAAGCAGGTGTTCACTTTGGACACATGACTAGAAAATGGGATCCAAATATGGCTCCATACATTTATATGGAACGTAATGGAATTCACATTATCAATCTATATAAAACTGCAGCAAAAATTGAAGAAGCTAACGAAGCTTTGAAAAAAATTGCCGCATCAGGTAGAAAAATATTATTCGTAGCTACCAAAAAACAAGCAAAAGATATCGTTGCTGAAAAAGCAAAAGCAGCAAATATGCCTTACATCACTGAAAGATGGCCTGGTGGAATGTTGACTAACTTCGTTACAATCAGAAAAGCTGTTAAAAAGATGGCTACAATTGATAAAATGAAGAAAGACGGAACATTCATGACTCTTTCTAAAAAAGAGCGTTTGCAAGTTGATCGTCTTCGTGCTAAATTAGAGAAAAACTTAGGTTCAATCGCAGATATGTCTAGACTTCCTGCGGCATTGTTCGTAGTAGATATCAAAGCAGAACACATCGCAATAAAAGAAGCTCAAAAATTAAACATTCCAGTTTTTGCTATGGTGGATACAAATTCTGACCCAAGAGAGGTTGAATACGTAATCCCATCAAACGATGATGCTTCTAAATCAATCGATAAAATTTTAACTTTAGTAACTGCTGCAATTGTTGACGGTCTTGCTAACAGAATTTCTGACAAAGAAGGTGACGTCCCAGCTGAAACTACTGAAGCAGTAGCTGCTCCGGTTGCTGTTGCTGAAGAAGTTGCTCCTGTAGCAGATGTTGAAGTTGTTGCTCCAGCCGTTGAAGCTGAAGTGGCTGAGCCTACTGCTGAAGCAGAAGCTCCTGCAACTGAAGAATAAATTAACATAAATTCCAAATTCCAAAAAAAATTAGAAACTAACGAAGTTGCTGATTTAATAAAATTGGGATTTGGAATTTTTTTATATAACCTTAAAAAATAATACAAAATGGCAACAATTACTGCTGCAGACGTAAATAAATTAAGAACAATCACAGGTGCAGGAATGATGGACTGCAAAAAAGCACTTGTAGAATCTGACGGAGATTTTGATTTAGCTATCGAAAACTTACGTAAAAAAGGACAAAAAGTAGCCTCAAATCGTGCTGATAGATTGTCAACTGAAGGTGCAGTTATCGCTGTTGTAAATGCAGACAAAACCGCTGGAGTTATCGTTTCTCTTAACTGTGAAACTGACTTCGTAGGTAAAAATGAATCATTCATAAAACTAGCTCAGGACTTAGCCGATTTAGCATTAAATTTCGAAAGTAAAGAAGCTTTTTTAGCTACTGATTTTGGCGGAATCACTGTTGCCGAAAAGTTAATTGAACAAACTGGAGTTATTGGGGAAAAAATTGAAATTCGTTCTTTTGAAAGATTAGAAGGCGCTTTCATTGGTTCATACATTCACGCAGGAAACAAAATTGCCACTTTAACTGCATTATCTGCAAACATTGCGGGTGCTGATGAAGTAGCAAGAAACGTATCAATGCAAGCTGCTGCTATGGCACCAATTGCTTTGAACGAAGAAGGTGTTGATGCAGACACTATTGCAAAAGAAATCGAAATCGCGAAAGATCTTTTGCGTCAAGAAGGAAAACCAGAAGCTATGTTAGACAATATTGCTAAAGGTAAACTAGCTCGTTTCTTTAAAGACAATACATTGGTAAACCAAGATTATATTAAAGACAACAAAATGAGCGTTGCCGCTTATGTGAAATCTTTGGATAAAGATCTTATCGTTACAGGTTTTAAAAGAGCTGCTTTAGGATAATTTGTTCTAAACTCAAATATAAAATCCCATTTTAATTTTATTTAAAATGGGATTTTTGTTTATAATAATGGCTAAAAATTCTTTAACTCTTCTTTAAACTTGATTCTCTTACTATAACACTTGTATTCAGTTCAATTGTTCTAGGTTTAAATTCCTTTCCTTCTTTTCGACAAATTATTTCTTCAAGTAATAAATTAAAAGCTGTAGCACCCATTTCATAACTCGGCTGGTCAACTGTACTTAACTTTGGTTTGATAACTTGGGACATAAACCAATTGCTAAAGCCAACAAGTGCAATTTGACCTGGTACGGCAATATTATTTTCATTTAAATAGGACAAAACACCTACAGCCACTAAATCTGTGACCGCAAAAATTCCATCAACATCAGGATGATCATTTACAATTTGTTTTGCAAATTCTAACCCTTCATCAAAAGTTACACTTTGGCAAGTATAAACTAATTTAGAATCGAAAGGTATTCCGTTTTTATCAAGTGTTTTTTTATATCCGAGAAAACGATCAATTGCATTTTGTGGATTCTCAGGACCTCTGATATGGGCAATTTTTTTACACCCAATATTTATCAAATGTTGCACAGCTTCAGAGGAAGCCTTTTGATCATTGATAATCACTTTTGAGCTTGGTATTAACTTTGATATTTTATCAAACTGAACAAAAGGTATGCCATTAGAAATTATATTTTTAAAATGATTTTCATAATTTGATTCATTAGACAAAGACATTAAAATCCCATCAACACGTTTGTTTAACAAAAGATTTACCTGCTTTTTTTCAAGTTCCAATGATTCGTTTGATTGAAGAATTATAACCATGTATCCATTTTTATCAGCCTCCTCAATAACACCTTGAATGATATTTGAAAAAAAATGATGCACTACTTCTGGAATTATCAATCCAATAGTTTTAGATTCTTTAGTTCTAAGGTTTACTGCAAAACTATTGGGAGTAAAATTAAGCTGTTCAGCCAAATCCATTACCGCTTTTTTGGTTTTGGGACTTACATCTTTATAATTTTTTAAAGCTTTAGAAACAGTCGTAATAGAAATACCTAAAGTAGCAGCAATTTCTTTAAGAGTGGTTGTTTTCATTAGAATCTAAATAATAGAGCGAATTATTTTTTCCGAAAGTATAGATTTAAATTTAATATCAATCTTTTTTTTATAAAATTTATGAATAAATATGTTCAAAATAAATTTTTTTGTTTTCGTTTCTTTTAAGTTTTTATGATTAAAAAGTATCTAAACTTTTTTTCGAGAGAATTAGAAATATCTCTTTCAAAAAAATCTTAGATTTTATCTTAAAAATTAGTCGTTTATAACAATTAATTTTATTTTAAAAGCATTAAGCAAACTAAGATATAGATATTTTATAGCAATTGTTAAAAAATTGCATTTTGACACAAGAAAATAATTAAATAAAATCAATAACGTTAGAAGAAAAAATATTTTCCTCTAACGTTATTGATTTTTGAAAATTTGCAATGTAAATAACTCTTAAAATATGACCAAATAAGAAATATATAACTGTCACTAAAAAACAAACGCACCTTATTTATGTTAGCCGTTATTATTTAGTGACAGTTTTGTTAAGTCTTATATTTTAATCATTACACAGGAGCCTGATTCAGTTCATTATAGTATTTTTTATTGTGTTTTCCTGCAATCACGAGAGCTCCAGAAATTAACACAAGGTTTTTTATGATATATTGCCCCACCAAAGTTGGACAATAAGGAAAAACATCAAAACAAACAGTTTGAACAATAAATACAGGAAAAAAGGTCACACCCATGTGTAACAGAAGTAAAACTATGGCAATAGGAACTAACCTTTTGAAAAGCAATCCCAATCCAATAATAACTTCACAAATTCCAAGAATGGGAATAAATATTTCAGGCCTAAACCAATAAACTGTTTTTTCGACCAATTCCCCTGCAGGACTCATTCCGAAAACTTTTAGAGCACCAAACCAAATATAGACAATGGAAAGAGAAATTCGCAAAATTAAAATGCTATGTTTTTCTATTGAGTCACTAAAATTAAAATATAAAGTATTGAATGTTTTTATCATACTAAATGTATTTATGATTAATGACTAGTTTTTGGAGCGTTAAAAACAGGTATATTCATTTTTTTATGATGGCTAAAACGATATGTATAACCAAAGTTAATGGAGTAGTCGGCAAAAGCGGCATCCCCTTGCACATGTACAAATTGGCTTGGATCAGTGATTGTTGAGTTGTGCAGATTTTGTTCCGCAATATCGGCAGCACTTTGAATCCTATTTCTAATAAAATTATAAGGAATAAATAAAGTAAATCCATGTTTACCAACATGATACGAAACTCCAGATTCAATGGCAACAACATAACCAGGTCGACGATAAGCAACTTGTCCTCCAAAAACGTCATAGGCAGGAATTCCTTCAAATCGTCCTGCTAAGGAAAAAGTCAGATTGTTCTTCTTATCAACAGCAGCCATAAAACCTGCACGAGCGAAAAATTGATCGGGTGATGCATAAATGTTGTATCCTTCTAATCCGGGTTTAGGAGCAGACTTGAAAGCACCATTAGATTCTTTAGGATTGAACAAATAATAACCGTTCGCAAAACCATAGAGTCTTCTGTATATTTTTTGAAATCCCTGTAATTCAACAGTAAAACCAACTCCTCCATCACCCGGTTGAATGGCTTGATCTACAATGACATCTTTAAAAGTGCCATTAGTTTGGGGTGAATTATATGTTGCATCGTGTTTTCCGGTATTTAATTTAACACCTAGTCCTAACAGCACATTCCCATCATGGGCTTTTTTAGGATCCATCAACCAATAATTTACGCTCAATCTTGCATCAGCAATTCCCCTTGCGTAAATACTGTATCTGTAGGTATTAACTATTGGAGAAATTTGTTTTAAAACCTGAGATCTTTCGTTATTGACATACGGCAAGGTCACATTAAATTGAATGCGATCTGTAAGACCATAGGAAAAATTTAAATCAACTGCATGAGAATAAATGTTAACCGCATTTCCGCGTTCAACACCATTTGCATCAAAACCTCCGCCTGTTGTTTGACGTTGTGGCTGTTCTGTTGTTCCAATAAAATGTCTCCAAGAATGAAAATAGCGATAATTCAAGCCCACTTGAATATCTCCTTTGTTCAAGTTATAGGAATCGGCGGAGCACATACTCAGCCCCCCCATTTGTCTTACGGCAACACACCCTTGGGCAGCAGATTTTTCAGTTTGAAAAGTTAATAAAAGAAATAAAATAAAAGTTAATAGATGTATAGTTGAGTTAGATTGTATGTTTTGATTTTTCATGTTTTATATTTTTTTTAATGCATTATTTAGAATGTTATACTGCGCCATAAGTAGTAGCTCTATTTACAGAAAAATCACTCACTGCTTTAACCAATGCTTTTGAAGAAATTAAATATTAAAGAAATACTGTGCTGCCATCAGTAGGCAGATTATATATATTTCTTTCAATTAATAAAACTTTGATTAGTCATTAATCATCGCAAAAATTCAAATGAATAACTGCACTGTATTTTTAAATACAATTATTTAAATAATAGAAAACAAATAAATGATCCTAATAAGCATATGGCTTTTTAAGACAATTATCGTTTTCTAATTTTTAAAATAAATAAAGCTAAACTAAGTCTGGTGGTGAATCGGCTAGAGATAAATAGCCTGAATTAAGAATTCCTTGTGGATGAAAATCAAATTTTAAAGTGTATTCTTTTGATTTATAGTCAAAGACAAAAGTACTTGAATTGTGTTGAACATAATTTTTTATAACCGATTTAAAAAATTTTTCAATTGGTTTCTTACTTAAAGGAGCATTTTCAAATGAATCGTTATCCACTAATTTTTTTAGATTTATATCAGTGGCGGATTGCTGTTTGATAGGCAAATAATACAAACTAATAATATTATCTTGAATTTTTCTTTTAAAAATGTGATAGACTTTATTATTAATGCTCATATTCTCATTAACATATTCCATCTCGGTATCTTCAGCAAAAGAATATAAAGTTGCATTTAATTTTATTACTTTAAATTCAGAATCAGGAATATTCTGCATCGCAACTACCCATGAATGCTCTTTTTCAAGAGAAAACAATAAATGAACCCCAATAACATTATATAAAAATGTTGTGGTCAATATTAAGAGTAATAATGTAGATGCCTTTCTTTTCATAATTTATTATCTGACTCAGTAAATCGAATATTAAATGTTAATGAATTAATTTATTTCAATAATTAAAGCTTCATAAGGGCGCAATATAGCATTTTTTATTGAATCCAAATAAATATAATTACTGTTTATTATTTTGTAATTTTTAGGGTCAATTCCTGTATTAACTGTCGCATTATCAGCCGAAAAATTTAACAAGACTAGTATTTTTTTACCTTCTAATTCTCTAGTAAATGCAAATACTTTTGGATTCTCTCTATCTAAGAGCATATACTTTCCATAAATCAAAACAGGATTATTTTTACGCCATTTTACTAATTTTCTAAAATAATTCAATACTGAATTAGGGTCTTTCTCTTGAGATTCAGCATTAATTGTTACAAAATTTTGATTTACTTTCAACCAAGGCTTCCCTGTCGTAAAGCCTGAATTTACTGTAGAATTCCATTGAAAAGGTGTTCTGCTGTTTTCTCTTGAAGTTTGTTTTTGATCTTCTAAAAAAGCTGCTAAATCTCCTCCATTTTGTTTTAATCCCAAGTATCTATTTCGAGTATCCACATCTTGATAATCGTCTATGGAATTAAACTTTGCATTAGTCATTCCTAATTCATCGCCATTATAATAAAATGCAGTTCCTCTCATTGTAAGAATAAAAGTTGTCAGCATTTTTGAAGATAATTCTCTAAATTCAGGAGTATCATTTCCAAATTTATTCACCATACGTGGTTGATCGTGATTAGCCAAAAATATGGACAACCATCCTTTATCTTTGAATTCTTTATCATATCTGGAAAAAATATCTTTGTATTTTACAAGGCCAAAATCATTAAGGTGTTTTCCAACATCTACACTTTCAAAATGATAGGCAATATTTAATTCTTTTCGATCAGGATCTACGAATTTTAAAGCCGCTTTTGGTGAATCTCCGGCACCTTCAGCAACGGTTAAGACATTAGGGTATTTACTCAAAACCTCACTGTTCATTTCTTGAATATACTCATGTAAATGAGGACCATTCCCGTAATACTTAACGATTTCCAATGGTTTGTTAATAATTTCTTTAGGCAATTCAGGAAAACTATCATCTTTAGAAATAAATTGAAAAGCATCCAATCTAAAACCATCAATTCCTTTATCAAGCCAAAACTTCATCATATCGTAAATTTCTTTGCGAAGTTCAGGATTGTTCCAGTTTAAGTCGGGTTGTTTTTCGGAAAAATAATGCAGATAATACGAATCTGTCATCGCATCATATTTCCAGGCATTACTATTTACATCAAACCAGCTCCATCTATAGGGTGGTTTACCTTTTTCTGCGGGCCACCAATAATAATAATTCCTGTATTTATTATCCCTTGATTTTCGACTTTCCTGAAACCAATTATTTTCATCTGAACTATGATTGACAACCAAGTCCATTATAAGTTTTATACCTCGCTCATGCATTCCCTTTAAAAGCAGATTGAAATCTTTCATCGTTCCGAAATCCTTCATAATTTCGCGATAATTGCTTATATCATAACCATTATCATCGTTTGGCGACTCATAAACAGGATTCAACCAAACGGCATCAACCCCTAAACTTTTGATATAATCGAGTTTAGAAATAATTCCTTTCAAATCACCCACTCCATTACCGTCGCTATCCTTAAAACTTCTAGGATATATTTGATATATTACAGCTTCTTTCCACCATTTTTTGTCGGTTGAAGTTTTTGTTTCTTGGGATTGAGCGGTAATAGTCATTAATAAAATTATTATGATTAGTGATTTAATTTTTTTCATATATTATTCAATTAGCTGTGTAACATATCCATTTTCGATTTCTACAACATTAAGATTCAGAAAATCTTGAAGATGTTTAGAGCTTAAATGCTCTTTAAAAGCAGCTTCATTTTTAAAACATTCCCATATAATTATTTTTAAATTATCTTCTTTAGATTGATGAATGTCGAATACTATATTTCCTTGTTCGTTATTAGTTGCAACTTTTAATTTCATTATCTCTGAAATGGCAAAACTGACATTATTATTATCAATAATATTTAAAATAGCTGTTGAATAAAATAATTTAGTTGTTTTAGGTTCGATCAAATCCCATAAATTCCCATATAAGTCTTCAAAAACCGCAACCTTTCCATAGACTTCATTTTTGGGTTCCCGAATAATTTTGACATTATTACTAATTAGATTTTGATACTCTTTTGTAAAATTATTTGTATTTAAAAATAAAAATACACGACCACCAGTCTGGTTTCCAATACTATTTTCTTGGTCTTCATTTACAGCTTTAGCAAGTAAAAAAGAACATTCGGAAGAATTTGAAGGAGCGATTATAATCCAACGTTTTTCTTCGGATATTTTTGTGTCTTCAATTATTACAAAATTTAACTTTTGGGTATAATACAGTATTGCTTCATCATAGTCTTTAACAACAATTGCAATATGTTTTAATTTTAATGACATAAAAATTATTCTAATTCCAAAACAACCGCTTCGTATGGCCTGAGTTCCAAACTTTTTGAAGCTATAGGATAATTGTTAATTAATACTTTAGCATTTGCAGTGTTAATTCCTGTATTTGCAGTTGCTTTTTTAGAAGTAAAGTTTAACATAACCAATAGTTTCTTGCCCTCAAACTCTCTTGTATAGGAATAAACATTTGGGTTTTCTTTGTCTAAAAGCGTGTATTTTCCGTAAATTAAAGCAAGATTTGATTTTCTTAATTTGGTCATTTTTCTGAAATAATTCAAGTTAGAATTTGGATCCTTTTCTTGGGCGTCCGCATTCAAAAAAGCATGATTATCGTTGACTTTCAACCAAGGTGTTCCTGTTGAAAATCCAGCATTATTAGATGCATCCCATTGAAAAGGAGTTCGTCCATTATCTCGTGCACCACCCGTCTTTTGGTTTTCAATAAATTGTCTCAAATCCCCGCCGGCAATTTTTACTTTTTCGTATTCAGCAAATGTTTCGATGTCACGATAATCTTCAATTTTGTCGAATTTAGCGTTAATCATTCCAATCTCGTCCCCGTTATAATAATAAGGCGTGCCCCCCATAGTTAACAAAAATGTGGTCAGCATTTTAGAAGACAATGCTCTAAATTCTGGGGCATCGTTACCCCAACGCGAAGTCATTCTGGGTTGATCGTGATTCCCTAAATAAATGGTTCCCCAACCTTTTTTTGCATAAACCGCATCCCATTCTGAATAGATTTTTTTGAATTCGACTAAACTCCAATTTGGATCCATTTTTTTGAAATACCCAGGTAAATAACCTAAGCCGACACCATCAAAATGATAGCCCATATCCAATTCTTTTCTGTCTGGATCCACGAAATTTAGGGCGGTGTTTTTTGTCATTCCCGCTCCTTCGGCCAATGCCATACAATCATATTTGCTTAAAACTTCTTTATTCATTTCTTTCAAATAATCATGCAAATACGAACCACTTGCCAGATACACATCCCATTTTCCATTATAGTTTTTATTCAATTCTTCTTGGGTAATTATCGGAAAAGTCGTGTCTTTTGCGATAAATGGAATCACATCCATACGGAATCCATCAATCCCTTTTTTGAGCCACCAATTCATCATACTGAATATTTCTTGACGTAATTTTGGGTTTTCCCAATTCAAATCGGGCTGCTTGTAGCTGAAATAGTGTAAATAGTAAGAATCTGTTTGTTTGTCATATCTCCAACCGCTCCCGTCGGCTTCAAAATTTCCTGGACGAAAAGCTGGTTTTCCTTTTTCGGCAGGCCACCAGTGGTAGTAATCTCTGTATGGATTGTCTCGTGATTTTCTACTTTCCTGAAACCATTTATGCTCATCAGAACTGTGATTGACAACCAAATCCATTACCAATTTCAGGCCTCTTTCATGCATACCTTTGAGCAATGCATCAAAATCTTCCATGGTTCCGAATTCCTTCATAATCGATTGATAGTCCGAAATATCATATCCATTATCAGCATTTGGAGAACCATAAATTGGGTTCAGCCAGACCACGTCTATCCCTAAACTCTTGATATAATCCAGTTTAGAAATAATTCCTTTTAAATCGCCTACGCCATCACCATCTGTATCCTTGAAACTTCTTGGATAAATTTGATAAACAACAGCTTCTTTCCACCATTTTCTTTCAATTTTGGGTTCTTTTTCAACCATTTTTTTCTGGGCAATCAGCAAACTAATATTTGTCATAATCATCAAAATAACAATAATAATTGTGGTTTTTGTTTTATTAAATTTCATATGCGTTTATTTATTGTGGTTTTATTGTTTTAATTTCTTGAGAAATGAATTGGTTATAAAAATAGAATTCGTTTTCTAATATCTTGAATTTTTGATGTTGAAAAAGCTTTTGACGACACGAAAACGTTTTCGATTATCAATTATTAGACTTGTACAACAAATATTTTTTTTGAGATTTATAAATTTGGTTGGATAGTATTATAAAATAGAAACACAATTTAAAGACAAATTCAAAAACTTACATTCATAGAGCAGTCAATTTTTGTTAATTGATATTTTTGACAAAATTTCTCAAGCTTTAGAGGCTTAATTTTTTTAACCTTAACTCAGATTATTCATAAATTTCGTAATTTCTTCCTTTGTTATTTTTGGATTTGCTCCTTCATTACTTGCTACCAAAGCGCCTAATGCACAAGCAAAATCTATCGCCTTTTGAGGTTCTTCATTCGTTAATAATTTACTTAATAATCCAGCAAGAAAAGAATCTCCGGCTCCAACCGTATCAGCAACCTCTATTTTATATCCACTATTGTAATACATATCCCCTTTATAATACAAAACAGCTCCCTGATTTCCTTTTGTTACACAAATGCTTTTTGCTTTAGTTTGTTCTGCAATAAAAAGTATATTCTGTTCCAATGAATGAAAAGGAGAATTTAGATATTCGCTTATTTCATACAATTCATTATCATTAAATTTAATAAAATCAGACTGCTTGATTAGACTAATAAGCAATTCTTTTGTATAAAAAGGCGCACGCAAATTGACATCAAATATCTTATATTTTGCTATTTTCAAAAGACTCAACAAGGTTTTATATGAAATTTCATCCCTGCAAACTAGACTTCCAAAAACTAAAGCATCTGAATTTTTTACAGCCTTTTTAGCTTCAGAAGTAATTTCGATTTCATCCCAAGCCACCGGATAAATAATGGTATAAGTAGCCGATCCTTTTTTGTCTAATTGAACTAGAACTTCACCAGTAGAATAAGTTCCGTCAATTTGAATAGTATCTGTAGAAACATTATTTGCTTGAATAAATGCTATTAATTCTTTTCCGATTTTATCATTCCCTACTCGGCTAATAATTTGGGCATTAATTCCTAATGAAGCTAATCGCAAAGCCACGTTCAAAGGTGCACCACCAATTTTTTTATGTGTTGGAAAAACATCATATAAAACTTCTCCAAAACAAACTACATTCGTTTTCATAATTATTCGTTATTTGACAGACTTTTTGATAATTCTTCTAATGTTCTTCCTTTCGTTTCGGGCATTTTGAAGTAAACCCAAAGTAATTGGAAAACCATCATAATACAGAAAATGCTAAATACAGTAGTTGTTCCAATTTGTTTGAATAAAAACGGAATAAATGACGGAATTAAAGCCGCCAAAACCCAGTGAACTGAAGTCCCGAAAGAAGTTCCGGCCGCTCGAAGTTTATTGGGGAATAATTCAGAAATAAATACCCAAATTACAGCTCCTTGACCTATTGCGTGAGAGGCAATAAACAAGAAAAAAAACAAAGGAATTGCCATCCCTTTCCATTCAAAATGAAATGCTGTGGTCACTAATCCCAAAGAAATAATATAACCTACGGAGCCAATATACATAAGGGTTTTGCGCCCAAATTTATCAATTAATGAAATCCCAATCATTGTAAATAGTAGATTGATAATTCCAATACCGATACTACTCAAAAACGATGCAGATTTCTCTAATCCAGCTAATTCGAATATTCGTGGAGCATAATATAAAAAAGCATTAATTCCGGAAAACTGATGAAAAAAAGCGATGAAAAAAGCCAATAATAATGGTTTTTTATACTTTTTCATAAAAATAGATTCCTCTTTAACTTCCTGTGACATTTCATTTACTATAGCCCGAATTTCAGACTCAATTTCGGCTTCAGTACGAATTTGGTTTAAAATTGCCACAGCTTTTTTACGATCTTTTTTATACTCTAAAATCCAACGCGGGCTTTCTGGAATTCCAAAGACTAGAAGCGTATAAACAAAAGAAGGAAAAGCTTGTATTCCTAGCATCCAACGCCAAGAATTTTCACCTATATCTCGTAAATAATAGTTAGATGTAAAGGCAATGAGAATCCCAAAAACAATGTTGAATTGGTATAAAGCGACCAATTTTCCTCTGTCTTTAGCTGGAGCAATTTCAGAAACATAAGTTGGCGCAGCAATAGTTGAGGCTCCAATTCCTATTCCTCCAATAAATCGAAAAATCGAAAAGAAGATTGGATTATTTGCAAATGCGGTTCCAATTGAAGATGCAAAAAACAATAATCCGATGATAATTAATGTCTTTTTTCTACCCAGAATATTCGTTGGAAAAGACCCAAAAATAGCACCAATAACGGTTCCCCATAATGCAGATGACATAACCACTAATCCATGAAATAAATCTGAGGAACCCCATAATTGTTGCAGTTGTTTATCCGCACCCGAAATTACAACGGTGTCAAAGCCAAATAGAAAGCCTGCAAAAGCAACGATAATTGACCAATAAAGTATTTTGCTGTTTTTCATTTTTTTTTTTTAGTTTAAAGAGTTACCAAATTCCTTTGATTTTATGAATTGAAATATTTTTTATTTCTTGATTTTCATCAGATTGAATCGTGAGTTTAGTGAATGGCTTTTTAGGGAAAATTTGTTCCGTAAAACTGTAAACACCACCATTTAAGAAAATTTCTATTGATGACCAATCTAAAATAATTTGATAATCTATGGTTTCCGAAATAATATTAGGCGTCGCAGTTGTATGAATTGATTTTCCGAAATTAGGTTCAAAATTCACATTTCCGGAATGTCTTCGGTCAATAGAAAAAGTCTTTTGTTTACCATCATAATTTAGCACTAGAGAATCTTTTACATCATTTGAAAAAACCAATTTTAACGTTTTTGCATCCGCACTAAATCCAATTTGGGATTGATTCAGATTATTATAATTGAAAGTCGTCTTTTGTTTTGGTTTTAAAACCAATAAATTTTTAGAAAAGCCTTTTTCCAATTGTGATTTTAATTGTGCAACTGGAGCATTTTTCAAGACATAATTATTGTTTATTTTAGAAAGCGAAATTTCTCTAGGAAGCGTCATGGCACTTCTCCAATTTTTCGTTGGCGTATTTCTGGCATACAACCAATTACTCATCCAGCCAATAAAAATTCGCTTATTATCCGGCGCATCATTATAGGTTACACCAGCATAATTATCGGCACCATTATCTAACCATTTTGTGTCTTTTTGGTCTGTTTTAAAATTTTTCCCGTCAAAATCCCCAACAAAATATTGCGTTCCAGAACCTCCGTTTGGCGCACCTGGATTTACACTTATCAATAAAATCCATTTTTCATCAATCGAGTTTTCGACTTTAATTTTAAAAAGATTGGGACATTCCCAAACACCACCGTGAGCACCAATTCCTTTTCCGAATTCACTTTCCAATGTCCAATTAATCAAGTTTTTTGAAGTGTAAAATTGAGCGTGATCACCGGATACCAATATTAAATTCCAAGTATTTGTTTCTTTGTTCCAAAATACATTTGGATCCCTAAAATCTTTTAAATCAGAGTTTTCGATAATTGGATTTCCTTGATATTTCGACCAATTTTCTCCTTCATCCAGACTGTAAGCTAATCCTTGTGATTGCGCATTTATTCCTCCTGCTTTTTCAATATCCATATTATGGTACGTATAAACCGCTACCAATGCAGGATTTTTTAAAGTTCCCAATCCCGAAGTATTATTGACATCGACAACTGCACTCCCTGAAAATATATATCCTAATTTATCGGGAAATAATGCGATTTTATGATGTTTCCAATGTATTAAATCAGTACTAGTTGCGTGTCCCCAATGCATTGGTCCCCAAACAATATCTTCTGGATAATATTGATAAAATAAATGATAAATTCCTTTATAATATAGCAATCCATTTGGATCATTCATCCATTTTTTTTCTGGTGAAAAATGAAATTGTGGGCGAAAAGGCTCCGAATATGTTTTAGACGAATCAGCAACAATTTTTTTGTTCGACAAAATAGAATAATTAAATGTTTGTCCATTTGTATAAACAGAAAAAAAGAATGTTATGAGAAAAAATATTTTTTTATCAATTATCATTTTAAAAATAGAATAGATTGATAAAAATAGAATTCATTTTTATACTATTCTGAATTTTATTAGCCAAATTGCTTTTGAAGCATCGAAAACGATTTCGATTCCTCATTAATGAAACTTATTAGATAAATAAGAATATTGATAAATATTTTGAATAGGTTTGGTTTATTAATTAAAAACATTATGGACTTAAATTTCAAATTATTGCTCTTATTGCTCTTAACGAGCACTTCCTTTATTGGACAAACAAAATCTGACGAATGGCATCTAGTTGCTAATTCTCGTGAAAATTATTTTGGTGTAGCCATGGCAAATGGTCAAATAGGAATCGTCACCGATGACACTCCTCTTAAAACGAAAGAAATTATTTTAAACGGTGTTTATGAAGGCAGTCCTGAAAATGGGATTAGCCGAATTGTTCGCGGAATAGAATTTTTAAATTTACATTTAAGTATTGATGGCCAGCAAATTGAATCTTCTACTATTTCTAATTGGAATCAAGTAATTTCGATGAAAGAAGGAATCAGCACTACTTCATTTTCATTCAAAGATTTGGCAAGCATCAATTATTCTATTCTTGCCAATCGGGCAGTTCCTTATTCGGCGATGGCGATTGTTGAAATCACTCCTTTAAAAGATATTGAAATTCTTGCCAATAATTATATGATTGTTCCTGATGAATTAAAAGACGCAAAAAGTCAGTTTCGGGTTTTAAAAGACAATCAATATTTAATGCCCATTTTTGGAACAAAAGCCAAAACATTAAACGGAAAATATACAGTTTCGGCTTCGACTACCTTCCTTTTTGATGGTCAAAATGAACCTTTAAAACAAACGGGGAATGAAGTTGGTTTTACCAAAAAATTATTGAAAGGTCAAAAATATCGTTTTGCAATAGCTGGCGGAATTTGTACTTCAAAAGACATCACAGATCCTTTGAACGAATCCGAAAGGCAGCCAATTTATGCACTTCAACAAGGAATTGACAATTTAGTAAATCGTCATAAACAGGCTTGGGCAGAATTATGGAATACTGGTGATATTCAAATCGAAGGCGATCTTGACGCCCAACAACGCATTCGTTTTGCACTCTATAATTTATATTCCTATATCCGTCCGGAAACAAGGCAAAGTATTGCCCCAATGGGATTGTCATCTCAAGGTTATAATGGACATATTTTTTGGGATTCTGAACTTTGGATGTATCCAACGCTTTTAGCATTGCAACCCGATATGGCAAAATCCTGTCTAGATTATCGTTCAGATAGATTGCAGAAAGCCAAGCAAAAAGCCACAATTTATGGGTATAAAGGCGCAATGTATCCTTGGGAATCTGATGACACTGGAGAAGAAGCAACACCAACATGGGCTTTGACAGGAATTTTTGAACAACATATTACAGCTGATGTAGCAATTGCTTTTTGGAATTATTATGCCTTAACACAGGATAAATCTTGGTTACGAAGCGAATTTAAAGTATTAAAAGAAACTGCCGATTTTTGGGTAAGTCGCGTAGTAAAAAATACAGACGGAAGTTATTCTATTTTGAATGTGGTTGGCGCTGATGAATATGCCCAACATGTGGATGATAATGCTTTTACTAATGCTTCGGCAATTGAAGCTTTGAAAAATACCATCAAAGCAGCAACTATTTTAAACGAACCGATTGACCCAAAATGGAAAGACGTTTCAGAAAAATTAGTCATTCATAGAGAAAATGGAATTACACAAAATTACAAAGGGTATAAAGGGCAAACCATCAAACAGGCCGATGTGAATTTACTGGCGTATCCTTTACATATTATAACTGATAAAGCTCAAATTGAAAAAGACTTAGATTATTATGTAGAAAAAATTGATAAAAAAGATGGCCCTGCTATGGCTTCAGGAGTTTTGTCAGTTTTATATTCAAGATTGGGTGATAGAGAAAAGGCATACACCTATTTTGTAAAATCGTATTTACCAAACAGCCGACCTCCATTTGGTGTTTTTTCAGAATCGGCCAATAGTAATAATCCTTATTTTGCTACAGGTGCAGGCGCTATGCTTCAAGCCGTAATTTATGGTTTTGGAGGAGTGGAACAAACGGATAATGGGCTAAAATATAATAAAGGGCTACTGCCTAAAAAATGGAAGTCTTTAAAAATTATAGGACTTGGAGTTGACAACAAAACGATAACCGTAGAATAGATTCTTACATAAGATTGCCACAACCTTTAAAAATATATTTATAAGAAAATATTATTTTAGAGTTTGTGGCTTTTTTTAGTTATTAAGTTAAAAAAATATCTCCATTAACACCTATTTCTTTTAAAAAAATAAGTTTATTGTAAAATAAAACTTACTTAATACTAATATATTTTTTATTTTAAAAAATCAAATTGAGGTTTTCCATATAATTTTATAAGATTTTTATTATTGATAATAAGGCAATTGTAATTTTTAAATGCCAATTTTATAAAAAATATATAGAAAAATTGAGCAATAGTTTTTGAAAAACTTATACATTTCCTTTTAATCAGTATAATTTATCAAATCATAAAAAATAGGCATATAAAATTAAATTATGCGTTTTTTTAATTTAAAATAAGTTTACAACCGATAAAATTTTAACAAGGAATTTAAAAAATCGAAAACGTTTTCGTTGCTACTATAACGTTATAGTTTGCGTTTCTTAATATTATCACAAATAAATAGTTTATGTTTGAAAAGTTATTTAAACTAAATAAAAACAATACTAACCAAACTTAATTATTACGTATGAAAAACAGTCTACTAAAAGGCTTAATGGTGTTTCTAACGATGCTATTTACGAGTCTGACTTATTCGCAAGATGTGTCAGGAACAGTATCCGATTCCAGCGGTCCACTTCCCGGGGCTTCTGTTTTAGTAAAAGGAACAACGAATGGAGCTCAAACCGATTTAGATGGTAAATTTATCATCAGAAATGTAGGGACAAATGCAGTTTTAGTTTTTAGTTACATAGGACTAAAATCTCAAGAAATTAATGTAACAGGAAAAAGTAATTTAAAAGTAATTTTAAGTGCTGACAATGCTGAGTTAAAAGAAGTAATTGTTGTGGGTTACGGTACCGTTAAAAAGAAAGATGCAACTGGAGCAGTAGATCAGATTGGATCAAAAAACTTTGATAACGTGGCGTCTCCTTCACCAGCACAATTATTAAGAGGTAAAGTTGCCGGTGTTCAAGTTACACAATCTAGTGGTGAGCCAGGAGGAGCGATTTCAGTAAGAGTTCGTGGTAATTCTTCTATTCGTTCTGGAAATGGACCACTTTACGTTGTTGACGGTGTACCTTTAGATGGTGGAAATGTTTCTGCAGGTGGCGGACTTACATCCAACAGTGGCGCTCAAGATTTAGGAACGTCAACAGCTAGAAACCCATTAAACTTTATCAATCAAAATGACATTGAAAGCATTAGTGTATTGAAAGACGCTTCTTCGACTGCAATCTACGGTTCTCGTGGTGCAAATGGGGTAATTGTGATTACAACCAAAAAAGGAAAATCTAATGTACCACAATTGACTTATAGTAGCTCTGTGAGTTTTAGTAAAAAAGCAGGAGACTTTGGTGTAATGAATGCAGATCAGTTTGTTGCAGCAGGTGGTGACGATAAAGGATCTCGCTCTTACAATTGGGAAGATGCGGTATTGAGAAATGGATTTTCTACGAATCACGATTTGTCTTTTAGCAAAAGTACTGAGAATTCAAATACAAGATTGTCGTTTGGGGCTTCAAGTGCTAATGGGATTGTAAAAAATTCTGGTTTAGATAAATATTCTGCCTCATTTTATAACTCAAATGATTATTTTGGAGGAGCTTTAAAAATTGAATCAAGAGTTATTTATTCTTCATTAAAAGATGAAACTACATTATTGTCTAATAATGCTGGGTATATAGGTAACTTGATTGGTACAGCATTATATTGGAATCCAACATTACCAATTTACAATAATGATGGTACTTATAATGTAATTAGTACTTCCTATTTGAATCCTGTTCAATTATTGAACGCCTATAAAGATTATACAAATACCAATAAATTGTTGGGAAGTATTAATACTACTTGGAAAATCAATAGTCATTTAAAATACCAATTCTTATTTGGTATAGAAAGCTCGACTTCAAGCAGAAAAGCACAATTGTTACCTACTATAGAGATTTTGAATACTGCGCAGGCTGTTGTGCCTAAAGCTAAAGATTCTGACCCAACAATTACTAAATATGGTCAGGCATCGATTGCTAATCAAAATAAATTCAATAAAACATTTGAACACACATTAAATTATAATAACGATTTTGGAGATAACTTTAACCTAGATGCGTTAGTAGGATATTCTTATTATGATTATACAGCAGATGGGAATCAGTCTTCCGGAATTGGTTACGATAAATCTCAAACTAATTTGATTGATAATATCGAAGGTGGCCTTCAAAATGAATTTAGAGTTTCTTCTTATAGAAACAGAGTGGAATTGCAATCCTATTTTGGAAGAGTAAATGCTACTATATACAAAAAATTAATTCTTACAGGTACATTGAGATCTGATGGTTCTACTAAATTAGGCACGAATAATAAATACGATTATTTTCCTTCTGCCGGTATAGCTTATAAAGTTGTAGCTAACAAAGATGGTTTGGTAAATGATTTTAAAATTAGAGGAAATTACGGAATTACAGGTAACCAAGAATTTGCACCAAACTCTGCAATTGCAAGAGCATCTTATGGCAACAACGGTTCTTTAAATTTAGATAGTAATTCTAATGCCGATTTAAAATGGGAAACTACAAAATCTTACGGTGTTGGAGCTGACTTTGGATTTCTTAACAATAGATTGACAGGTTCATTAGATTATTTCCAAAGAGATACCAAAGATTTGATTTTTCCTGTACCGGCAGCGGCAACACAACCAGGACCACCATCACCACGTTTTAAAAACTTACCGGGTAACTTAATCAACAAAGGGGTTGAGGTAGCTTTAAGCTATAAAATCATTGATTCAGATAATCTTAAATGGGATATTTCGGGGAATGCTTCCTTCTTGAAAAATGAAATAACAAATTTTGCTGGATTCATTTCTACTGGTGGATTAAATGGACAAGGTTTATCAGGTGCTTATGCACAAGTAATCACAAATGGAAAACCCATATATTCTTACTATTTGTACGAATGGAGAGGGTATGATGCAGCAGGTAACGCTATTTATGCTGATGCAGCAGGTAATGACACTGGATTAGGGACTGCAGCAAAAAAATTATTAAACAAGCAACCTTTACCAAAAATCAATGTTGGTTTTTCAACAGGATTTAATTACAAAGGATTTGATGCAAGTGCTTCTTTTTATGGTGCTTTTGGTCACTATATTTACAACAATACCACTAACGCTTATTTCTTTAAAGGAGCTTTCACTGGTGGTAGAAATGTAACTCAGGAAGCCGCAACATCACCGCAAGCAGCTGGAGACCCAAACTCTCCATCTACTAAATTTCTTGAAAAAGGTGATTTCTTAAGAATGGGTAACTTAACCCTTGGTTATACCGTAGAAGGAAAATTGTTAGAGAAATTAAAAATGAAATCAGCAAGATTTTTTGTAAACGGTTCAAATTTATTTATAATTACTGGCTATTCAGGAACTGATCCAGAAGTGGATACTGACAAACAATTGAATGGAGTACCTTCAGCAGGTATAGAGTATTTATCTTATCCAAGAGATAAAAGTGTATCTGTCGGTCTTAACGTAACATTTTAATTAAAAACACGATGAAAAGAATAAATATAATAAAAAGCATCTTATTCACTAGTACTCTTGTAATGGGTGTAAGTTGCACAAATTTAGATGAAGAGGTATTAGATGGAGTAGTTGTTTCTAATACAGGTGGAGGAACTGTTAATACTGCTTCTTTATTAACTAGCTCATATGAAGGATTGAGAGGTTTTGAGACACAAGGCCAAATGTTTGCCTTAGATGAAATGTCAACAGATGCTTTAGTTGGTCCTACACGTGGTGGTGACTGGGATGATAATGCAACATGGAGACAAATTCACGTACATACTTGGGCTCCTGATCATGTAGAGGTGAGAAATGCATGGAATGCATTATTAACTCAAGTATATAACTGCAACTTGGTTATAGAAAATGGGACTGCTACTGAAAAAACTCAAGCCCGTTTTTTAAGAGCATTTTATTACTATAATGTAATCGATTTGTTTGGTCAAGTACCTTATAGAGAAGCTGGTTCTACTGTAGAAGCTGATCCAAAAGTGTGGACAAGAGCTGAAACGACAGATTTTGTGATAAGCGAATTAGAGGCGGTTATTGGTTCATTACCTGCAAGAACCCTTGCAAATACTAGTGTAGCCAATGCAGATGCTGCACATTTTTTATTGGCAAAATTGTATTTAAACAAAGGAGTATTCAAAGCTACTAATGCTGTTGGACCTTACACATTTGATGCCGCAGATATGACTAAAGTAGTAACTAATATAGATGCTATAAATAGTACATTAGCGACTGATTATTGGGACAATTTCAAGCCTAGCAACAGTACTTCCAATGAAATATTATTCTCATCTGTAAATGTTAGAGGTGGTGCTGGAGGAGGAATTCAATTCTTCTGGAGAATGGGTATGCATTACAACCAAACTCCTGATGGATGGAATGGTTTCGCTACTGTAGCGGAGTATTATGATAAATTTAATCCAAACGATAGACGTATTAAAAATGATGATGCTGCTATTATTACAGCATTTGGTAACCCAGTTGGATTTCAAATCGGACAGATATACAAACCAGGAGGGACTGAAATAGCTCGTGATAGAATTAAAACTACAGCTAATCCACTTGGACAGCCATTAGTTTTTACAAAAGCTGTGACACTAATTACCAGTGGTGCTACCTTAGAATCAGCAGGTGTGAGAGGTCAGAAATACATTCCTGATTCCCAAAATTTAGGATCTCCTGATAATGATTATGTTTTTATGAGATATTCTGATGCTTTAATGATGAAAGCAGAAGCAATTGCTAGAGGTGGTGCAGGTACAAATGATGTTGCTAAACTTGCTCAAATTGTATCAAGATCAGGGCAACCTGGGGTTTTCCCTACAACATTGGACGGTATTTATCTTGAAAGAGGCAAAGAACTTTGGTGGGAAGGTTGGAGAAGAAATGATATGATTCGTTTTGGTAAATTCTTAGCAGCAAGAGAATTGAAACCTTATGTGTCTGACAGCAAATATATTTTGTATCCAATTCCGGCCGATGCATTATTTAATGCAAATCTGAAACAAAATCCTGGTTACTAAGTTTAATTTGGTTTTTTAATATTTTGTGGTTAGTTAGTAATAAAGAGGGTATTTTACCCTCTTTATTTTTTTTAATTAAATTTCAAATCTTTTTTTTTATTAAATTATTAATCATAATTTAGACAATTGTAATCCAACTGATTCCTTAACCAAACTCAACATAATATGTTTAATCGGATTGTATCTTTTTTTATTCTTATTCCTTTTTTTAGTAATTGCTCAAAAGACAATACTGATTCTTTATTTACCAAACTAGATTCCTCGGCAACAGGAATTAACTTTATGAATGAAGTTAAAAATGGTGCTGATATGAATATTTTCAAATATAGAAATTTCTATACCGGAGGGGGTGTTGCAATTGGAGATATTAATAATGATGGTTTAGCTGATATATTTTTTACTTCCAATCTAGGCGACAATAAATTATATTTGAATAAAGGTAATTTAAAGTTTGAGGATATTTCAAAAAAAGCAGGGATAGATATCCCAAAATCTTGGTCAACAGGCGTAAACTTGATTGATATAAATGGCGATGGATTACTGGATATTTATGTTTCGAATGCAGGAAACAATATTAATTCTATAAGAAAAAGTCAATTGTTTATTAATAATGGCAATTTGACTTTTACAGATAGAGCCGAAGAATATAATCTTGCAGACACTGGAATTACAACTCATGCAGCATTTTTTGATTATGATAAAGACGGCGACTTAGATTGTTACATTCTTAATAACAGTTTTATTCCTGTGAGTAGTTTAAATTATTCTAACAAAAGGGATTTACGAGATAAAGACTGGAGTGTAGCCGATATTTTAAAAGGTGGCGGTGACAAATTAATGCGAAATGACAATGGGAAATTTGTAGATGTAAGCAAAGAAGCCGGAATTTATGGAAGCCTAATAGGTTTTGGTCTAGGAGTAACCGTAGGAGACGTAAACGGTGATACATATCCTGATATCTATATTTCCAATGATTTTTATGAAAAAGATTACTTATATATCAATAATAAAAATGGAACGTTTACAGAACAAATTGAAGGTTGGGCTTCACACATAAGCCAATCCTCAATGGGGGCAGATATGGCCGATGTAAATAATGATGGTAAATCTGATATTTTTACAACAGATATGTTACCTGAAAATGATGAACGCTTAAAAAAGACTACAAATTTTGATAACTATGATTTATTTACCAGAAAATTAAATCTAGATTTCTATAATCAATACATGCAAAACACTTTGCAACTAAACGATGAAAACAACAAATTCTTAGAAATAGCAAATTTTGCTGGAATAGCAAAAACGGATTGGAGTTGGGGTGCATTATTATTTGATATGGATAATGATGGTTATAAAGATATTTACGTTTGTAACGGCATTTATCATGATTTGACTAATCAGGATTTTATGGACTTTTTTGCAAATGATTTGCTACAAAAAATGGTGATTACAGGTAAAAAAGAAGATATGGAAACCATTATTGCCAAGATGCCAAGCACACCTATCCCAAATTATGCCTATAAAAACAACAGAAATCTAACATTTACAAATGAAGCCGAAAATTGGGGATTAGGAACTCCCAGTTTTTCAAATGGGGCAGCTTATGGCGATCTGGACAATGATGGCGATCTTGATTTGGTTGTGAATAACGTTAATATGGAGGCTTTTGTCTATAAAAATAATTCGGAGAAAAAGAAAGAAAATCATTTTATAAAAGTAAAACTTAAAGGTGAAAATCAAAATAAATTTGCCATAGGAAGCGTTGTAGAATTATACGCCGGCAAGGAAATAATCCGTCAGGAATTAATACCATCAAGAGGTTTCCAATCTTCGATAGATTATGTAATGACTTTTGGTGTTGGAACTAAAAAAATAGATTCTTTGCAAGTAATTTGGCCTAATGGAAAATTTCAAACCATTAAGAAAATCAAAAATAACTCCACCTATAATTTGAATATAGCTGACGCAAAATCAAATTATATTCCAAAAAATAATAAACGTAAATCGATATTTACAGAAAAGAAAAACAACTTTTTAGGACATAAAGAAAACGATTATATTGATTTTGATTATGAAGGTTTAATTTCAAAAATTCTATCTCAAGAAGGCCCAGCATTAGCTGTTGCCGATATAAATGGTGATGGTAATGAGGATGTTTTTGTTGGCGGAGCAAAAGGACAAGCAGGAAAAATTTATTTAAATAATGGAAATGACTCTTATACAGCTACTAATCAAAAAGATTTAGAAAGTGATGCCAGCAATGAAGACACGGCCGCAAACTTTTTTGATGCAGATGGCGATGGAGATCAAGATTTATTGGTAGGTTCTGGCGGGAATGAAAAAGCAGATCAAGCCAATTATAAAAATCGCTTGTACATAAATAATGGAAAAGGAATATTCACTAAGAGCAACTCTATTATTCCAACAACCAATAATAATGTTTCTGTAATTACAACTTACGACTTTGATAACGATGGCGACATCGATGTTTTCATAGGCAGTAGAAGTGTTCCGGGAGTTTATGGTATTATTCCAAAACAGTTATTATTAGAAAATGATGGCAAAGGAAATTTTACCAATGTTACAGATAAAAAGGCTTTTAAACTAAACGAAGTCGGAATGATAACTGATGCCGTTTGGGAAGATATTGATAACGATGGTAAAAAAGATTTAATAATTGTTGGCGATTGGATGACACCGGTAATCTTTAAAAACACTGGACGTCGATTATCTGAATTTAAGTCGAACCTAACAAGTTTTTCTGGTTTTTGGAATGCTGTTAGTTGTGTGGATTTGAATAATGATGGTAAAAAAGATTTGATCCTTGGCAACAAAGGAACCAATACTTCTTATAAAGCAACAGCTACGAACCCAATGAAAATGTTCGTAAATGATTTTGATGCCAATGGTACAATCGAACAAATTACAACTAGAACCATTGATGGCAAAGATATTCCGGTTCATCTAAAATCAGAATTAGCCAAACAAATTCCGATGATAAAAAAGAAAAATTTGAGTTATGCCGACTATTCAAAAAAATCATTCCAAGAATTATTTTCGCAAGAAGTAATTGACAATTCTATTCAGAAAACAGTCAACATACAAGAAAGTGTAATCGCAATTAATAAAGGAAACGGTAAATTTGAAATACAAGTATTGCCAAAAGAAGTTCAATTTTCTACTGTGAATACAATTTGCACTGCAGATGTCAACAAAGATGGCATATTGGATATAATACTTGGTGGAAACCAATATGAATTCAAACCACAATTTGGTAGATTGGATTCAAATTATGGAAGCGTTTTACTAGGAAATAAAAAAGGGACTTATAGTTGGACTTCCTATAGCAAATCAGGTTTCTATATAAAAGGTGAAGTAAAACACATTCAAAAAATAAAAAATAAAAAAAATACAATCTCTTTTATAGCGGTTGTCAATGATAATACTCCCAAAATATTTAAACTGAATGAATAATTTTTTTAGAATTCTATTGGTCATATGGCTTTTTACAAGTTGTACGAAAAAACAAGATTTATTGTTTGAAAAACTAGCTTCTGACAAAAGTAATATTACCTTCAACAACCAATTATTAGAGTCAAAAAATATATCTATTTTAGATTATCTCTACTATTATAATGGTGGTGGTGTAGCTCTTGGCGACATTAACAACGATGGCTTAGTTGATGTTTATTTTACTTCAAACCAAGGGAAAAATAAATTATACCTAAATAAAGGCAATAATAAATTTGAAGACATAAGCGCTAAAGCTGGTATTGAAGGCATAAGCGATTGGGAAACCGGTTCAATTATGGCCGATGTAAATGGCGATGGTTATCTTGACATTTATGTTTGTGCCGTGGTAGGAATTAATGGTTTCGAAGGTCACAATGAATTATTCATTAATAATAAAGACAACACATTTACCGAAAGCTCGGCAGAATATGGCTTGGATTTGGATAATTATAGCACATCGGCAGCCTTTTTTGACTATGACAATGATGGTGATTTAGACATGTATTTATTGAACCATGCCGTTCATACGGAAGAATCTTTTGGCAATGCAGCCACTAGAAACAAAAGGAGCTACGAATGTGGCGATAAATTATTCCGAAACGATAATGGCAAATTTGTAGATGTTAGCGAGCAAGCTGGTATTTTTGGTGGAGCAAATGGTTATGGTTTAGGCATTGCCGTGTCCGATTTTAACCTTGATGGTAACCCTGATATTTATATTTGTAATGACTTTCACGAAGACGATTATTATTACTTAAATAATGGCGATGGCACTTTTACCGAAAGTATGAAAAGCCATTTTGGGCACACCAGCCGTTTTTCAATGGGTGTTGATGTTGCCGATGTAAATCACGATGGTTTTCCAGATATTATGACATTAGATATGCTTCCTGAGAACGAAAATGTTTTGAAATCCTCGTTGGGCGATGACAATGTTCAAATGCTAAAAATGAGAACCGAAAAATTAGGCTATCATTATCAGTACACCCGAAATATGTTGCAAATCAATCAGGGGGGCAATAATTTTACCGAAACAGCTTTAATGAGTGGTGTTGCAGCAACCGATTGGAGTTGGAGCACTTTATTTGCCGATTATAATCAAGATGGTGAACAAGATATTTTTGTTTGTAACGGAATTCCAAAACGTCCGAACGACTTAGATTACGTAAAATACTACTCGAATGATCAAATAAAAACCAAAATTTCTACAACAAAATTATTGGATAAAGAAGCCTTAAAGAAAATGCCAAAAGGCAATGTGGCCAATTGTATTTTTAAAGGTTCTAAAGATTTACTATTCGAAAATAAATCAACAGAGTGGATTGAAAACGACTCCATAATTTCAAACGGAAGTGGTTATGCCGATTTAGATAATGACGGAGATTTAGATGTTGTCACCAATAATTTAAACAGTATAGCTTCAATATATATCAATCAGACGAATGAAAAAGCTAATTATTTGAAGATAAAACTTCGATTGGCAGGAAAAAACACCTATGGAATTGGGGCAAAAGTTATTTCTTATTCAAAAGGGAAGATGCAATACAAAGAATTACAAACTACACGAGGATTTCAATCATCGTCGGAACCAATCATCCATTTTGGTTATGCAAAAACAAATACCATCGATTCGGTATTGGTTATTTGGCCCGACAAAACCTCACAAACTTTGCGAAATGTAAAAACCAATCAAACCCTTACTATCAAGCCAAATCCTAATAGAAAAGCATTTGATTATAAAAAATTACATCCAGCTGTTTTGCCTGTTTTTAAGAAAGTGGAAAATAATTTGGGGGTCAATTTTACGCATCTAGAAAATGATTTTATAGATTTTACAGCTCAAAAATTAATTCCATATCAACGTTCGGATCGAGGTCCTGCCACAGCAATTGGTGATTTAAATGGAGATGGAAAAGATGATATATTCTTTGGGGGAACTAAAGATATAGCTTCACAAATTTACATTCAAAACGCTAACGGGTTTTCAAAAAAAACTTATCCTTCATTAGAAAAAGACAATGTTTTTGAAGACGCATCGGCAGTAGTTGGTGATTTTAATTCCGATAAAATTAATGACTTATTTGTGGCTGTAGGCAATGGCGAAAACGCACAAAATTTAGAAAATCGCCTGTATTTTGGAAATACACTAACAAAATCTACTTTACCGTTAATGCACCAAAATGCTTCGGTTGTCAAAGCTTTTGATTATGATAATGATGGCGATTTGGATATTTTTATTGGCAACAGCTCTAAATACAATCGCTTCGGAGAAAAATCGGATTGCTATTTATTAAACAACACTAAAGGCGTTTTTACCATCGTTCAAAACAAAACTTTTGAAGGGATCGGCATGGTCACCGATGCTGTTTTTAGTGATTTTAACAAAGATGGAAAAACAGATTTAGTAGTGGTTGGCGAATGGATGAAACCAATGTTTTTCGCAAATAATAATGGAAAATTTACCAATGTAACCGAAACTGTTTTTCCAGAAAAAAGTAATGGTTTGTGGCAATCAATTATTCCGTTTGACATAAATGGCGATGGAAACCTAGATTATTTAGTTGGAAACTGGGGAATGAATTCAAAATTCAAAGCTTCGCAAGAATTTCCAATGAAAATGTATTATGATGATTTTGATTCCAACGGAACATTTGAAACTATTGTAGCCATAGAAAAAGGAGGCAAATATTACACCACAATGGGGCTAGACGAATTAACAGAGGAATTTAGCGGAATGCTGAAAAAGAAATTTCATACCTATAAATCCTTTGCAGGAAAGACTTTAGAAGAAGTTTTTGATCCAAAAATGCTTGAAAAAGCAAAATTATACGAAGTCGATAATTTAAAATCTGGGTATTTAAGAAACGACAAAGGCAAATTTACTTTTGTGCCATTTTTTAATAAAATGCAGGTTGCTCCAATAAACTGTTTTGTAAAATCAAATTTTGAAGGCGGTAAAGAAGAAGTTTTTGCTGCTGGAAATTATTTTGGGGTTTCGCCATATCACAGTCGTTTTGATGGTTTTTCGGGCGCATTAATTAAAAACGAAAAAACAATTTACTTAGGGAACCAAATCGGAATCGACTTGACACAAAAAGCTATAAGACATTTAAACATAATCAATTTTAACAGCAAAAAATATTTATTAGTGACCATAAATAATAAAAAAGCAGAAGTATATGAGTTGCCAATGAGTAAAAATTAATGCAAAAACACACTAAATAAAACAATAAAATTATAAAAATGAAATCTAATATTTATCTTTTAGGAATTATAGGGCTGTTATTTATTTCCTGTAAAAAAGAAGCCCCAATCAAAGTTACAACAGATGATTACTGTGCTGTGGTAGATACTGTAACAGCAATTATGGTTCACGACATTTTTTCGCCTCCTGTTGCCAGCAGAATTTATTTATATCCTAATGTTGCCGCATATGAGATTATGGCTCAGAATAGCACAAAATATGAGAGCTTGCAAGGGCAAATAAACGGCCTGGATTCTATTCCAAAATTAGACCCAAAAAGTGGCGTCAATAAAAATTTAGCAGCACTTATTGCTCATATTGAATTAAGTAAACAATTGATTTTTTCTGAGGAAGCATTAGAAAAATATAGAGACAGTTTGTATAAAAAATGGGGTTCAGAAAATTCAAAAGAATTTGAAGTTTCAAAAGAATATGGACTTAAAGTAGCCGATCAAATCAAAAAATGGATGGGTAAAGACAATTATAAGCAGACCCGAACTATGTCTAAATTTTCTGTTCATATAAACCAATCTGGAAGATGGCAACCAACACCTCCGGCCTATATGGATGGTGTTGAACCACATTGGGGCGAAATAAGAACATTGGTTATGGATTCGGCTGCTCAATTTAAACCAATTCCTCCTTATCCTTTTTCTACCGATAAAAATTCTACTTTTTACAAAGATGCAAAAGAAACATATGATATAGGAAATATGATTTCCCAAAAATTAATTGAAGTAGAAAAAACCAAAAGTAAACTTATTCCTGAAGAATCTGCTATTGCAACATTTTGGGATTGCAATCCATATGCCACAGTTACGCAAGGGCACATGATGTTTGCAAAGAAGAAAAATACTCCTGATGCGCATTGGATTAATATTACAAAAATTGCTTTGAAAAAAACAAAAGCTGATTTTGAAACAACTGTTTTTACCTATACCAAAACATCCATCGGGATTTTTGAAAGTTTTATCAGTTGCTGGAATGAAAAGTATAGAAGTAACGTTGTGCGTCCTGAAACCTATATAAATCAAAATATAGATGAAAACTGGAGACCACAATTGCAGACCCCTCCTTTCCCGGAATATACAAGTGGCCACTCCGTGGTTTCTTCCTGCTCTGCCACTATCTTAACATCAATATTTGGAGATAATTTTAGCTATGTTGATGATTCCGAAGTCAATTTTGGTTTACCGAAAAGACCTTTTAAATCGTTCAAACAAGCTGCATCAGAAGCTTCAATCAGTAGGCTGTACGGAGGAATTCATTATAGAGCTGCAATTGAAAACGGTGTTAACCAAGGCAATAATATTGGAAATTATATTATTAAGAAATTAAAAATGGCAAAATAATGTTGAACAAGAAAAAAATTGTTGTTGGATTATTATTTTTATTTTCCGTTTTGACTATTTGGTATTTATTAATAAAAAAAAGTGATTATTGTATCACCTTTAAAGAAAAAACAGCTTCCGGAACAATTTTTCAGGGCATCCAAGAATGGACAGTGGCTCAGCAAGTAAGCAACAATGAAGTTTATTCTATTCTTGAAAAGAAAAATTTTGATTACATCAAACAAGAAATGAAAAGAGGTAAAACACAAATGGAATATACTTGGGAAATGAAATCCGTAAATGATTCCGTAACCGAAGTAATAGTCGGAATAAAAGATTTGAACCACAGTTTTTATAATAGAATAACCGCTCCATTTTTAAATACAAATTTCAAAAAAGAACAGATTTTAAAAATAACCAATTTCAAAAAAGGTTTAGAAAAACATTTAGAAAATTTCAGAGTAAAGATTGATGGTGAAGGTAAATCTGAGGAAATATTTGTAGCTTACATTAATTTGAAAAGTGTTTTACAAGAAAAGGCTCAAAATATGATTGGAAACGACGCAATTATTACTGGATATCTACAAAATAATAACATTAAAATTACTGGAAAACCTTATGTTGAAATTGAAAATTGGGATCTTGACAATGAAACACTAGTTTATAATTATTGTTTTCCAATAGACAAGAGCACAAAGATTATTAATGATGCTAATGTAAAATTCAAGACAATTCCAACCCAAAAAGGATTAAAAGCAACCTATTATGGCAATTTTAGAACTTCGGATCGAGCTTGGTTTGCATTGTTAGATTATGCAAAAAAACACGATATTAAACTAAAAAACAAACCATTGGAGCATTTTTTGGCAAATCCATTTAATGGAGGCAATGAATTAGAATGGAAAACTGAAATAATTATTCCTTATGATGTTGAATAAATAGTGCTTATTTAGAATAAATCTAATATTTCGAAAACGTTTTCGGTTGCTCCGAAAACGTTTTTATTTTTTAAAAGCATTATATTAATGTATTTAAAATTATTTTTAAACAAAAACAAGAGAACAAAAATGGGAATGAAATTAAAATTAAGTTTTTGGCAAATTATCAATATGAATGTCGGCTTTTTTGGTATTCAATATAGTTTTGGTTTACAGCAAAGTGCCGTCAATCCCATTTATGATTTTTTACACGCAAGTCCAGATCAAATTCCTTTATTAAATCTTGCAGGACCATTAACTGGCTTATTGATTCAACCTATAATTGGAGCAATGAGTGATAAAACTTGGCATCCAAGATGGGGAAGGCGAAAACCTTACTTTTTTATTGGAGCATTAATTTGTAGTATCGCTTTATTTATGTTTCCATTTAGTAGTTCATTATGGATGGCTGCTGGCTTGCTTTGGATTCTGGATGTTGGTAACAACACTGCTATGGAGCCTTATCGCGCTTTTATTGCAGATACTCTGAACGAAGATCAACAACCAATAGGTTTTCAGGCTCAAAGCTTTTTTACAGGTTTTGGACAATTTTTGGCATATATTTCTCTTTTTCTTTTTCCAATTGTTTTTGTAGGTTATACAGGGTCGTTACCAACTTGGATTTACGCCTCCTTTTTTTTAGGAGCAATCCTTTCTGTAACTTCCATTTGGTGGAGTATGAGCAAAACAAAAGAAATCCCACCAACAGTAGATGAATTAGCCATATTAAAAGCAGAACCTTTAAATGTATTTTCACCATTCATTGATATTTATAAGGCCGTTTTAGATATGCCAACTGTGATGTGGCAACTGTTTCTGGTGTATTTGTTTCAGTGGTATGCGATGATGTGCTATTGGCAAAACAATTCAAAAAGTATTGCCTTGTCCGTATGGAATGTAACTCCAAAGGATGTAATGCGTTACGAAAAAGCAGTTGAATGGAATGGATTAATTGGCGCTTTTGGATTTATAGTTACATTTTCTATTGCTTTCTATTTAGCCAAATTAGCCAAAAAACATGGTGCAAAAATGATTCATTTTGCGTGTCTGCTATTAGGAGCTATTTCTTTTTTGTGGTTTCCAATGGTTCAAAATCAATACATGTTCTTTGCGGTGATTATTGGCTACGGTATTGCTTGGGCTAGTATGATGGGTATTCCATATTTGATGGTTGTTGCGGTTGTTCCAAAAGAGCGTTATGGGGTTTATATGGGAATTATAAATATGATGATTGTTATTCCAATGATTATCCAAAACTTATCTTTTGGTTACATTTTAAAGAACTTCTTAGATAACGATCCTCGTCAAGCAATTCGTTTTGCGGGTGTATTATTAGTGCTTGCAGCTATTTGTACTTTATTAATTAAAATAAAAAACAAAAAATTAAGTGAATAATTCAATAAATAATATGACAGATAAAATAGATATCCTTTGCGTGGGAGAAGTATTAGTAGATTTTATTGGACACCAAGAAAATGTTCTTATCGACGAAACTAGAGATTATCACAGATATTTAGGAGGTTCTCCAACTAATGTCGCCATGAATTCTACGAGATTAGGATTGAATACAACATTGGTTGCTACTGTAGGAAATGATGGATTTGGCAGTTATATTTTGGAAAGATTGTCAAGTGTTGGGGTTAACACCAATCATGTTAATGTCATAGATAATAAATCAACAAGCGTTATATTCGTATCAAGATCTGATGGTACACCAGATTTTATACCCTATCGTGAAGCAGATTGCTGTATTTATGAAGAACAAATTTCTGAGCAAATTTTATTAAATACCAAAATATATCATACCACTTGCTTTGCATTAAGTAAAAACCCCGCCCAAAAAACAATTCTAAAAAAAGCACAAGAAGCTTATAACTTAGGATGTCAATTAAGTATAGATGTTAATTATGCCAAAAAACTTTGGAGTAGTCAAGAAGAAGCTTTTCAGGTAATTAAAACCTATTGCAGTTATAATCCATTGATTAAAATTAGCGAAGACGATATGCTGCGTCTTTTTGAAAAGGAACTGCCACATGAAGACATTTTTAATTTTTTTCATAACGAGGGTGTAGATATTGTATGCTTAACTTTAGGAAGCAAAGGGGTCAAGTTATCTCAAAAAGGAAAAGAAATAATACAAATGCCAGCGATTAAAATTGATAAGGTTATGGACTCTACTGGTGCTGGTGATGCCTTTTGGTCTGGATTTCTATTTGCTTATATTAAAGAAAAAACAATTGATGAATGTTTGGATATCGCATTGAAATTAGCGGCTTTAAAACTGCAAAACGTAGGAAGGTTACCGGATAATATCAATATTCTATCTCAACTTTTATAAAATAATATGCAACAAAATAATGAAATCAATAATGGTGTAATGCTTAATGCTTACCCAGATAGCATTGGAACCAAATTTAGCGATACAATGGCGATGCTTAAAATGTCTGAATTTAAAGATGCTTTTTCTTTATTATATGTATTGCCAACTTTTTTTAATAGTGATTTAGACAGGGGTTTTTCAATTATTGATTATAATATTAATAAAGATTTGGTTGACACAAATGATTTAAATGATTTAAAAACTCTTGACATCAAGTTAAAATTTGATATTGTATTAAACCATTTATCGGTCGGATCACCTCAATTTAAAGATTTACTGCAAAAAGGTGACAAATCTATTTTTAAAGATTTTTTTATTAATTGGAATGAATTCTGGGAAGGATATGGAGTAAAAAACGAAGATGACATCGTGATTCCAGAACCACAGTTTCTCAATAAACTGTTTATGAGAAAATCGGGATTGCCAATATTAAAAGTACGATTCCCTGATGGATCTGAGCAACCTTATTGGAATACATTTTACCAACAAATAACATACAATCCCATTTTTGAAACTGATTTAAAAAATATTCAAGGCTTAACCGATTCGTCAAAAACACAAATTGTAAAAAAGATCAATCATGCAATCGAACAATCCATAGATTTATGTGCTATTGATTTTGAAGACTTTACTAATTTAAAAACAGAAATAGTACAAATTGTAGAGAATAAACGCTCCTATTTGGGACAAATGGATGTAAATGCCTCCTCTCCCTTGGTTTGGGAATTTTATGAAGAAACACTACAGAAATTAAGTAGTTATGGCTGCACTATTTTGCGCTTAGATGCTTTTGCTTATTTGCACAAACAAGTAGGTGAATCTAATTTCTTTAATAAACCGGGGACTTGGGAATATTTAGAGCGAATTAAAAACATAGCCCAAAAAAATAATTTGATGCTTTTGCCGGAAATTCATGCAGAATACGGACTTCATTTACATGATGAAGTAGCAAACAAGGGCTACTATATTTATGATTTTTTCTTACCAGGATTGACCATTCACACTATTGAAAGCAAATCGAGCAAAGCCTTATTGAGTTGGGCAAATGAAATTGTTACCAAAGGATATAAAACAGTTAACATGCTGGGTTGCCATGATGGAATCCCTGTCCTGGATTTGAAAGGAAAAGAAGTCAATGGCGTTTACAATAAAGGATTATTAGAAGATGCCGAGATAGAAAAAATTATGAATACAATTATGGAACGTGGTGGTCGTGTAAAAAACCTTTATGACCCATCAGGTAACAAAATTTCGTATTACCAGATAAACGCTACATTTTTTAGTGCATTGGGTGAAGATGAACAAAAAATGCTTTTGGCAAGAGCAATACAAATGTTTATGCCTGGGATTCCACAAGTTTGGTATTTGGATATATTCGCCGGGAGAAATAATTATCAAGCTGCAGATAATGGAGGCAGTGCAGGTCATAAAGAAATTAATCGCACTACATTGTCGATGCAAGACGTAACTCAAGGTTTGACAACAGCCATTGTAAAAAAACAACTTGAAATCATTCGTTTAAGAAACACAACAAAAGCATTTTTAGGTAAAGTGGAAATAAATGATGATCTTGAAGACAAAATTGATATCAAATGGATAAACAATAAATCTGTTATCCATTTAAAGGCAGATTTAGAAAGCTATAAATTTACAATTGAGCATATTGAGAATGGAATAACAACTGTTTTTAGCTATTAATGTTAAAAATATAGTCTAGTTTAAAAAACAGCGTGATTATTTTGTGTTTTGTATTGTTATTTTATCTATTTTTAAAATTTAGGTATTGTTACTAATTTGAATCATATTTTTAATTTTTTTGTAAAATTACCTTACAATCAAGTGGAAAATCCCGTAAAAAATATCTAGCCTTTTTTGGCGGGAAACCATATTAAAATTCCTACTTATCGAAATGATTACTATACAAGAATATTATATAACCAGGAAATAAATGAAAAAAAACTCCATCAAAATAGCAATGTATCTCAACTATTTTGTTTTTGCAATTTTATTAAACAGTGTTGGAATTGTTATCCTAAAATCACAAAAAAATTACGGTGTCAATGAAATTCAAGCCAGTATATTAGAAGCTTTTAAAGATTTGCCTATTGCAATTGTCTCCTTTTTAATAGCCTCTTTTTTACCGAGAATAGGTTATAAGAAAGCAATGCTTATCGGTTTAGGATTAGTGACATTTGCTTGTATTAGCATGTATTTTGGAAATTCTTTCGATACTGCAAAATTACTTTTTGCAACCGTTGGTATTTCATTTGCATTAATTAAAGTCTCCGTGTATTCTTTAATAGGAACCATTACAGAAAATCAAAAAGAACATAATAGCCTGATGAGCAGCATCGAAGGCGTATTTATGATTGGAATTGCCTTAGCATATTTCCTGTTTCCTGCCTTTAATTCTGAAACAAATGCTGACACCTGGCTGAATGTATATTTACTCTTGGCATTTATTTCTTTGTTATCATTCGGGTTTTTGTTTTTTGCAAAATTTGAAAATCAAACTCAAATTCCGGGTGTTGATTTAGCTGATGATTTTAGACAAATGTTCAAATTATTTGCAAAACTTTTAACTATTGTTTTTGTAATTAGTGCTTTCTTGTTTGTGATGATTGAACAAGGAATTATGACTTGGCTGCCTACATTTAATGATAAAGTGCTTCATCTTCCAGAAAATATCAGCATAATGATGGCAAGTATTTTGGCGGTTTCTTTAGCTGTTGGAAGGCTTATAGCTGGCCAAATAACAAAGAAAATAAATTGGATTTGGGTGTTGGTTTTTTGCATCATCAGTGCTATGTTAATCGTGTTATTTGTACTGCCAAAAACCGTTGGACTCAAAGTAACAAATATTAATTCATTGAGCGATATTCCATTGATAGGATTTGCTTTTCCGCTTGTGGGATTATTCATTGCGCCTATTTATCCTTTGTTAAACTCGGTTATTTTGAGTGCATTACCCAAAAAACTACATAGTTCCATGACTGGATTAATAGTGGTTTTTTCAGCACTTGGCGGAACAATTGGTTCCAGAATAATAGGTTGGTTGTTTATGAATGAAGGTCCAGAAAATGCGTTTTATTTCACATTAATTCCCATGACATTATTATTGGTATCTTTCTTTATATTAAAAAAATTAACTTCAAAAAATGAAATTTAACCTTAATATTAGCCAAACAATTCAACAACTTTTAGAGCAAGAAGATACTGATGGCGATAAAAGAATAACCATTGACGACAAGGGGCTAAAACATTTTACATTAAAAAATAAGACCGAAGAAATTGTTGTTGAAGGAACTTATCATCTTTCAAATTTGTTGCAAGAATTAGTTTTAGCTAAAGAAAATAATCACGATTTTATTGAAACCGATGCTATTTTTGAACTTCCGACAAACCGGATTTCGAAAATGATTCGAAATTATTTTTGGGATGGTTTAACGAGAACTTTGGACGAAAAAGGATTAGACAAATTATTAATTGATTCGAAATCTAAAACCGAAAAACCTATTATATATGTTCCATTTTCAGATGATTTTGGATTGCAATATTATCAAAAAATTGCACCTAATTTTAATTTAAAAGTGGTTCAATTACCCAAAATAATTTCCCCAGAATATGTAAGCAGCATTAATGATGAAGGAGGGATTTTGGCTTTAGCCTTAAAAAAAGAAGGAGGAAATACAGTAGGATTTCCATTTGTAGTTCCTGGAGCAAGATTTAATGAAATGTATGGTTGGGACAGTTATTTTGAAAACGTTGGATTGCTAATTGATGGGGAAATAGATTTAGCACAAAGTATGGTCGGAAATTTCGCCTATCAAATAACGCATTATGGTAAAATTCTAAACGCAAACAGATCCTATTATCTCACCAGAACACAACCACCATTTTACTCCAGTATGATTCGAGAAGTTTTTGAAAAAATGCCAATCAAAGACTTTAAATGGTTACGAGAAAAACTCCAAATTTGTATTAAAGAATACGAAACCGTTTGGATGGAAAACGAAAAACGACTTACGGAAAACGGACTCAATCGTTATTTCGCACAAGGAATTGGATTACCCCCAGAAACAGAGTCAGGACATTATGATGATATTCTGAAATCATTTGCCAATGAAGCAAATTTGTCAATTCCAGAATATGAAAAACTTTATTATCAAAGAAAAATAGAAAACAAAACACTCGATGCTTATTTTGTACACGACCGTAGTGTTCGCGAAAGTGGACATGATACTAGCTATAGATTAGAAGGAATTTGTGCTGATTTAAATGTCGTTGAACTCAATGCAATGTTGTATAAATATGAAACCGATTTTGCTGAATTAATTGCCTTGCATTTTGATGATAAATTTGTATATAACACCACAACTTACAATCAAAAATACTGGACAGAAAAAGCAGCTAACCGAAAAAAACTGATGAATCAATACCTTTGGAACGAGCAAGAAAGTTGTTTTTTTGATTATAATTTTAAAACCCAAAAACAAAATATTTTTTTATCTGCAACCAGCTTTTTTCCGCTTTGGGCAAATTGTGCCACACAAGATCAAGCTGATAAAATGATAGAAAATTGTTTGCCTAAATTAGTTTATTTAGGGGGAATTGCAGGCTGTTCCGAAGAGGCTCTTTCAACTATTTCGAAAGATCAAATGCAACGACAATGGGATTTTCCAAATGGTTGGCCCCCACATCAAATGGTTATTTGGCAAGGCTTAATCAATTATGGATATGATGAAAAAGCACAGGAATTAATATACAGATGGCTTTGGATGATAAGCAAAAATGCTTCTGATTATAACGGAACAGTTCCGGAAAAATATGATGTTGTAAGTGCATCACACAAGGTTTTTGCCGAATATGGGAACCAAGGGACTGATTTTGAATATATCAGCCGAGAAGGTTTTGGGTGGATGAATGCTTCTTTTCAATTGGGATTATCTCTTTTAAATGAAGATTTAAAAACTAAATTAAATCAATTAATTAATCCAAATGAATTATTTGATTAATTAATTTGTGTCGCTATTTACGGTTAAATTAAAAAATTCCATTTCGAGCAATTTGAAATGGGATATTTTTATATTTGAAACTCAATTCAACGAAAAATGGAAAATAAAACAAGATGCGGCTGGTGCTTATCAAGTGATTTGTATAAAAAATACCATGACGAAGAATGGGGTGTTCCTGTTTATGATGACCAAAAATTATTCGAATTCCTTATCCTCGAAACTTTTCAGGCAGGTTTGAGTTGGATTACAATTCTAAAAAAGAGAGAAAATTTTCAATTAGCTTTCGATGATTTTGACTATAAAAAAGTAGCCCAATATCCTGAAGAAAAGATTCAGGAATTACTACAAGATGCCGGAATTATTCGCAACCAATTGAAGATTCGCGCTGCAGTTTCGAATGCGATTGCTTTTATGAAAGTACAGAAAGAATTTGGAAGTTTCAGTAAATACATTTGGCGATTTACCAATGGAAAACCAATCGATAACAACCGACAATCCTTAAAAGAAGTTCCTTCCACTACTCCACTTTCTGATGAAATCAGCAAGGATTTGAAAAAGCGCGGATTCAAATTCGTGGGTTCTACGGTAGTTTACGCTCATATGCAAGCCACAGGAATGGTTAATGATCACTTAGACGATTGTTGGAGGAAAATTTAGTTTAAGCAATTTAGCAAGAAACTCTAACGTTTTTAAATTCTAAAAAGTCAGAAAGTCGCCAACAGCAATTACTCCCTCATTTAGACACATAATATTAGTGCCAAAGAGAACAGAATTATCTAGTTTCCGGTATGTGCTTAATGTCTTTAATGGTTCTTTTAACATGACACCTGTCTTCGGATTATTGTTTACCATTACGCATCTGCCACAAGGTTTGACATTTTGGAATTTTACATTTCCAATTTGGAATCTGTCAAAAAAATCCTCTTCGTGGGCAATATGACTATCAATGAGGATATTTGGTCTGAATCTTTCGATAGTTATCTTTTCATCTAATTTTTCATTTAATAAATCCAAACTTTTCGAGCCAATTAGCAAATACGGATATCCATCGGCCAAGCTAACATTCAGCGTTTTGTCAAGTTTTTTAGTCCTGTGTATTCTATCCCCTTTATTGCTGATTTTAACAAGCTTACACGTAAATCCTAGTGCGTCACTAAACCATTTTGACGTTGTTTTATTTACTTCAAATACTTTACATTCATCATCCCAAACATTAGAAAAAATAAGTTCGGATAAATTTTCTTCGATATAAAATTTGTGATTCAAATCTTGATACCCAATTTCAATTTTGTCTCCTTTGATTTTTGGATAAAACTGACTTAAAATTGGATATTTTCTTTGGGTAATAAACTGATTTTCTTCGTCAATTAACATCCATCTGCGGTCGTTTTCGAAACCCATTTCTTCGGCTTTGGCATTTACAACACGAATTCCAGCCAAACTTTTTATTGGGTAGAGATACAATTCTATTACAATATATTTCATAATCACTTACTTTTTAAAAATTCTATAAATTCTTCCCTTTTAATTTCGCGACAGCCCAAACTTTCCAGATGTTCATTATAAACTTGGCAATCCAATACTTTATAATTTGCTGCTTTTAATTGGTTTGCCAAAGCAATAAATGCCACTTTTGAAGCATTCGAAACTTTAGAAAACATACTTTCTCCACAAAAAACATCTCCCAAATCGATTCCGTATAAACCACCAACTATTTCATCATTTTGCCAAACTTCGACTGATTTTGCTATTCCTAATTCATTGAGTTTGCAATAGGCTTGAATCATATCATTGGTAATCCAAGTTCCGTTTTGACCATCGCGTTTTATCTTTTGGCAATTTGAAATTACATCTCTAAAATTCTGGTTGAAAGTAACTTTGAAAATATTTCTATTAAGGATGTTTCGCATACTTTTTGAAACTACTAATTCATCTAGAAACAAAACCATTCTGGGATTGGGCGACCACCAAAAAATGGATTCTCCTTCCTCAAACCAAGGAAAAATTCCGCTTTTGTAAGCCAATAACAAACGTTCTGGAGATAAATCGCCACCAATGGCTAGAATTCCATCAGAATTGGCTTCGGAAACTGAAGGAAAAAATAATTCTTTGGATAAAAAATACATAGTTTCGAACAAAAGTATAAATTTGGCAAAGCGAATTTACGCTTTAAAAATTAAAAACTATGCAAACCAAACTCCTTACTTTTACATTTTCATTATTGGTTTTCTTAGGAAATGCGCAAACCAAAGATTTAATTGCTGCGACAAAAACGCAAGATAAACTTTCGTATAAACAATTTATTGCGCCAGTTGCTCTTATAACTGCTGGAACATTGCTTTTGAACACAAAACTCAATGATGATTTGCAATCAAACGCCAACAACTTTTTTGGAGAAAATTTCCATACCAATGCTGACAACTATCTTCAATTTATTCCAGTTGCGCAAATCTATTTGGGCAAAACCCTTGGATTTAAACCAAAGAACAATTTTAAACAACAGACGATAAATATTGTTGTTGCCAATGGGATTATGGGAACGGTAGTTTATGCTACGAAAAACATAACTAAACAAGAAAGACCGGATCACTCAGACGATTTGAGTTTTCCTTCCGGCCATACTGCGACTGCTTTTACAAACGCCGCGCTTCTTTATTACGAGTATAAAGATTCGAATTTATGGTATGCCAGCAGCGGATTTTTGTTTGCAACAGCTACGGGAATTCTCCGAATTGCAAATAATAAACATTACACTTCCGATGTTCTTGCCGGCGCAGGGATTGGATTGGCTTCGGGATTAGTTGTTTCGTATTGGAATCCTTTTAAGTCAGTGACTTTTGGGAAAAAGAAAAAAACGACGGCTTATGTTTTTCCACAAATTGGAAGCCAAATAGGAATGGGAGCACTTATTCAATTGAATTAATTTGGCGAAAGTCCAAAAAAAAGCCTTGAAATCTCAAGGCTCTATCAAAACTATTTTTTAGAACGGTAAATCGTCCGGTTCCTCTTCATTTAAACTTGTTGCTGGCGGAAATGCAGCTGCTGCAGGCATTGGTGGAGCTTGAGGTGAAGCGGTTTCAGCTTGTGCTTTTGCGATTCTCCAACCTTGAATTGTATTGAAATATACAGTTTCGCCTTGTGGATTAGTCCACTCACGACCTCTCAAATTAATATCAATTTTTACGGCATCCCCTACTTGAAAACTATTCAACAAATCACATTTGTCCTGAACAAACTGAACTAAAATATGTTGTGGATATTGCTCATCTGTTGTAACAACAACATCTCTTTTTTTGAAACCTGCAGATCCAACCTCTTTAGTCTGATCGATCATTTTTATTTTTCCTGTAACTTCCATCTTAATTTTATTATTTGTGATAGACAAATATAGTATTTTATCAGTTAGTTTCAAATTAAATACTAATTTCAAAAAAGATTTTAATTCAATTATGACCAAAAAGAATAACTCCAAAAAAAACACAATCTTACTTAGATTATTTCGTTATATTTATGCCACAAAAATCACTTTATGCAGTTTTCCAAAAGTAGAAACACAACCCGCTGGATTATCATTTGTGCCTCTTTTTTAATCATTTCATTAATTCTTTGGAACACTTATACTTTTTTTCAAATTTTTAAAAATGAAGAAAGATTAAAAATGAACCTTTGGGCAAATGCTCATAAAACGCTTATAAATGCAGGTGAAACCACTGATGTAGAGCTTCCGCTTCAAATTTTCAGCAACAATACTTCAATTCCAATTATTCTTACCGAAAATGACTCCATCATAAATACGAGGAATATTGATGAGGCAATTGTGAAAGACAAACAACGAATCAGAGGTGTTTTGAATGGTCTAAAAAGCGAAAATGATCCCATTGTGATTGAATATGTTCCCGGAAAATTTCAAAAAATATACTATGGAAACTCGGAGTTATTAAAAAAACTTAAATATTATCCCGTTGCATTACTACTAATTATCGTGTTGTTCACAGGACTGGTTTATAATTTTTATCGCAGTACAAAAATGGCGACCCAAAACAAACTTTGGGCAGGAATGGCAAAGGAAACGGCACATCAAATTGGAACTCCACTTTCATCATTAATAGGCTGGGTTGAACTCCTGAAAGCTGAAAATGCTGATGAATCAACGACATTTGAAATCGAGAAAGACATCGAACGCTTGAAAACCATTACGGATCGTTTTTCGAAAATAGGTTCAGAACCAAAATTAGAAAACAAGGATATTGTGGAAGAAACACTTCAATCTTATGATTATTTGCAATCCCGATTTTCAAAACAAGTCGAGTTTTCTTTTAAAGCTCCAAGCAAACCAATTATTGTTTTGATGAATCCCACTTTACATGGCTGGACGATAGAAAATCTAGTGAAAAATGCCATTGATGCAATGAAAGGAAGGGGAAAATTAGCGGTTTTTATTGAAGAAGACGGCGAATTCGTAAAAATAAAAGTCTCGGATACAGGAAGTGGAATTCCCAAGAAACAGTTTAAAAATGTATTTGAACCAGGATTTACCACAAAGAAACGCGGTTGGGGTTTAGGTCTTTCTCTAACAAAAAGAATTGTAGAAGAATATCATAAAGGAACCATAAAAGTGCTAAATTCCGAAATAGGAAAAGGAACCACGATGCAAGTGAGTTTTAAAAAAGTAAGTTAATTTAAGGGGATTCCAAACCAAGTTACTTTGGTAAACATTGATTTTCTGGCGGTTTTTGACTTGCTTAAATATTCTTTTACAAACGTTTCATATTCTTCGGCCTGAGCTAAAGCTTCATAAATATTTTTTTTTAGTGATGCAATACTGGAAGTATTCTCACTTCCTACTGAACCAACAAGATTAATATCGTTCTGGCATTTGACCAAATTCTCTTTTGGTATTTGAATCATTTTGCTGATTTCAGAATCAGAAAAAGTGGGTTTAAATTTTTTGTTCCTGTAATAAATAAAATCGTTCAATAAAGTTATGGCTTGATTATAATCGTTAGTTATTGAATTTAATTTTTCAATATTTAAATTGTGGGTCAAAATTGTAAATTCGTTCTTTTTGTATTTATATTGTTCCAAAATTAAATTATTCAAAATACCGTTTTTCTGTATTCTTTCTGCAGTCTCAAATGCTTTATCTCCATCAGATAGTTTTTCATATTTATCAATTTCTTCTTGATAGTCAAAATACTTTTTTGATTTATTAACTTGAATTTTACCTTCATAAAACTCTTGGTTTGTAATAGGATAATTTAGAAATTGCCATAAATAATCAAATGGAATGTGTGATGATATTATTTTTCCGGGTTCCGTTTTAAAATAATAATCATTTCTTTTCTTGATAAACTTTCCATTATAAACTGCCCCAGAACCCCAAGTTGGGTCAAATAAATACCACTTTTTATCTATTTTGGCCGCACACCAAGCATGAGACAAGGTAGCTACTTTTCCGTTTTGCTTCGTATAACCTTCAACAATAACAGATTTTACACCAACTAAAGCGGCAATTTCATTGAAAATTGCAGCATAGTCACCACAAATTCCTTTTTTAGTTTTTAACGTTTTTGCGATTCTGCCTTGTGGATTATCATTTATAGTTACAGTAAACATATTCTTTACATCGTAGCTAATGTTTGAAGCTGTCCAATAAAAAACCGCACGAATTTTATCGTTTTCTGTTTTAAAATTAGAGTTTATATAATGTGCAATTGCATCTGTAGAAGTATTCGAATTCTGTGGAATTTCCGTCATTTTTTTGTCGATTAAGGCATATTCAACATTGGCTTGACCGAAACTTAAAATGGAGAAAAGAAACGAAAGTAGTAAATATATATTTTTCATATTATTGGATAAGCCATAAATTAAAAGGGAATGGATTTTCACCCATTCCCTTTCTAAACGAAAACCATACCAATTTGTTTTATTCATAAAACATTATAAATTGGCTTTAATGTTTTCTGCCAAAGCTTCAAATTCTTCTTTTGACATTGAAACTTTTTTCTGAAAACGCATTTCATCCATTTCATTCAATGGAATTAAATGAACGTGTGCGTGAGGAACTTCAAGTCCTATGACTGCCATTCCAATTCTTTTGCAAGGAACTGTTTTTTCAAGTGCAATTGCAATTTTTTTGGAAAACTGCATCAGTCCAATATACAAGTCATCTTCAATATCAAAAATTTTGTCAATTTCTTGTTTTGGAACACATAAAGTATGTCCTTTTGCATTTGGATTTACATCCAAAAAAGCTAGAAAATTAGCATCCTCTGCAATTTTGTAGCAAGGAATTTCTCCTTTTATAATTTTGTTAAAAATACTTGACATTGCTTAAAAGGTTAATTGTTTGTTTGGCTAATCACGAGAAACTTCTAAAATTTCAAATTTCAAAACTCCGTTTGGAACTGTGATTTCTGCTACTTCGCCTACTTTTTTTCCTAGTAAACCTCTACCTATTGGTGAAGTTACAGAAATTTTTCCCGTTTTCAAATCAGCTTCACTTTCGGCTACAAGTGTGTATTTCATCTCCATTCCATTGGCTTGATTCTTGATTTTCACATTCGACAATACCAAAACTTTAGAAACATCAAGTTGCGTTTCATCAATTAATCTTGCGTTTGAATGTACATCTTCGAGCTTGGCAATTCTCATTTCCAACATTCCTTGTGCTTCCTTGGCAGCATCGTACTCAGCATTCTCAGACAAATCGCCCTTATCCCTTGCCTCCGCAATATCAGCAGATGCTTTTGGACGCATCACACTTTTTAAATAGTCTAATTCTTCTCTTAATTTCTTTAATCCTTCGGCGGTATAATAAGATACTTTAGTCATAACTTCATCATTTATATAAAATAGAAAAAATCCCATCAGGACGGGATTTCTTTCCACAAAGATACTATTAATTTTATTTAATCTATAAATTTACGTTAAACATATCTGTTTCAAAGTTAAATAAATTAAATTTGTTTCGCTAATTCTTTTAATATATTTTGAATAATGAAAAAATATTTCATTTTGTTGGCAGCCTTTCCAATGTTTTATGGCTGCAGTACAAATTCACCTAAATACAACAATCCATATTTACCAAATTACCCTGTTAACGTAGATATAAATATGAGTCTGCCCTCCTATTCAAATCTATTATTTGTGAGTAATGCTGCTTATATTCCCAATCAAGGAATTCGTGGAATAATTGTCTTCAATTCTGGCAGTGGCTATAATGCTTTTGATGCCGCTTGTCCTAATCAGGCATTGAGTTCCTGTTCTACTATGAATTTTAAAAAACTTGACCCTGTAGATCCTTTAAAGATTGATCAAACTCATTTAGTTTGCGCTTGTGATAATGCGGAATACAGTTTATTTACAGGTCAAAGTGCCGGGAAACAATATACATTAAAACAATATCGGGTTGAAGTCAACGGAAATCTGTTGCACGTATATAATTAATTCAAAAATATATGAAAATGCCTTGGTTTAGAAAAACTGGGATTATTTTTATTCCCATTTCATTTTTCGGTGTTTTGTTGTATTTATTAACTCTGGCTTTTTGCGTGAATGTTTTCATCACAATTGACCGAAATTCGCATTCGGTTTCTGATACACTTTACGGTATATTTCCTTTTTTTACTGGAGCTTTTACAATTCTATTTTGGATTGCATCTAATGCCTGTGAAAAAAAATAAAAACTCCGAAAGGTTTGAATTCTTTCGGAGTTAAAATAATCTAGAATTTTAACGTCAATCCTGTCAAGAGATTGATTCCGGCTTGCGGATAATAAAAATTTTCTGTTACAGCAGGATCTGTTGAAGCTTGTGGGCGATAATAATAACTGTAGGTGTATCCATTTGAGACATATTTTTCGTCAAATATATTATTTAACAACAAATTAAAACTTATTTCCTTAATCCATTTTGGTTTTAATTTATAAGAAATCGAAATATTATTGACAAAATAAGCTTTCATACTTCGGCTATCAGTAGAAGTATTATCTAAATATTGCTTACCCACATACTTCGATATTAATCCAAAATCCAGATTTTCAATTGGCGAAAAAGTCAAAGTACCACCAACTATTGTTTCTGGTGAAAAAGCAATGTTCGTGTCTTTATATTGGGTTATAACGGGTGCGTATGAAACCACATCGTAAGTATTTGTATCATACTGTGTATCATAAACTAAATAATCAAATGCCTTGATTTTATTTTCACTAAAAGTGGCATTTGCATCAATTCGTAATTGTTTCGATATTTTATAACCCGCCTGAATCTCAATTCCCGCCCGGTAGCTTTTCGATACATTTTGGCGAACCCCATTACCTACGTCATCTAATTCGCCCGTAAGGACTAATTGATTATTGTAATCCATGTAATAGAAATTTACAGAAGCGGCGATTTTTTTAGATTTAATTTTATACCCCAGTTCATAATCTATAAGTTGCTCGGGTTTTGGTTCCGTTGGGTTTTTAGTCAAATCGTCTCCGTTTGGCTCTCGATTCCCAACAGCTACAGAAGTGTATATTGTATTTTGTGAATTTAACAGATAAGTCAACCCTACTTTTGGATTAAAAAAAGAATACTTTTTGTCAACATTTATGGGTGCTACACTTGATGATAATCCAGAAGATTTGAAACTTACATCTCTGAACTGAATGTCTGCAAAACCAATAAAACTATCATTGAATTGATATTCTCCTTTTAAATAGATGCTAGCATCTTCTTTTAATATGCTGCTTTCGTAATATTTTTCAGAATAAGGCAATGGGGTTTGAAATTGACTCCAAATAATCTCGCCGAAATGTGCCCCATCGTATTTATTATACCCCCCACCAAAATTAAAACTAACCCTTTCCTTCTTGTAATTCAACGAATATACTAAGGCATAAAAATCACTCGTTGCCCATTTTCTAAGAATCACGTCACTCGTATCGTCTCCATTTGGACTTGATGGAAAATATTTGTTAAACTTATCATCCGTTTTAAATTCTTCATAATAGCCTTTTCCAGGAGTGAAATTTCCTGAAATTGTAGCCGATATGTTATCATTAAATTGATGTGAAAAATGCAATTGATAATGATATTGCTCATAATTATCCGTTTGATTATCATAAGTATAAAAATTATAGGTTCTACCCGAGTGCAAAAGATTGTAAGCTTCAGATTCCGAGCTGTAATTTCTGGCTATAAAAGCATTAATTCCATCAACATCTCCATTTACAACCGCTTCTGGAGTTCCGTACCAAGATTGATATGTTTTTTCTTTTCCTCCAAAAACTATTGCTTTTACGGAAGTATTTTCACTTACGAAACCCGCTTCGGCATAAAACGATTTTAAATCAGACGAAGCTCGGTCTATATAACCATCACTTGCAATTTTGGATAGTTTTCCTGTGGCATAGAAGCCGTTTTTTATGCCCGAGCCAACGCTAAAAGTGTGTTTTCTGGTGCCAAATGACCCAAAAGAATTAGAAATCGTCGCAAATCCTTCGGCGGATGGCTTTAGTGTTTTTAGATTCAAACTTGCACCAAAAGCTCCAGATCCATTGGTAGAAGTCCCAACACCACGTTGTAATTGAACATCTTCTAAGGAAGAAGCAAAATCAGGTAAATCCACAAAATAAGTTCCTTGACTCTCGGCATCATTATATGGAATTCCATTGATAGTAACATTCACACGTGTAGCATCGCTTCCTCGCACTCGGATACCGGTGTAACCAACTCCGGCACCCGCATCAGAAGTTGTAACTACAGATGGCAATTGATCTAATAAAATAGGTAAATCTTGACCAAGATTGTTTTTTTCGAGCTCTTTTTTACTCACATTTGTGAAAGGGAAAGGAGATTTATCTTTCACTCTTGTAGCACTTAACAAAACTTCATCAAGTTGAATAACTTTAATGGTGTCCTTTTGTTTTTCCTGTGCAATAGCAAAAAAAGAAATTAGAAGAAAGAAAGAAGACGTTAATAGGACACTCTTGTTTTGGCTTTTGCCTTTTGGCTTTTGCCTTTTTTTTAAAAATAAATAGTTCATCCGTAAATAGTTTTACGAATAAAAGGGGGAATTATTCTTTTGTTAAATTAAAAAATGGTTTGTTCAGATTTTTTAGAATGACGTGCACTTCATCTTGGAATCTATTTCCCTTAACAGCATTACCTGTTCAGGTTCGTTGGGTATAATCTCAGCTCGTTATTTAGAGCACCCCTTTGAGACAGGGCAAAGATATATTATTTGTTTGAAGTTTAAAGTTTTTGGAACAGCTAAAATTCAGGTTTTCTTCTGGATTTCTTGATTTCAGATAAATTTTTTTTGTCCTTTATCCGTTTTCGGATAACTGATTTAGGAATTTTTGTGGCTTTCCTTATCATTGGTATCACGAGTCCTGCAGTTATTATATCCAGAAAACGTTTGGTTACAATCGACTTGTTTTTGAGTTGGCTTCGATCTTCGTCACAATTCAAAATTAAAATTTGATCTGATGTTAATCTTGAGGAAAGTTTAATTTCTAACAATGCCTTCTCCTCCATTGACAAAGCATGAGAATTCTTCAAATCAAAGGACAAAACCACTTTTGAGGAAACTTTATTCACATTTTGACCGCCAGCCCCACTGCTTCGGACTGCTTTGAAATGCAATTCAGATATGATTTTTTCTGATTCCAAAACTATTGTGGTTGGTGTGGTTTTTTCAACAAATCATTTACTGTTTTTACTGGATTGAAAGTAATTAATGGTACTTCAACAAAAATTGTGAGCCAATTTGCCATCGCTCCATTCCATAAACCCGGTAATTCATACGCTTTTAATGGTTTTCCGTTTTGAGTTTTTTCGACAATAAAACCGCTATTGTGATCGACAAATTGATTTAAATCAAATTTTTCTTTTTTATAATTTTTTATTCCACAAACCAAATCTACGGGATTGAAATGTGTTGCATTTGTTAGGATTTTAACTTGATTTACATTAGCCAAATCAACTTGGGAACTCTCCACAATTTGCAAGGAAAGACTTCCTCTTGAATCCCGAACCCAAAACGGTCCACCACCAGGTTCGCCTTCATTTTTCACCATTCCGCAAACACGAATTGGTCTATCAAGAATATTTTTTATATAGTTGATTTTATTCTCTAAAGTGAATTCCGCAAAATTCTCAATGATTTTTATATTCAAATTGTTTTTGGTGAAAGCTATAATTTCTTCTAACTTTTCTTCCTTTGAATGATCAATTTCATTCAAATATTTAAAAATCTTCTGCTGTAATTCAACCAGAATTCCAGCCAATGATTTTTTATACAAAGCAATACTTTCGATTTGATTTTGAATGACGTTGTCAATATTTTTTATAAAAACGATGTCGGCATCAAGGTTATTTAGATTTTCAATCAGAGCACCGTGACCCCCAGGACGGAAAACTAATTTTCCTTTTTCATCCCTAAATGGATTATTATTCAAGTCAACCGCAATGGTATCTGTGCTTTTGTTCTGGTGGGAATAGCTAATATTTATTATGGTTTCCGAAGCTTTTTCTACCGTATTTTTTGCTCTATTTACAATATATTCGAATTGATTTTGATGCGCTTCAGAAATTGTAAAATGCAAATGCGAACTACCATTCGAACTTGAATAATAGGCACATTCATACAAATGCTCTTCGATTGCGCTAACGATGTGGCTTTTATATTTGTGAAAAGGCAGAATTCCTTTTGGTTTATTGGCAAAATTGAAATAATCTGACGAAAGAAGTAGTTTTATGAAGTAGTAGTTTTTGTGATCTATTGTCAATGAGTTGAAATTTGGATATACTTCTTTCAACTTCTTATCAACTGTTTTAAAAAATGGAAATTTTTCCAAACCAACAATAAAAATGGAGAGTTCACTATCTTTTTTTCTATTGATATAAGCATTGATACTTTCGTTTTCGATATCAAACTCATTCAAAAATGTACTCAAAAATTTAAACATTCTGCTGGCAGCTCCTGAAGCGGGGACGAATTTTGTTAACTTGAAAGAAGATTTATTGGCATCAAAAAAATCAGCTTTTTGATGAAAATCAATTTCTGACAATTTCAAAATACCGTTAGATACTGTTGCGGGTTCAACCAAAACAGTTTTTGAAATTCCGTTTTTGAAAATATTTAATTGGCCTTGAATATTTTTTAATGAAATTCCTTGTTCATATATATGCACAAAATCGAGGGAAGAAAATCCCATTTTTTTTGCTTTAGCCAAATCATTAACAATTGCAATAGCTTTATTTAATCTTAAATCTTTATCTCCAGAAAGCATGATAAATGGTTTATTATTCTCGATTAAAGTTTGTTTAAAAACTGCAAAAACTGACTCCCTACCTTCGGCTTTATCTCTCAAATCATCCTTTTCCCAAGGAACATCAATGTCTGTCAGAAAAAACAAATCGTATTCGTGTTCACGAGCCGCTTTATCTAATAATGGGTCACAAAAGTTATAATATACTTCTGAAAATACTTTGGTCACCATTAAATTAGTATCACAAAAAAGAAATTTATTGGCAGTTGACAGAGCGTCATTTTCTAATTTGGTTTGACCGTAAGCAATGGGAAGCATATCGTCGACATCACAAATCTGCGCCGTTTTATCCCATTTTTCCTGGAGATAATCACGGGCAAATTCATGAACCCAAGCCGTTTTAAAATGTTCGGCGAGTTGTATTGCCATTGTGGTTTTTCCGGTAGATTCCGGACCAAAAAGAGCGACTTTTATTATTTTTGAACTTCCAATTTTTGGGAGTTGTTTAAGATTTTCTTCCATTCTAAATAAGCTGAAATAGCTAAAATTGTAAAAATTAAATACTGTAAAGATAACATTCCCAGCCCCCGATAAGCATATAATGGGGTAACAATTAAATCGCCTAATATCCAAAGCGTCCAATTTTCTATTTTTTTCTTGGCCATATACCACATTCCCGTAAAAAAAATGCCCGAAGCAAAAATATCAATATAATTGTCTTTTCTTATTTTATAATCAAAATAATTATATATCCCGAAAACTACAAAAATTGTGAAGAAAAACAATACGATTCCTATTATTTTTTCTCGATTATCAGTTCTTGTTATTACAAGATTATCCGTTTCATTTCCTTTTCGAGCCCATTTGTACCAGCCATAAATACTCATTATAGTAAAATATCCGTTGATCATCATATCGCCAAGATAACCCGCTATAAAAAGCAAATAAGCAGTTATTATTGTGGCAATCAATCCTGTAGGATACACCCAAATGTTTTCTTTTTTGGCAAACCAAACACTCAAAATCCCAAATACAAAAGCGATAAATTCTAAAACAATTTGTGTTGTTGAAGCGTCTTTATAGGCATTTAGAAAAAATTCTATCATAATTTTATTTATTGAAAAAATCAACGTCCTTTTCAAAAGCAGTTCCAATTACCACCAGATCAGCACCAGAATTGTAGGCTTTTTGAATTCCTTGCAAATCTATAATTCCTCCTCCAACTATTAACGGTATTTTTAGATTTTGAGAAACTAATTTAATAATTTCTTTAGGAACGGCAATATCTGCGCCACTTCCCGCTTCGAGATAAATGAGTTTGTTGCCCAGCATTTCGCCTGCTTGTGCGGTTTGCACTATGTATTCTGGATTATTTCTGTCTAAAGGAGTTGTTTTACTCACACGTTCTACAGCGGTTTCTGTTCCGCTTTCGATAAGAATATATCCTGTTGAAATTACTTCGAGATTGGTTTGTTGCAAAATTGGCACCGCATTTACCTGATGTTCGATTAAATAATCTGGATTTCTGCCTGAGATTAAAGACAGAAACAAAATGGCATCGGCTTGGTCTGAAATTTGGGACGGATTTCCAGGGAAAAGAACAATTGGCAAATCGCAATCTCCTTTAATTTTTGAAATTAATTCATCTAAAATATTATTTTCTACTTGGCTTCCGCCAATGAAAATGTGTGTTGCGGGAGATTGATTAATTTTTTCGACTAATACTTCCGCATTATTCAAATCGATTTTATCTGGATCGAGAAGAATGGCGAGCAGTTTCTCGTTTTCTGCTTTTGATTTTAGAATATGGTTGTAAATTTTTGTCATATTTTTTGGCCACGAATTCACGAATTTTTATGTTCGTAAATAGGTAAATTTATTTTAAAAAATGGATTGCCACAAATTCGTGAATTCGTGGCATTAAGTCTTTTTTATTTTTCGAAAGCATATACTAAGATGAATCCCTCAAAATCTTCAAAATAAATGGAGAATTGTTGTTTTATGTTTCCCATTTCAAGAATTGCGATTGTTTTTTTGTCTTTAATTTCAAATGAATTTACCCAAATATGGTTTTTAAAGCTAATTCCTGGCTCGTTTCGAATTTTGAAAATAGCTTCTTTGGCTCCCCATTTTACCGTCAATTTTTTGATGTAATCTTGAATATTTGTATCTCCTAAACGAAGTGAATCTTTATTATTTACGAATTTATCAGCGATGCTGATGATTTTTTCTCTCTGCATTTCGATGTCGATTCCCGCTTTTTGGTCGCTGATTATAATAGAAGAAAATTCGTGGGAATGTGAAATAGAAATGTGTTTGCCATCGTGTAAATGCGGTTTCCCGAACTGGTCATAATACAAATTGAAATCAGAATATCCTACTTGTTGTAACAATTTGCGAACACTTAAAAAAGCGCGTTGGTGCAATTGAGATTTCATGTTGTTCAATCGCAGCAGACTTTTTTCGTTTAATTGTACTTCGCTGAATAATTGCTCGTAGGATTCGGTTATTTTCCAAACGAGGATTTGGGTTGTTTGACTGAAGTTTATGGTTTTGTATAAAGGCATTTTTTGAGTTATGAGTTATGAGTTATGAATTATGAGTTCATAAACTTCTACTATTTTTTTTAGCCCCGATAGCAGTGGAAATCCTTTTTTGAGGTTTTTACCGAAAAAAAGATTACTTCACAATACTTTCATTTTAAGCGGAGTTCAGTGAACTTCGTTTGCAACGAATAGCGGGATTAGCTCCAAAAAAAATTATTTCATTAAAATTCAAAAGATTAGGGCATTAAACAATTCATAAATGTTCCCGAATGCTTTTTAAATTATAAAGTTATTACGTAAATTTGCAAAAAATTTATAATTACAAATATACTATAAATGAGTACAGCAACTATGCCTTATGTGGCTTTCAAAGTAAAAGACATTTCCCTGGCGGCTTGGGGAAGAAAAGAAATTGAATTAGCTGAAGCTGAAATGCCAGGTTTAATGGCGCTTCGTGCTGAATACAAAAACGAACAACCACTTGCTGGTGCTCGTATTGCCGGATGTTTGCACATGACTATCCAGACTGCAGTTTTGATTGAAACTTTAATCGCTCTTGGTGCTGAAGTGACTTGGTCATCTTGCAACATTTTCTCTACTCAAGATCAGGCTGCCGCTGCGATTGCTGCTGCAGGAATTCAGGTTTATGCTTGGAAAGGTTTGAACGAAGTGGATTTTGACTGGTGTATTGAGCAAACATTATTCTTTGGCGAAGACAGAAAACCATTGAATATGATTCTTGATGACGGTGGAGATTTGACCAATATGGTTATTGACCGTTTCCCGGAATTAGTTGCGGGAATCAAAGGTTTGAGCGAAGAAACTACAACTGGTGTTCACAGACTGTACGAAAGAGTAAAAGCCGGAACGTTGCCAATGCCTGCTATCAACGTGAATGACTCAGTTACTAAATCGAAATTTGACAACAAATACGGTTGTAAAGAAAGTGCAGTTGATGCCGTTCGTCGTGCTACAGATATTATGTTGGCTGGAAAAAGAGTAATCGTTTGTGGATATGGAGACGTAGGGAAAGGAACTGCAGCTTCTTTTAGAGGTGCTGGTTCTATCGTTACGGTTACTGAAGTTGACCCAATTTGTGCGCTTCAAGCTGCAATGGACGGTTTTGAAGTGAAGAAATTAGACACAGTTGTTGGAAATGCTGATATCATCATCACGACTACTGGAAATAAAGACATCGTCTTGGGTTCTCATTTCGAACAAATGAAAGACAAAACCATCGTTTGTAACATCGGGCATTTTGACAACGAAATTGACATGGCTTGGTTGAACAAAAACCACGGTGCATCGAAAATCGAAATCAAACCTCAGGTTGATAAATATACAATTGCTGGAAAAGACGTTCTTATCTTGGCCGAAGGTCGTTTGGTAAACCTTGGTTGCGCTACAGGTCACCCAAGTTTTGTAATGAGTAACTCCTTTACCAACCAAACTCTAGCTCAAATCGAATTGTGGAAAAACAGCGCGGCATATAACAATGACGTGTATATGTTGCCTAAACATTTGGATGAAAAAGTGGCGATGTTACACTTGGCTAAACTAGGTGTTGAATTGGAAACTTTACGTGTGGATCAAGCGGAGTATATTGGGGTTCCAGTTGAAGGACCATTTAAACCAGAGTATTATAGATACTAGATCTGGGTATCATTATATTTCAAACCCGACAGGTATTTAAAAACCTGTCGGGTTTTGTGTTTTAGAAACCCTCTCTTTCTTGAGGGCGCTGAAAAAGTCTTTTCAGTAATAAATTGTTTATGAATGGTTATAAAAAGGAGTAGAAAACGTATTTTCTCTACTCCTTTTTTCGTATATTTAGCTGTAATTATAAGGCT
>NZ_JADHEC010000001.1 GCF_015277675.1 Flavobacterium soyangense
TCCTGTGACTATGACCATTGTCGTGAATCCGATTTTGGCTACTTTCATTCAAGTTTCCCCGATTTGTTCGGGTGCTGTTCTGGCTGATTTGCCTACGACTTCCACCAATGGCGTGACAGGAACCTGGTCGCCGGCTATCGATAACACCGCAACAACCACCTATACGTTTACGCCTACTGCGGGTCAATGTACCGTGACGCCTGCCACGATGACCATTGTCGTGAATCCGATTGTGGCCACTTTCAGCCAAGTTTCCCCGATTTGTTCGGGTGCTGTTCTGGCTGATTTGCCTACGACTTCCACCAATGGCGTGACCGGAACCTGGTCGCCGGCTATCGATAACACCGCAACAACCACTTATACGTTTACGCCTACTGCGGGTCAATGTACCGTGACGCCTGCCACGATGACCATTGTCGTGAATCCGATTGTGGCCACTTTCAGTCCCGTGGCGCCGATTTGTTCGGGTGTTGTTCTGGCTGATTTGCCTACGACTTCCACCAATGGCGTGACCGGAACCTGGTCGCCGGCTATCGATAACACCGCAACAACCACTTATACGTTTACGCCTACTGCGGGTCAATGTACCGTGACGCCTGCTACGATGACCATTGTCGTGAATCCGATTGTGGCCACTTTCAGTCCCGTGGCGCCGATTTGTTCGGGTGCTGTTCTGGCTGATTTGCCTACGACTTCCACCAATGGCGTGACCGGAACTTGGAGTCCAGCAATAAACAATACTTCCACAACCACTTATACTTTTACCCCTACTGCGGGTCAATGTACCGTGACGCCTGCTACGATGACCATTGTCGTGAATCCGATTGTGGCCACTTTCAGCCAAGTTTCCCAGATTTGTTCGGGTGCTGTTCTGGCTGATTTGCCTACGACTTCCACCAATGGCGTGACCGGAACTTGGAGTCCAGCAATAAACAATACTTCCACAACCACTTATACTTTTACCCCTACTGCTGGTCAATGTGCTACAACTCCTGTGACTATGACCATTGTCGTGAATCCGATTTTGGCTACTTTCATTCAAGTTTCCCCGATTTGTTCGGGTGCTGTTCTGGCTGATTTGCCTACGACTTCCACCAATGGCGTGACAGGAACCTGGTCGCCGGCTATCGATAACACCGCAACAACCACCTATACGTTTACGCCTACTGCGGGTCAATGTACCGTGACGCCTGCTACGATGACCATTGTCGTGAATCCGATTGTGGCCACTTTTATTCCCGTGAATCCGATTTGTTCGGGTGCTGTTCTGGCTGATTTGCCTACAACTTCCACCAATGGTGTGACAGGAACCTGGTCGCCGGCTATCGATAACACTGCCACAACCACTTATACGTTTACCCCTACTGCGGGTCAATGTACCGTGACGCCTGCCACGATGACCATTGTCGTGAATCCGATTGTGGCCACTTTCAATCCCGTGGCGCCGATTTGTTCGGGTGCTGTTCTGGCTGATTTGCCTACGACTTCCACCAATGGTGTGACTGGAACCTGGTCGCCGGCTATCGATAACACCGCAACAACCACTTATACGTTTACGCCTACTGCGGGTCAATGTACCGTGACGCCTGCTACGATGACCATTGTCGTGAATCCGATTGTGGCCACTTTCAGCCAAGTTTCCCCGATTTGTTCGGGTGCTGTTCTGGCTGATTTGCCTACGACTTCCACCAATGGCGTGACCGGAACCTGGTCGCCGGCTATCGATAACACCGCCACAACCACTTATACGTTTACGCCTACTGCGGGTCAATGTACCGTGACGCCTGCTACGATGACCATTGTTGTGAATCCGATTGTGGCCACTTTCAGCCAAGTTTCCCCGATTTGCTCGGGCGCTGTTCTGGCTGATTTGCCTACGACTTCCACCAATGGCGTGACCGGAACCTGGTCGCCGGCTATCGATAACACCGCAACAACCACTTATACGTTTACGCCTACTGCGGGTCAATGTACCGTGACGCCTGCTACGATGACTATTGTCGTGAATCCGATTGTGGCCACTTTCAGTCCCGTGGCGCCGATTTGTTCGGGTGTTGTTCTGGCTGATTTGCCTACGACTTCCACCAATGGCGTGACCGGAACTTGGAGTCCAGCAATAAACAATACTTCCACAACCACTTATACTTTTACCCCTACTGCGGGTCAATGTACCGTGACGCCTGCTACGATGACCATTGTCGTGAATCCGATTGTGGCCACTTTCAGCCAAGTTTCCCCGATTTGTTCGGGCGCTGTTCTGGCTGATTTGCCTACGACTTCCACCAATGGCGTGACTGGAACCTGGTCGCCGGCTATCGATAACACCGCAACAACCACTTATACGTTTACGCCTACTGCGGGTCAATGTACCGTGACGCCTGCTACGATGACCATTGTCGTGAATCCGATTGTGGCCACTTTCAGCCAAGTTTCCCCGATTTGTTCGGGTGCTGTTCTGGCTGATTTGCCTACGACTTCCACCAATGGCGTGACCGGAACCTGGTCGCCGGCTATCGATAACACCGCAACAACCACTTATACGTTTACGCCTACTGCGGGTCAATGTACCGTGACGCCTGCCACGATGACCATTGTCGTGAATCCGATTGTTACACCAACTTTTACTGCAATTGCTCCTATTTGTTCGGGTTCGGTAAGTCCTGTTTTGCCTAATACATCAAATAATTTAATCACCGGAACTTGGAATCCTGCAACTGTGAGTAATATTGCTACGGCTACTTATACTTTTACACCAACTGCGGGTCAGTGTGCTTTAACGACTACTATAGTTGTAACAATAACTCCAAAAACTGTTTCCTTATTTAATCCAATAGCTGATGTTTGTTATGGTTCTACCGCACCAAGTTTGCCTAGTTCTTCTACTAACGGAATTACCGGGACTTGGAATCCTGCAACTGTGAGCAATACGACTTCCACAACTTATACTTTCACACCAACTGCTGGTATTTGTGCTACAACTGCGACATTAACCATAAATGTAAACACAATTATACCAATATTTAATGCCGTTGCTCCAATTTGCGCTAACGCAACAGCACCAATATTATCATCACCATCAACAAACGGAATAACTGGAATCTGGAATCCAGCTACAGTTAGTAATACCGTTTCTGGAACTTATACTTTTACTCCTGATGCTGGTCAATGCGCAACAATAATAACTTTAAACGTAGCCGTTAATCCAATACTTACTCCAAGTTTTACTCAAATTACTCCAATTTGTTTCGGCACTTTACCCCCTGTTTTACAACTTACATCAAACAATGGAATTACCGGAACTTGGAATCCTGCCGTTGTGAGTAATACAACTTCTGGTGTATATAATTTTACTCCAAATGTTGGAGAATGTGCAATAGCAACTACTTTGAATGTAACGGTTAATCCAACTATCACTCCAACTTTTATAGCAATTGATCCAATTTGCTCAGGTTCGGTAATTCCGGTTTTACCTAAAACATCAACTAATTCAATAACTGGAACTTGGAATCCAGCAATTGTGAGTAATACTGCTTCCGGCACCTATACTTTTACTCCAACAGCCGGTCAATGTGCATTAACAACAACTTTGAATGCCATTGTTTATCCTTCTCCAACAGAACTTACTTTAAAAACAACGGATGTTATCAATGAAAGACCAGATGGAATAATTGAAATTGTTAGTGTAACAAGCGGTTTAAGTCCCTATCAATACAGCATAAATAATAGTTCTTTTACTACGAATACGACCTATAGCAATCTTTCTCCAGGAAATTATACAGTTACAGTAAAAGACTCTAATGGTTGCGAATTTAGTAAAGTAACTACCATTAGTTCTATTTGTCTCTTTCCAAATGCAATTTCACCAAATAACGATAGTTATAACGACACCTTTAACCTTAAAGGCTGTGGCGTTTCTAAACTCCAATTATTTAACAGATATGGAAGGGAAGTAAAAAATTATACAAATTATTCCGACCAATGGGATGGAACTAATAGCAAAGGAGAAAATCTTCCTGATGGCACTTATTTTTATGTTGCCGAAATAGCCGATGGAACTTCAAAATCCGGCTGGGTATTTATAGCTCGCTAGTTTAAAACAGAAAAAGCTCCAATTGGAGCTTTTTCTGTTTTAAATATCTTTAGAAAATTAACGGTTTAGCCACCAAATACTGGCATTTAAAACCGTTGCGAAACTTACCCAAAGCAAATACGGAATAAATAAATACCCTGCTATTTTATTGATTTTAGCAAATTTAGTATAGGTTTCAAAAATCATTAGCCAAAGAATGACAATTTCCAGACCGGCCAACATTGGGTTTTTCAAACCAAAAAACAAAAACGACCACAAAGCATTTAAAGCCAGTTGAACCGCAAAGAAAACCAAAGCGTTTCTAGCCGCTTCTTTTTCGTACTCCATTCGATTCCATACCAATCCAGCTGCGACCCCCATCATCACATAAAGCATACTCCAAACGGGTGCAAAAATCCAATTTGGCGGGTTAAAACTAGGCTTGACCAATGTTGGATACCAAGTTATAATCGCCGAACGGGTAACTATTCCAGAAAAATATCCTATCACCAAGCAAGTGACAACCACAACTAAAATTTTAGAAATTTTGTTCATAATGTGTTTTTTTACAAAATTAGTCAAAACTTTGACCGATTCAACAAATAAACAAATCAAGGTATAAACCAAAAAAAGTATCTTTGCATAAATTATACAATTGATGGTTTCAGCAAATGATTTTATTCCTACTCATTATTCTCATTCCATAGAGAATGGAAATTTCTCATGGAGTTCGCCCAGTAATATTGCTTTGGTGAAATATTGGGGAAAAAAGGAAAGCCAGATTCCAGCCAATCCATCGGTGAGTTTTACGTTGAATAATTGTAAAACGATTACCAAATTGGCTTTCGCCAAAAAAATAAATACTGGAAATTTTTCTTTTAATTTACTTTTTGAAGGAAAACCAAAAGAAGATTTCAAACCAAAAATCCAAAAATTTCTGGAGCGAATTGAAATCTATTTACCTTTCTTAAAAGACTATCATTTTACGATTAACACGGAAAATACCTTTCCGCACAGTTCCGGAATTGCCTCATCGGCATCGGGGATGGCTGCTTTGGCAATGAACTTGATGAGTTTGGAAAAAGCATTAAATCCGGAAATGACCGAAGATTACTTTTATCAAAAAGCCTCTTTCTTGGCTCGTTTGGGTTCAGGAAGTGCCTGTCGTAGCATAAAAGGAAAAGTTGTCGTTTGGGGAAATCACAAAAACATTCAAGGAAGTTCCGAATTATTTGGCGTTGAATTTCCAAATGCAATTCACGAGAATTTCAAGAATTTTCAGGACACCATTTTATTGGTTGACAAAGGCACGAAACAAGTTTCAAGTTCCCTCGGACATAATTTAATGAACGGACATCCTTTTGCCGAAAGGCGATTTGAACAAGCACACGAAAACTTGGACAAATTAATCAGCATATTCGAAAGCGGAAATCTAGAGGAATTCATCACCATTGTCGAAAGCGAAGCCTTGACTTTGCACGCGATGATGATGACTTCTATTCCTTATTTTATTTTAATGAAACCCAATACACTTGAAATTATTAATGCCATTTGGAAGTTCCGAAACGAAACAAAAATACCGGTTTGTTTCACTCTCGATGCCGGCGCCAATGTTCACGTTTTATACCCGCAAAATGTAAAAGTAAACGTTTTGCAATTTATTAAGGACGAATTAGTTGGCTATTGTCAAAATGGTCAGTACATTTGTGACGAAATTGGAATGGGTTCAATTGATAATTGATAATTGGCCATTAATGGAGAAGAATATTATCAAAGAAAAATCTTTTATTTTTGCAATTGAAATTGTTGGTCTTTATAAAGTTTTAGCAGAGAGGAAAGAGTTAGTTTTATCAAAACAATTATTACGTTCAGGAACATCTATTGGCGCAAATGTTAGAGAAGCCGAACACGCTCAAAGTAAGGCAGATTTTATTCATAAACTATCTATTTCATTAAAAGAAGCCAATGAAACAGAATATTGGTTAGATTTATTGTTTGAAACAAAATATCTTACGGAAGAAGAATTTCAAAGTATAAAATATAAAATAGTAGAATTATTAAAATTATTGACAAGTATAATTAATACTTCTAAAAACAAATAATTATCAATTACGAATTATCAATTGTTAACTGTTAATTATCAATTAATTTATGAAAGGACCATTATTTTACTCAAAAATATTACTTTTTGGAGAATACGGAATTATTCGTGACTCAAAAGGGTTGTCTATTCCTTATAATTTTTACAATGGCGCTCTGAAACGAGAAGAAAATCCATCAGTAGAAGCCATAAAATCCAACGAAAATTTAAAGCGTTTTGTTTCTTACTTAGAAACCTTACAAAGCGAACAACCTGAATTAGTTACTTTCGATTTAGCCACTCTAAAAAACGATGTCAAAACCGGAATGTTCTTTGATTCCAGTATTCCGCAGGGTTATGGTGTGGGAAGCAGCGGCGCATTGGTTGCAGCTATTTACGATAAATATGCCCAAAATAAAATCACGGTTCTGGAGAATTTGACTCGTGAAAAACTGTTGCAATTAAAAACTATTTTCTCCCAAATGGAATCGTTTTTTCACGGAAAAAGTTCCGGTTTGGATCCTTTAAACAGTTATTTGAGCATTCCTATTTTAATCAATTCTAAAGATAATATTGAGGCAACCGGAATTCCAACCCAAAGTTTAGAGGGAAACGGTGCCGTATTTTTGTTAGATTCAGGAATTGTGGGCGAAACCGCTCCGATGGTGAATATTTTTATGGAAAAATTGAAAGACCAAGGTTTCAGAAAAATGTTGAAAGAACAATTCATCAAACATACTGACGCCTGTGTCGAAAATTTCTTGGGTGGCGATATGAAATCCTTGTTTGCCAACACCAAAAAATTATCAAAAGTCGTTTTGAACAACTTTAAACCAATGATTCCGGAACAATTTCACGGAATTTGGCAAAAAGGAATTGACACTAACGATTACTACCTAAAACTTTGTGGTTCAGGTGGCGGCGGCTATATTCTAGGTTTTACTCAAGACCTTGAAAAAGCAAGAATTTCTTTAAAAGACTATAAACTAGAAGTCGTTTATCAATTCTAAAAATGCTAAGCAGACAGCACAAACTTTTAGTAATGAAATTTGTCAGTTTGTTCTCTGTCATTAGAGGTTATAACATTCCTATAATTGTTATCGCTCAATATCTTTCGGCAATATTTATCATTGCACCCGAAAAAAGAGCACTATCCATCTTACTCGATTTCAACTTGTTTATCATTGTTTTTGCTTCTTCCTTGACAATTGCATCAGGTTATATTATCAATAATTTTTACGATAGTAAGAAAGATTTAATCAATCGTCCCAATAAGTCAATGCTCGACCGATTGGTTAGTCAAAACACAAAACTAAATGTCTATTTTGCCCTCAATTTTATTGTCGTTTTTTTAGCAATTTTTGTTTCATGGCGTGCATTTGTATATTTTTCAGTTTACATTTTCCTGATTTGGTATTATTCACATCGAATTAAAAAATTCCCTATAATCGGGAATCTGACTTCGGCATTTCTGTCTGTTTTGCCATTTTTTGCCATTTTTTTATATTACAAAAATCTATATGAGGTTATTTTGGGGCACGCAGCTTTCTTATTTTTATTGTTGCTGATTCGTGAAATGATAAAAGATCTGGAAAACATCAAAGGCGACTTGGCAAATGATTACAAAACTATTCCCATTATTTATGGCGAACCTGTTTCGAAAAAAATAATTACCGTTTTGACAATCGCAACAATAATTCCGGTGTATGTTCTAATTGAAATTTTCGACGTAGGCTATATGGACATGTATTTTTATTTCTGCCTGATAATTCTGATTTTTTTCTTGCTGCGCCTTTGGAAATCGAACACAAAAGAACAATATTTATTACTTCATAATGTGTTGAAATTCCTTATTGTGGCAGGAGTTTTTAGCATTATCCTCATCAATCCAAGCGTATTGTGGCACGGAGAAAAATTGCTGCGTTCTATCTAATATTTTGGGAGCTATTTCCCGCTGTTCACTATATCTCTTGTGGCGAACCCCGCCACAAGAGGATGCCGTTTCCATCAGGGCTACGAAACCGTAATCCAAAAACAATCAACTATTAAGCAATAAAAAACTATCTTTGCAGACTCGAAGCCATTAAAGGCCGAACTGACCAAGTAAATTATAGAATATTATGAATAACAAGGAAGGCAATAACAAAAAAAGCGGTGGTAGAGCAAACAGCTCTAGACCAAGCTCAAATAAGCCAAAACCTGCGATGCAAAAAAGGGCACAAGGGCCTAAAAAAGTAAAAATAAATACTAAAGTTGCTGAGGTAGCTACTGATAAAGTGGAGAAAAAACCAAATCAGGCACCAAAAAGACCAAAAGTAAAAGATGAAATTCGTTTGAACAAATACATCGCCAATTCTGGCGCGTGTTCCCGTCGTGACGCTGATATTTACATTCAATCCGGAACAGTTAAGGTCAACGGAATTCCTGTTACCGAAATGGGATATATGGTAAAACCTGGAGATATAGTAAATTTTGACGGAGCAACTTTGACACCGGAAAAAAAAGTATATATCTTGTTGAACAAACCCAAAAACTTTACAACAGCGCTTGACGAAGGTCAAGAATACCGCAATGTTTTGGAATTGGTAAAAGGTTCAACTACAGCAAAAATTGGAGCTGTTGGAAGAATGGACAAGAATACAACCGGTTTGTTGTTGTTTACAAACGACACCGATATGATTCGTAAATTTACTTTACCAACTAACAAATCATCAAAAATCTATCAAGTTTCATTGGATAAAAACCTGAAATTTGAAGATTTAGAAAAAATAAACAAAGGACTTGTTCTTGACGGACACAGAGTTTTTGTAGAAGATGTAAGCTATGTTGAAGGAGAAGCAAAAAGCGAAATCGGACTGAAATTAAGATCGGCAAACGTTAAAGTGGTTCGTTCTATTTTCGAGAATTTTGGTTATGATGTTTTGAGAATTGACAGAGTAGCTTTTGCAGGATTGACAAAAAAGAATTTGCCTCGAGGAAACTGGAGATTACTTACTGAGCAAGAAATTATCAATTTGAAAAACGTATAAGTTTTATTAATTTATAACAGATATTAATTCCCGCTCTTTTCAAAGCGGGAATTTTGTTTAAAAAAAAAACTAAATGACATCTACAAAAAATTTATCTATTGCCCACAAATGGTTTGACGCATTCAACAACCATAATCTAGACCAACTTTTGTCTTTGTACGATGAAGATGCGGAACATTTTAGTCCCAAACTAAAAATCAAAAAACCAGAAACTAATGGTTTGGTAAAAGGAAAACAATCACTACACGATTGGTGGCAAGAAGCTTTTGAGCAAATACCAACTTTACATTACAAAGTAACCTCGCTTACCGCAAATGAGAATCGGGTTTTTATGGAATATGTAAGAACTGTTCAAGGTGAAAGCGATATGCTAGTCGCCGAAGTTCTAGAAATAAAAGAAGACAAAATTGTATTTTCGCGTGTTTATCACGGCTAAAAAATTACTTCCACTTCAAAGTTTCCATCAAACGCTGCATATCATTTCTGACGTAGCTTGCGGCTGGCATAATGGAATCAAAATTAGGTTTTGCGTAGAAATAAACAGAACCTGTTACAAAATGTTTGATGCTGTCAGTCACATAAAACTGGGAATTTGTAGCTGCATTTCCATCAACTTGATAGAACATTCCATATACTTTTTGGGTTGGATTCAAATACGGTTGTTCTAAAATATCATCTGCTTTTATCACGTGCTCGTAGGTTAGTTTTTGAGCATCTTTCAACAGCAAATTAATATCATTGTTTACTGGTTTATAAGTTAAGTAAATCGTGGCTTTCATTTTTGGATACGTAATGGTAAATCCACAATCCTTCTCGCCTTTGATGACTGCTTCTGAATTCATTTCGAAAGTGAAAGGACATTTACTTTCGAAATTGGCATATTTTGCCTCAGGATAATCCAATCGCAAATAGCTGGATGGTTTTGGTAAAACTTCGTTTTTACAACTAAAAATAGAAAACAGTGTTATTAAAAATATCCCAATCGTAATTTGTCTATTTAGCATTCTATATTTATTCAATGGTCACTTTTATTTGTTTTACACGTTTTTTATCTACCGTTTCAATTGTAAACAGGCAGTTTTCAAAGGCTATTTTTTGATCTTTTTTTGGAAAATTTCCTAAAATTTCGAGAATAAATCCTGCCAAAGTTTCGGCCTCCCCTTTTTTTATTTCGAATAAATCCTCATCAACATCAATAACCCTATAAAAATCTTTAAGGTTTATTTTTCCTTCAAAAAGATAATTTTTATCGTCAATTTTAGAATAATTTACATTATCCCCGTCGAATTCATCGCTGATATCTCCCACAATTTCTTCGATAATATCTTCTAAAGAAACTAATCCTGAAGTTCCTCCATACTCATCGACCACAATGGCCAAATGGCTTTTCATACTCTGAAAATCCTTGAGCAAATTGTCAATTTTTTTATTTTCAGGAACAAAAAACGGTTCTCTAAGCAATGTTTTCCAATCAAAATCCTCTTTATCGATATGCGGAAGCAAATCTTTCACAAACAAAACGCCTTCTATCTGGTCTATATTGTCCCGATACACCGGAATTCTGGAAAAGCCTTTTTCGATTATTTTGGAATAAATAACTGCAAAAGATTCTTCAATTTCCAAGGCAAAAATATCCATTCTCGGGCTCATCACCTGCTTGGTATCTGTGTTTCCGAAAGTTACGATTCCTTCCAGTATTTTTTGTTCTTCGGTCGAAGTTTCATCTGAATCAGTAAGTTCAAGAGCTTGTGATAATTGGTCTACGGAGAAATTTGTCTTTTGTTTTCCTAATTTATTATGCAGGTAAATGGTGACTTTACGCATTGGCAAACTTATTGGCGAAAGTAATTTATCAAGTGCCGCGACAGGATATGCAATCAACTTAGCAAACTTGATATTGTTTCTACTAGCATACACTTTTGGCAAAACCTCACCAAACAGCAAGATTAAGAAAGTGACCAAAATCACTTCCAAAATAAATTTTAAAATGGGCGAAGTGACAGCCGAAAATATATTATGCCCAACATAAGAAAACAAAATTACCACCCCAATATTAATAAAATTGTTAGCAACAAGAAGTGTAGCGAGCAATTTTTTAGGTTTTTCTAAAAGTTCTGAAATAATTTTCCCTTTCGAAGGATGTTCTTGTAAAGTATCATCAATATCCTTTTGCGACAAGGAAAAAAGCGCAACTTCAGCACCAGAAACCAATGCAGAACAAAAAAGCAACGCAAATATTGCGATAAAATCAAATACTAAATTAGTATCTAGCGAGTATTGAAGAAAAAAACTGGGCTCTGGGTCCAAATTATAAGAGATTAGTTAAAAAATCAAAACGGCAAATCATTTACTGGCAAACCGTTATTTTCTGGGGCAAAGTTAGCGTTTTTTGTTGGTTCAATTGGTTTATTCTCTTTGCCACCTTCGATTTCCTTTTTAGTTGTAAGAAAAGTAAAGTCTATTGCTTGAATTTCTGTAATGTATTTAGTAGAACCATCTTCGGCCTGCCATTGGCGTGATTTTATACGACCTTCAACATAGATTTTATCGCCTTTTGACAAATATTTTTCGCATAATTCTGCAGCTTTATTCCTTACCACAACATTGTGCCACTCTGTAGAAGTTATTTTTTCGCCTGTTTCCTTATTAATATAAGTCTCGTTTGTTGCCAAAGGAAATTTTCCAATGCAGGAATCACTTTTAAAATAGTGCATCTTCACATCGTCGCCCAAATGACCAATTAACATTACTTTATTTAAGGTGGAATTCATATTCAGTTTTTTCTAAAAACAAATATACTGAATTTTGAGTTAGTTCAAAAAATCCTTTTTCATAAAATTATGAATCACAATAGGGAAAGGTAATGTTTTCAATGTTTCGGCATTTATTCCCTTTTCGATAATTCCGTTAACTTTTACTTTCCAAAACTTGATATACAAATGTTGATGCGACAATTTATGTATAATACTTTCTGGATTACTTTCTAATATACTGACGATTTCGTTCCCACTGAAAAATTCAGATTTAATTAGGTCTGCAATACAATCAAAACCTTCTACTTTCTCGGTTTCAATCAATGGAAATTCATAGAGATTGTGCCAGATTCCTTTGGCTGTGCGCTTCTGGATTATTGTATTTTCATTATCATCAGCAACTACTAAGTAATTAAAGTATCGATTTCTGACCTTCAACTTCTTTGATTTCACGGGCAATTGATTTACTTTCTTTTTTTGCAAAGCAGCACAACTGGTGTTGAAAATACAAACAGAACAATTGGGACTTTTTGGAACACATTGCAAGGCGCCAAACTCCATAATAGCCTGGTTGAACAAAGCGGGGTTGTCTTTTGGCATCAATTCGAAAGCCAAAGCAGCAAATTCCTTTTTGGCGGAAGCCGAAGCAATTTCCGTTTCTACATCTAAATACCGTGACAAAACCCGAAAAACATTTCCATCGACAACAGGAACGGCTTCATTATAGGAAAAGGACGCAATTGCGGCGGCTGTATATTCGCCAACACCTTTTAGTTTCAATAAGTCATTATAATTATCCGGAAATTTTCCAGATAATTCATTAGCCACATATTGAGCAGTTTTATGCAAATTTCGAGCACGGGAATAATAGCCCAAACCTTGCCATAGTTTCAGAACCTGTTCCTCATTGGCGGCAGCCAAATCAAAAACAGTTGGGAAATTAGCAGTAAAAGACAAAAAATATGGCATTCCTTGCGCCACTCTAGTCTGTTGAAGCATAATTTCGGAGAGCCAAATTAGATACGGATTATCAGTTTTTCGCCACGGCAAATCCCGTATATTTTCTATATACCACCCTGTCAATACTTTGGAAAAATTCATTATAAAATATTAGTTAGCAAAAGTAAAAGTTTATGTGATTAAATTTTAATGAATTAGCTTGAATAATTGTTTTTTTAATTCCTATCTTTGCAACCTCAAAAAATTAGTACACCATTTATAAATTACGAATAAAATGACAAAAGCAGATATCGTAGCAAAAATCTCAGAGAGATTAGGTCTAGAAAAGGGAGATGTTCAGGCAACAGTTGAGACCTTTATGACAGAAGTAAAAAATTCATTAGAAACTGGAGACAATGTTTATTTAAGAGGTTTTGGAAGTTTCATCGTGAAAACAAGAGCTGAAAAAACAGGAAGAAATATTTCTAAAAATACCACGATTAAAATTCCAGCACACAATATTCCGGCTTTTAAACCTGCAAAAGTGTTTGTTGAAGGAGTAAAAACGAATAACGAAGCAAAATAATAATATTTATTAATCACAAAATCACCAGATTATGCCAAGTGGTAAAAAAAGAAAGAGACATAAAGTAGCAACGCACAAACGCAAAAAAAGAGCGAGAGCTAACCGTCACAAAAAGAAAAAGTAGTTTTAAACTACTTTTTTCTTTTTAAAAGTTCATTGAAATTTGGAAAACAGAATGCAGATTACAGATTACAGATTGCGGTTTTAACTGCAGCCTGACAACTGTTTCCTGCCAACTGAATTTCCTCCCGGGTTCAATACCTGTTAAAATTATTGTTTAATCCATCCTTACTGCAAAGTTGATGGTTGATAGTTAATGGTTAATGGAGTTTTCCAACAATCAACAACCAACAACCAACAACTCCATTGTTCGGATAAAAATTTACAACGTGAATAAAGAATTAATCATTAGATCTAGTTCCGAAGCCGTAGATTTTGCCTTATTAAAAGATGGAAAACTAATTGAATTACACAAAGAACAAGAAACTAGCAACTTCCAAGTTGGCGATATTTTTATTGCCAAAATAAGAAAACCCGTTGCTGGACTAAACGCTGCTTTTGTAAATGTTGGCTACGAAAAGGATGCCTTTTTACATTATCACGATTTGGGTCCAAACCTTGCTTCCCAACTGAAATTCATAAAACTTGTAAGCGCAGGTAAAATAAAAGATTTCTCCCTAAAAAACTTTCAGTTTGAAAAAGAGATAGACAAAGATGGGTCGATAACAGAAATTATCAATCCCAATCAATCTATTTTAGTACAAGTCGTCAAAGAACCAATATCTACAAAAGGACCAAGAATTAGTGCTGAGCTTTCTCTTGCCGGAAGATTTATTGTTCTCGTCCCGTTTTCTGACCGCGTTTCTATTTCACAAAAGATAGAAGACAAAAAAGAAAAAGAACGATTGAAACGATTGGTACAGGCCATCAAACCAAAAGGATTTGGTGTTATTGTTCGCACAGTAGCCGAAGGCAAAAGCACAGTAGAATTAGAAAAAGATTTGCAGAACCTCATAGAGAGATGGACTGCAATGTGTAAAAAATTACCAACCGCTCATCATCCATCCAAGGTATTAGGAGAGCTCAATAGAGCTTCATCAATATTAAGAGATGTCTTCAACGATACCTTTAGTGGCATCCAAATAGATGATGAAGAGTTGTACAACCAAACAAAGGACTATTTACAAGAAATAGCTCCTTCAAAAACATCGATTGTCAAGTTTTATCAATCCAAAGACACTCCAATTTTCGAGAAATACAATATAGAGAGACAAATCAAAACCTCCTTTGGAAAAACAGTTTCCATGAGTAAAGGTGCTTATCTTATTATAGAACACACTGAAGCTTTGCATGTTATAGACGTGAATAGTGGAAATCGTTCTAATAAAGCATCCAACCAAGAAGATACTGCAATGGAAGTTAACATGATTGCTGCCGCTGAAATCGCAAGACAATTACGTCTACGAGATATGGGCGGAATAATCGTGATTGATTTTATCGATATGGGAAATCCCGAAAATCGAAAAGTCCTGTTCGACTTCCTCCGGGAAGAAATGGACGATGATAAAGCCAAGCACAAAATCTTACCGCCGAGTAAATTTGGATTAGTCCAAATTACCAGACAAAGAGTAAGACCGGAAGTCAATATTAAAACTAGAGAAGAAGATCCCAACAATATTGAGGGCGAAATTGAAGCGCCAATCCAAATCATTGACAAAATCGCTCTTGATCTAGAAAGCATATTAAAAACCCACAATGACGTTGTGCTTAATGTACATCCATTTGTGGCTGCATACCTTACAAAAGGTTTTCCATCAATACGTTCAAAATGGTTTTTTGAACATAAAAAATGGGTGAAAATCATACCGCGTGACGCTTACACGTATCTAGAATATCATTTCTACGACAAAAAGAAGAATGTTATTATTGAATAAATCAGAAACCGCCTTTCGTAAGATTGGCGGTTTTTTTGTGCGTCATTGCGAGATTTTCCGAAGCAATATTTTTTTATTTTAGGAGCTTAATCCAGCTATCTGTTGCAATTTTTTTATTTTTAAAGAAAAAATAAAAAGGATTTCCACTGCTATCTGGGCTAGAATATTTGCCAAAAAAAATCTAAAATGTTCATTCTTTTATGTAAAATTAATTCCATTTATATACGAAAATGTCTATTTTAATTCTATTTTTGTTAGAAAGAAGCAATATTATTTCATTTCAAATTTATTACTAAATACAACTATCAATCAAATGATGAAATCTATAATTAACCAATTAGATATAATTGACTTTGCAACTGATTGTAAAGACTTTGATATTAATTTGTTTGATAAAAATAGATATGGAATTGTAAAAATTTATTCAAATGAAAATGAACCTGTTTTATTTATAAAAGAAATTGATTCTTTTGACTATAAAAACCTGAAATTGATTGCTGATATTCAGCATAAATGTTGGAATTTTCAAAAAGTATTGTTTCTCTATGTTTATAATAAAACCGAAATTAGAATATACAATTGTTCGAAAAAACCTTTTGTTTTAGAAGAAAATGTTACCGATCTAAAACTAAAAAAAGAGTTACAAGAATTAGAACTTTATTCTTGCAAGGAAACTGATGACAAATCAAAACTTCAAACTTTAAATACTGTTTTTTCTAGATTACCTATTGACACTGGTTTTATTTGGTCATCAGAAGAAGCGATATCAATTAGGGAAAAAATAAATCTACAAAACAGAGTTGATAAATACCTAATTCAAAGTCTTGTAAATGTTTCAAATTCGTTAGAGGAAAACGGATTAAGTAACAGATTGATTATTCATAAATTAGTAATGCGGTCTTTATTTTTATTGTATTTAGAAGACAGAAAAGCAACTTCAGAGGATTTATATAAAACCTTCTTACCAAAAGCAACTTCTTATTTTGATGTTCTTGAAGAAGTAGAAGCAACCTATAATTTATTTGAAAAACTCGCTGATGATTTTAATGGCAGCTTATTCAATTTTGAAGAAAATGAGAAAGATTCTATAACAAAAAAACATTTGTCGTTAATCAAAAAGTGTTTTATCGATGGTAATATCGATGAATCTCAACAACAATTATTCAACTGGAGGTTATTCGACTTTAGTATCATCAGAATAGAATTATTAAGTGAAATTTACGAAAACTTCCTGACTAAATTAGACAAAAGAGAAACAGGTACTTTCTACACACCGCCAACATTAGTTGAATTAGTTTTGAAAGAAGTTCTTCCAATAAATGAAACTAACTACAGCGTAAAAACTTTAGATCCAAGCTGTGGTTCTGGAATTTTTTTGGTTCAAACTTTTAAAAAACTCATAAAGAGATACGAGAGAGAAAACGATAAACCACTTACAGATTTTAAAATCCTCGAAGAAATTCTTAAGAGAAATATTTTTGGAATTGAAATAGATTCTAAATCCATAAAAGTGGCAGCTTTCAGTTTATATCTAGCTTTGTTAGAAAACTTAAATCCAAAAACAGGTTGGTGGAATAAAACCATTCAATTTCCTTATCTAATTAATGACCCTGAAGATACAACGCTAAAAAAACAAGGCAATAATCTTTTTAAACGAGATGCCATTTCTGATTTATCTAATGTTGGAATTTTGAAAAATTTCGATTTGATTGTTGGAAATCCTCCATTTGGCACAAAAAACTTATCGAATACAATCACAAATTATTGTAATGAAAATAAATTTGCCAAAGAAATGGTTTTGCCATTTCTTCATAAAGCAACGGCATTTGCTCCAAACGGAAAGATTGCTTTAATTTTTAATACCAAGGTTTTAACCAATACTGGGAACACTTACCAAAATTTTAGAGAATGGCTTTTTACTAAAAATTATGTGGATAAAATTTATAATTTTTCAATTTTAAGAAAAGTAAAAAAACAACACGGGGGACAACTTTTCGGATCAGCTGTTGGCCCCATAAGCATAGTTTTTTATCAAAAAGAAAAGCCTGAAAATCCAAATAACACAATAACTTATTACGCTCCAAAAACCTATATAAAGAATGATGTTTTAGAAGGAATTGTAATTGACTCGTCTGATATTAAACATTTACCAAGAACTGAATGTGAAAAAAAAGATACGAAAATCTGGAAAATAGCAATGTGGGGTAGTTATTTTGACTTTGAGCTGATTAAAAACATTGAACTAAAATACAAATCGCTTGAAGAATATTTTAAAACTAATAAAAATGATTGGATAAAAGGGAGTGGACTTCATTCTCCATCAAAAAAACAAACAGAAGAAAAAAAGTTTTTCAAACCAAATAAAACTCTCGAAACTGGTTTGATAGATAAATATTATACCTCAAGAAAAGCATTGGTTGGCAATTCTAAAATTTTTAGACCAACAAATGAATTATTATACAAAAGCCCCTTTTTAATCATAAAAGAAGGGCAAAAAGAAAAAGAATATTGTTCTAGTATAATTGACTTTGATTGTTATCATATGGCATATAGCATTGTGCATAAAGATATTCAAATTCTAAAAACCTTGTCTTCATTTATAAATTCAAGTTTTTCAAATTACTATTTTTCAATGAGTTCTTCATCTTGGGGAATAGAAAGAGAAAGGGTTCAATCAAATGAAATGTTACAACTTCCAGCAATTATTGAAAATATGGAGGTGAAAAATACTATTAAACTATCTTCAAAAATCGACGAAATAATTTCAATAAAAAAATCAAACGAAATTAACCTAGACACTTCTTATTTAGAAAAAGATATAGACAAAATAATTTATAATGATATTCTAAAATTAACAGAGGATGAACAAATAATTATTCAAGACTCATTAGATTATAGTCTAGATTTATTCGAAAAACAAGACAAATCATTAGCCGTTTTTCCTGTTATAAATAGTGAGGATTATACTAATCGACTATGCAAAGGATTAAACAATTGGTTAGACGAGGCAAATTTAAAAATTTCGACAACAACTTATAATATCAACAGAAATTGTCCATTATATATGGTGAAAATTTCATTTGGGGAAGAACAAAAACCAATTTTTGAATCAAAGGAAAACATATACGATGAATTAAAAAGATTAGATAGAAATCTTTGGCAAGAAGAAGGTCAAAATCTTTATTTTAGAAAAAAAATAAATTATTATGATGGAGATAATGTTTACATTATAAAACCAAATCAAAGAAGATTTTGGAGCCAAACTTCTGCAATGGAAGATAGTAAATCTTTATTAGCCGAAATTCTAAATATGAAAGAATAATGGCTGGAATCTTAAACTCTCATATTTTTATTTCTGCTCAAAATCTATTTAGAAAGAGATGCGTAACTTTATTTTTAGACGCTTACAATTCATCAATTTTAGAAGGTTCAATTTCCATTTCTTTAGACGAAAATGACATTTCAGCAATACTTCATAATTTTATTCATAAAAATCTTGACAGGAAGAAATGGCAAATATCTTCTCAAATAGAAAATCATTTGTTTAACGAAAAAATCACTTCTTACACAAAAGGCTTTGCTGCAAAACAGTCAAGAATAGATTTCAAGTTTGGTGTTTTTTGGAGTGGAAACGAATATGATTATTTTGTAGAAGCCAAAAATCTAAAGTCTTCTGATTCACATTTAAAAAGAAGATATATTGACACAGGAATGAATAATTTTTTGTCAGGTGGGAAATATCAAAATTGTGATGGTTTTTTAGTTGGCTATATATTGGAGGGCAATACTAAAGATTGTGTTGACGGAATAAATAAATTACTTGAAAAAGATGGAAGGAAAACAGAATTTATTTTTAGTTCAAAACTATTTTCTTTTGATTTATTTTGTTCAAATCATATTGACCGGGATTTAAATCATATATTTCTGTTGTATTCAAATTAAAAAACTGAAAGCAAAACTCTTTGCATAATTGAAATCAACAAAGTTAATCCTTGATAGTTTAAGCAAAATAAAATTATAAGATGTTAATTACAAAAATTATCTAATATTAAAAATCATTTCCTTTTCTCCGCAAAAAATCGCTTCATCAATTCACTTGCTTCATCTGCCAAAACTCCCCGAACAACTGTAGTTTTAGGATGCAATTGTGTTCCCATTTTCTCGAATCCGCGATGTTCATCACTGGCTCCAAAAACAATTTTAGAAATCTGGCTCCAATACAAAGCGCCGGCGCACATTTGGCAAGGTTCCAACGTGACATAAAGCGTGCAACCTATTAAATATTTTCCGCCCAAGAAATTGGCAGCTGCGGTTATCGCCTGCATTTCTGCGTGAGCGGTAACATCATTGAGCATTTCGGTAAGATTATGACCTCGTGCAATGATTTTATTGTCGATTACAATTATGGCACCAACAGGAATTTCGTCTTTCTCAAAAGCCATTTCCGCCTCTTGCAAGGCTTTCTTCATAAAATACTCATCGGTGAAAGGGTTTATCATAGTTACAAAAATAAGAATTCAATTCGTACATTTGCTTTATGACCAATAATTTACTTTCAAACATCAATAATCCAACCGATTTACGCCAACTCGATGAAGTCCAACTTCCTCAAGTTGCCCAAGAATTGCGAGACTTTATTATTGATATTGTTGCCACAAAAGAAGGTCATTTGGGCGCAAGCCTTGGCGTTGTAGAACTCACCATCGCTTTGCATTATGTATTTGATACACCAAGTGATCTACTAATTTGGGACGTGGGGCATCAAGCTTACGGACATAAAATATTAACCGGAAGAAGAGAAAATTTTCATACCAATCGTCAACTTAACGGGATTTCTGGTTTCCCAAAAAGAAGCGAAAGTATTTACGATGCTTTTGGCGTAGGCCACTCCTCCACTTCTATTTCGGCAGCTTTGGGGATGGCGATTGTGTCTAATTTGAAAGGCGATTTCGAAAAACAACATATTGCTGTTATTGGCGATGCTTCGATTGCCTCGGGAATTGCGTTCGAAGGATTGAATCACGCCGGCGTTACCGATGCCAATTTATTGGTTATTCTCAACGACAACGCCATCGGCATTGATCCGAGTGTTGGCGCCTTGAAAAATTATCTCACCGCCGTAAAAGAAGGGAAAAATCCACGGAAAAATAATATGATTAAGTCCCTGAATTTTGATTATTCAGGCCCTGTAGACGGACACGATATTTTTGCAGTCATCAAGGAATTGAAACGGTTAAAAAAAGTAAAAGGCCCAAAATTCCTCCACATCATAACCACAAAAGGAAAAGGTTTACAACAAGCCGAAGACGATCAGGTAAAATACCACGCCCCAGGAAAATTTGATAAAATTACTGGCGAAATTCCTTTGAAATCGGAAGAAAATCTACCCCCAAAATATCAGGATGTTTTTGGATTGACCTTATTGGATTTAGCAAGAACAAATGAAAAAATTATTGGAATTACGCCTGCAATGCCGTCGGGAAGCTCGTTGAAATTTATGATGGACGAATTCCCAAAACGCGCTTTCGATGTTGGGATAGCGGAACAACACGCTGTCACGTTATCAGCCGGAATGGCAACTCAAGGAATGGTAGTTTTTTGCAATATTTATTCCACATTTTTGCAACGAGCTTACGACCAGGTCATCCATGACGTGGCTTTGCAAGATTTACCCGTGATTTTTTGTTTAGACAGAGCGGGCTTGGTTGGCGAGGACGGCGCGACACACCATGGCGTTTTTGACTTGGCCTATCTGCGCTGCATTCCCAATATGATTGTGTATGCACCATTGAATGAAATTGCGTTGAGAAACATTTTATATACTGCCCAATTGGGTTTAAATCATCCTATTGCGATTCGCTATCCGCGAGGTCGTGGTCAAATTGTGGATTGGCAAAAACCGTACGAAAAAATTGAAATTGGCAAGGCAAATTGCCTCAAAAAAGGTTCAAAAGTGGCCGTTTTGTCCAATGGAACCATCGGGAATAATGTGACTTTGGCTTTAGCCAAAATGAAACATCCGGAAACTATTGCTCATTATGATTTTGCCTTTGTAAATCCTCTGGACGAACAATTATTGCATAGCATTTTCAAGGAATTTAAAACTATAATTACCCTTGAAGACGGCGTGATAAAAGGCGGATTTGGTAGCTCTATTCTTGAATTTTCAGCACAAAATAATTATACTTCAAAAGTAAAAACATTAGGGATTCCTGATGAATTTATCGAACAAGGGACTATTGAGGAGCAACAACAATATTGTAAAATTGACGTTAAAAGTATAGAAAATATTTTTTCAAGCTTTTGAAATGAATTATTTTCGTAATTTTAACTTAATAGTCAACGATGAAATTATCTTCTTTTAGTTTCCATTTTTTCATATTCTTTATCTCCATAAGTAGTTTTTCACAAGAAACAATAATTACGCCCGTTGAAGTAGATCTTATACCCGTGACGACCCTTGCTACAGCTACTTCAAAATTTAGAATAACGGTGACAACACAACCAACAATTCCGTTAATTTCAATATCCCATTGGACAAATAAAAATACAATAGGTTTTGACCTGAACGAAATTGCCTTTGTAAACTGGAATGCCGGTGGTGTAAGTTCGATTTCTGGTCTGTTAAAAGGAAATTTTACAAGAATACATACGCTTTACAAAAGCAAATGGGTCAATGAATTGATAGTCAGATATGGAATTAACAAGCAAGATGGTTTGGCAATAAGAAAATCAGATGACGAATTTCGATTTAATTCAACTTTTGGCTACAGAAAAGATACCTTGTCGAATTGGTATCATTCAGCTAAATTTAATTTTAACACCCAATTTACCAATGGTTATAAATATCCGGACACCAGTTCCCCTATTTCAAAGCCATTTTCACCCGCCTATACATTCCTTGGCGTTGGAGCTGATTATTTCAACAAAGAAAAAAAATTTGATGTTTATATTTCGCCCTTGACTTTAAAAAACACCTTAATTTTAGACCAAACCTTAGCCAATAAAGGCGCTTTTGGCGTAACCAAAGCAACTTATGATTCGGAAGGAAATTTAATTTCAAAAGGGAAACAATCAAAAACCGAATTTGGCTTTTTAATAACCAACTACTATAAAAAAGAAGTTCTAAAAAATATCACTATGGAAAACCGTTTGAGTCTGTATTCAGATTACCTCCATAATTTTGGAAATATTGACGTGGAATGGAAATTATACTTTGATTTAGTGGTAAATGAATATGTAAGAGCAAATATTGGAACTCACCTCATTTATGACGATGATGTGAAAACTATAGAAGAAATTAATGGTGTTCAAGTCGTTACAGGGGCAAAAGTACAGTTAAAACAATCTCTTGGTGTGGGAATGGTTTATCTTTTTTAAAATTAATTCGTTTTTCTGCCATTGATAGTTTCGTATAATTCTAACGCATTCCCGTCGGTCAAAAGAGAAACGTAATAGCAAATATGCATTAGCCTTTTGTACAAGTCTTCTTTTTCCTCCAAGAATTTTTCGGGTAACATTTTTAGCAATAATTTATCATAATTAGACGCATTCCCATCAAATTTATTATTGAAAGCGGTAATGAATTTATCCAATAAGGTTTGAATAATTTGGTAGCCCACGATTTCTTTTTCAATGACTTCACGACTTTGATAAATATTTTTGACGCTCAGTTTGATAATATCATCCATTTGAACTTTATACTTGCTTTTGTCCGTCAAAGCGTGTGGAAATCTTCCATCCAAAATTGCCTCTTCATTTTCGATAAAAACTTTTACGGCATCATTTATTAAGCTTCCAATTGCCAAAGCTCTCAAGTAACTAATTCGGTCTTCTTTGGTGGTTAATGTATTGTATTTACCGGTATCAATGCTGTCTTTTACCAATTTTATTAAATATTCTAAGGCGAAATCTTCGGAAACCAATCCTAGATTTATACCATCTTCGAAGTCAATAATCGTGTAACAAATATCATCGGCAGCTTCGACTAAATAGGCCAAAGGATGTCTTTCGAAACCAATGTCGTTTCCATCTTTGTTTGGAATCATCCCCAATTCCGAAGCTACATCTTCAAAAAATCCCTTGTCCGATTGAAAGAATCCATATTTCTTGTCGGCGATATTTTGTGTTGGTTTTTTAGGCAAACTTTCCTTTGGATATTTCATAAATGCACCAAGAGTTGCATACGAAATTCTCAATCCGCCTTCAATTCCGGGACGACTTGCCGTCAGCACTGAAAATCCATTAGCATTTCCTTCAAAATCAATTAAATCCTGCCATTCTTTGGCCAAAAGTTGGTCTTTGTATTGTTGTCCTTTTCCAATGGAAAAATATTCGCCAATGGCTTTTTCTCCAGAATGTCCAAAAGGCGGATTTCCAATATCGTGTGCCAAGGAAGCCGCAGCAACTATCGCCCCGAAATCATTCGCCTGAAAACCGTGAATCTCCTTTAAATGCGGATATTTTTCGATAATTTTTTTACCAACCAATCGCCCGATGGATCGACCAACAACCGAAACTTCTAAACTGTGCGTCAATCGAGTGTGCACAAAATCCGTTTTCGAAAGTGGAATAACCTGTGTTTTATCCTGTAAACTCCTGAAAGCCGACGAAAATATAATTCGGTCATAATCGACTTCAAAGCCCAAACGCGTGTCGTCTTGCTCTATTCGTAATCGTTTCCCTGTATCGCCTTGGCGTTTTAGTGATAAAAGTTGTTCCCAGTTCATTGTGCTATTTTAGATTTAGCGAATATAATAAAAAGGAGTTGTTTTAAATAAAAACAGCCATCAAAATTGACGGCTGAATCTGTTTTTCGGGTTTCGTCAAGGAAATAAAGCCGCTCCCTTTTTATGATTGAACTCGTGTTTTTTTACCACATAAGTATCAGAAAATAAATCGTGCAATCCTCTGACATTTGTTCCCAAAAAAGTAAGACATTCAAGAGGAATAAATCGGGAGAGTGTTCGAATGCTTATTGTCCTTTTTTTTGGTCTAGAACCGTCTTTTGTAACCACAATTGTTTTGGTAAAATACTTGGCAAAAGTTCTTGAAAAATAGGTTTCGGTCAAAAAGTAGTATAAGAACAACATTATAGCCCAAAGAAGCAATCTTTGGAAAGTTGTTGTCGATTCAGCCCACTTAGTCAGGTCATAATTATTAGTAACATTCCCAATGATGACAATAGTTGTGGCAATACTGACTATAATAATATGGACAATCAAAGTATCGAGAATGCAATTGATAAAACGTTGTCCTCGTGTAGCCAATAAATCATCTGTAACGGTAAACACATTATTTTTCATTTTGAAGAGTTTTTAATGTCTATGAAAAATGTTTTTGTAGCGATAACTCCCTCAAATATAGTAAAATTAAGTCAATTTATCCGGGTTTTTACCGATGTTTTTTGTCTCTGAATTTACCCTTCTCTCCAGTTTTTTTATATCTTCTTCAGGAGGAAGATTTTCAGGTACAATTTTCCTGTCTAACAACAATTTTCGCACTCCTAGATTATTATTTATATGTTCCGATGAGATACTTCTTTCAGAGGACAATCCTTTATCTTTCGTATTAAAAACTGTAATTTCAGTTGCAAAATCTTTGGCTTTTATGACAATTGTTGGAAGGAAATCAGCAAGTGGTCTACTTTCTGGAACACCAAGTTTCATTTTCATTTGCGAAGTGTTTTTACCTCCAAATAATGCTTGATCTCCTTTACTCCTGATTATGCGAAATTTTTATCATTCCCTGTTTTTTCAAAAATAAGTTCAGACAATTCCTTTTTAGATAAAGTTAATTTTTGTCTCGCATTTAACCTTTCCCAATCATCGATTCTTTTGGCAATTAATTCAAATTTTCTTGTTTGAATGGCAAAATAATTTTGAGCGAATGCAATTTGTTCTTTTCTTGGATCACCGTTTTGAGCTATTAAATAACAAGCATAACGAGTTAGCATTATATCATCAATTTCTCTTTCGGTTCCAGAACCAATTGTAACCATTTTGTTGATGTCAACAAAATGGTCTAATATCAGATTATCAGAGACTTCACAGGAAGTTTTTGCCTTAGAAATTACTTTATTAAAATTTCGCCATTCTGAATATCCTAACAAATGTTGAATATCTCTCGCAAACCAAAATTCAATTCCGTTTTCGGTGGTTTGAGAATGGTCTTCAAAATCATTTGTCAAACTTTTTATTAACTCGTTCTTCATAGATATTTTATTATTAAAGGTAAAAAAAGGGAGTTAAAAATAACTCCCTGAAAATTTAAACTACTTTTTCTTGGTAATACTAACCGTTGTTTTTGGATGTTTAGAAGCGTAATCAGGCTTAACGTATTGTCCCGTTACAGCGCTTCTATATCCTACGCTTGGTGTTTCTTTTTTACTCATTTTATTGAATTTAGAAAATTAAACAATAAAGAAGTCCTTTTTTTACCAAAATATTTTATATTTGAACTGTGAAAACAAATAAATGTTTGGCTATAGAATAGAACTTCAATTCTATTATCTACATTTAATTTTAATAGAGGCTTCAACTACAATTGAAGCCTTTTATTATTAATAATTTCTCGAATTAACTTCCACACATTTCGCAATCTTCCGGACCTGCATTTTTTGCCAATTCGATCATTGCTTTGTATTCTTCAACACTCATTTCAGCTGGTTCGTTTAAAACAGCAATAGGTTGTAATACTTGTTCTGTTGATTGTTCTTTGACTTCAATTGGCTCCGCTTTTTTGTCGTTATTCAAGGTAAATTTAATCGCATCAACCGCTGATTTTGTTCTCAAATAATACATTCCGGTTTTCAATCCCGATTGCCAAGCGTAAAAGTGCATCGAAGTCAATTTCGAATAATTCGCGTCTTGCATAAACAAGTTCAACGATTGCGATTGATCTACAAAATAACCGCGTTGGCGTGACATATCGATGATGTCTTTCATCGACATCTCCCAAACAGTTTTGTACAATTCCTTTAAATCCTGAGGGATGGCAAGGTCTTGAACAGAACCATTATTTCTCATTAATTCTTGTTTCAAAGTTTCATTCCATAAACCTAATTTCACTAAATCTTCGAGTAAATGCTTGTTTACCACAATAAATTCGCCAGACAAAACTCGTCTGGTGTAAATATTGGAAGTATAAGGTTCGAAAGCTTCGTTGTTTCCTAGGATTTGTGAAGTCGAAGCAGTTGGCATTGGCGCTACCAAAAGTGAATTTCTCACACCGTGTTCCATCACTTCTTTTCTCAAAGATGCCCAATCCCAGCGACCGGAAAGTTCTTCGTCTTTCAATCCCCAAAGATTGTGTTGGAATTCTCCTTGCGAAATTGGTGATCCTTTAAATGTAGAATACGCCCCTTCTTCTTTTGCCATTTCCATCGAAGCGGTTACGGCTGCAAAGTATAAAGTTTCGAAAATTTCCTGGTTTAATTTCTTGGCTTCGTCGCTCGTAAACGGCAAACGCAACATTATGAAAGCATCAGCCAGACCTTGTACACCAAGACCCACAGGGCGATGACGTTTATTTGAATTTTCGGCTTCTATAACAGGATAATAATTTCTGTCGATTACTTTGTTCAGGTTTCTCGTAACGCGTTTAGTTACGTCGAACAATAATTTGTGGTCAAATTTCCCGTGTTCCACAAACATTGGCAACGAAATAGACGCAAGATTACAAACCGCAATTTCGTCTTTCGAAGTAAACTCCATAATCTCAGTACATAAATTCGATGAACGAATGGTTCCAAGATTTTTCTGGTTTGATTTTCTGTTCGCTGCATCTTTATACAACATATAGGGCGTTCCGGTCTCAATTTGAGATTCCAGAATTTTTTCCCACAATTCACGTGCTTTGATGGTTTTACGTCCTTTTCCGCGAGTTTCATAATCAATGTACATCGCTTCAAATTCCTCGCCGTAAACGTCATATAAACCTGGGCATTCGTTCGGGCACATTAGCGTCCAATACGTATCTTCCTGCACACGTTTCATAAACAAATCCGAAGTCCACATCGCAAAGAATAAATCCCTGGCGCGCATTTCCTCTTTTCCGGTATTCTTTTTCAAATCCAAGAAATCAAAAATATCGGCGTGCCAAGTTTCGATGTAAATCGCAAAACTTCCTTTACGTTTTCCACCACCTTGATCCACATAACGAGCCGTATCGTTAAAAACTCTCAACATTGGTACAATTCCGTTTGAAGTTCCGTTTGTACCGCGAATATAAGAACCCGTTGCACGAACATTGTGAATAGACAATCCAACTCCACCGGCCGATTGCGAGATTTTGGCCGTTTGTTTCAACGTGTCATAAATCCCATCAATGCTGTCGTCCTGCATTGCCAAAAGGAAACAAGAAGACATTTGTGGTTTTGGAGTTCCTGCGTTGAACAATGTAGGTGTGGCGTGAGTAAAGAATTTTTTCGACATTAAGTCGTAAGTTTCTATCACCGAATCCAAATCATTCAAGTGAATTCCAACCGAAACGCGCATCAACATATGTTGTGGGCGTTCTACTATTTTTCCGTTTATTCTTAACAAATATGAACGTTCCAAGGTTTTGAAACCAAAATAATCGTAGTTAAAATCTCTATTGTATATAATGTGCGAATCCAAGAATTCAGCATTTTCCATAATTACTTTATGCACTTCTTCAGAAAGCAATGGTGCTTCCTGACCGTTTCTCGGATTGATGTAATGAAACATATCGTTCATCGTTTCCGAGAATGATTTTTTGGTATTGGAATGCAAATTCGAAATTGCAATTCTCGCTGCCAATTGTGCATAATCAGGGTGAGCAATCGTCATTGAAGCCGCAGTTTCTGCAGCAAGATTATCTAATTCTGAAGTCGAAACTCCGTCATACAAACCTTCGATTACACGCATTGCCACTTTTACTGGTTCGACTAAACCATTTAGTCCGTAGCATAGTTTTTTAATTCTATCCGTTATCTTGTCAAACATTACTGGCTCTTTGTGGCCATCTCTTTTTACTACGTACATAATTTTTTAGTTTTGTGAAATAGACAATCCCTTCTCTATTTCGGGGTATTTGTGATTGTTTTTGGGAAACTAATCCCGGGTAATTCTGAAAAATTCTTATTTATTTTGGAGCTTTATCCCGCTATCATTCCAATCCACGCAAAAAAAGCGTGGGATTTTCCCTTCTATCGGGGCTATGCTATTTTTCAGATTTAGGTTTCTGTAAAAAATGGATTTTATTTTTTAAAAATCGGCATCAAAGCTAATTTTTTGGGCATCAGAATCGGTATTCATAACTCCCGTTTTTTGATATTCGGCAACTTTCTTTTCAAAGAAATTCGTTTTTCCCTGAAGCGAAATCATATCCATAAAATCAAAAGGGTTCGCTGTGTTGTATTCTCTTTTGCAACCCAATTCTACCAATAATCTGTCGGTAACAAATTCTAAATATTGTGTCATTAAAACGGCGTTCATTCCAATCAAACTCACCGGAATCGATTCTGTAATAAACTCTCTTTCAATGTTCAATGCTTCAACGATAATTTCTCTTATACGTGCTTTAGAAACTTTATGTTTTAAATGGTGGTTGTGCAAATGCACGGCAAAATCACAGTGTACGCCTTCGTCACGAGAAATTAATTCGTTAGAAAATGTCAATCCTGGCATCAAACCGCGTTTTTTTAACCAAAAAATGGAGCAAAAACTTCCAGAGAAGAAAATACCTTCCACCGCTGCAAAAGCAATTAATCTTTCAGCAAATGATTCAGATTCAATCCATTTCAAAGCCCATTCCGCTTTTTTCTTAATTGCCGGAAAAACCTCGATTGCTGTAAACAATTCGTCTTTCTCTGTTTCGTCTTTCACATAAGTGTCAATCAAAAGCGAATACGTTTCGCTATGAATATTTTCCATCATAATCTGGAAACCATAGAAGAATTTTGCTTCGGCATATTGTACTTCGTTGATGAAATTTTGTGCCAAATTCTCATTGACAATTCCGTCTGAAGCTGCAAAAAAGGCAAGAATGTGTTTTACAAAATATTTTTCGTCTTCACTTAATTTATTGTTCCAATCGTTCAAATCCTGAGCCAAATCGATTTCTTCAGCAGTCCAGATACTTGCTTCCGTTTTTTTATAAAATTCCCAAATATCGTGGTGTTTAATTGGAAAAATCACGAATCGATTTTTATTTTCTTGTAAGATTGGTTCAAGTTTTGACATTATTTTTTTGTTTTTTTGAAATTTTAACGAATTTTTATGTTTTTCGTAGATTACAAAGATTGTGAATTCTTGCGGTTATAAAAAGCCAAACTTATTCACAATTGGATTGAGTTTTTAACAAATCGAAGCGATTGGAATATTTTTCATATAAATTGTAAAACATTGAAAATCAATATTTTAAAAAATAAAATATATCGCAAGATACTGTAAAATATAGGATTTAAAAAAACGCTAAATTGGAAAATTATAATTTTTTGGAAATTATTTTTTAAGTTCCTCGGCTACTTTTTCGAGTTCTAAATACCAATCTTCGCCAAATCTTCGAATGAGTGCTTCCTTTACAAATTTATAAACCGGGACTTCGAGCTCTTTGCCTAAAGAACAGGCATCATCGCAGATTTCCCATTTGTCATAATTCACAGCAAAAAATTCAGTGAAATCTTTCACGCGAATTGGATACAAATGGCAAGAAACTGGTTTTTTGAAAGTAACTTCCCCTTGATTGTAGGCTTGTTCGATTCCGCAAAGTGCGGTTTTACCGTCATAAATGACATAAGCACAAGCTGCATTATCAATTAAAGGCGTTTCAAGATCGCCATCTGTGCCTTTTGTCCAGGTTCCCTGAGCTTCAATGGCAGCAATGCCATCCTTGCGGAGAAATGGTTTTACCTTTGGATAAATTTCTTCCAAAATCTTGGTTTCAGCCTCGTTTAAAGGCGCGCCAGCATCGCCATCGACACAACAAGCACCTTTGCAGGCTGATAAATTACAAACAAATTCTTTTTCGAGAATATCTTCCGATACGATGGTTTTTCCTAGTTGAAACATTTTGCAAATATACTTTGCAATTCTGAATCTCGAAAGGTAATTTTTGAGTTTTTTAAGCCCCAAATTATCGGTAAATATTCAAATTATTGCATTAAAATAGACATTGTCAACTATCTTAGCCAATACACTTTACCAAAAAAATTAACCTTAATTTGACTTTTAAACCTATAGAAAATACTACTTTTGCCCCATAAATTTAAGAAATTATGGAATTGGATTTTAAAGAAATAATTACTGTCGGGATGGTGCTTTTTGCTGTAATTGATATTGTGGGAACGATTCCTATTGTTGTTGATTTAAGAACAAAACACGGCCATATTGAATCTGAGAAAGCTTCGTTAGTTGCCGGAATTATTATGATTGTTTTCCTTTTCGTAGGTGAAGAATTGCTAAATCTTATAGGAATAGATGTTCATTCATTTGCCGTTGCAGGTTCGTTTGTCTTGTTCTTTTTGGCTCTTGAAATGATTTTAGGGATTCGCATTTATCGAGATGAAGAAGCAGGTTCCGCTTCAATTGTACCAATTGCTTTTCCGTTAATTGCCGGCGCCGGAACGATGACCACTTTATTATCATTGAAAGCCCAATACCAAACCATAAATATTGTAATTGCCATTGTTTTAAATATTATTATCGTATATATTGTTTTGAAATCATCGGCAAAAATCGAAAAAATGCTGGGAAAAAATGGTTTGGGAGTAATCAGAAAGGCTTTTGGAGTTGTTCTTTTGGCTATAGCTGTTAAATTATTCGCCGGTAATGTTAAAGGTTTGTTCGCGTAAAATAAATTTTTATAAATTTACACATCATTTTTACAAAATAATATTTTTATGAAATGAGCATAACACAAATGCGATGCAAGCATCGACGAAGATATATGCGAATTCCATATTCCTTTAAAAAATAAATAATATCTAAATATGAAACTTTTCACTAACATATTGGTAGTTTTGGCAATCGGGCTAATCATATTCAATATTAGTCTGCTCGACTTCAAACATCCTCTCGAAGGGAACAGTATGATTGCTTTTATTGGAATTGCAGCTTCATTTTGTGCAGTTTTAATTCTTTTGATATTTAGAATGTCAAAAAGCATCGAAGAAAAAATGAATGATAAATTCTAATTGTGTTTGATGCTTTAATCATTGGTGGTGGCGTTTCCGGAATGTCATGTGCTCTTGTTTTGGGTTCAGCAAAAAACAAACCCTTTGTCATTGAAAAAAAAATTGGCATAATAACACATCAGAAAACCTCCTCTCTTCAGGAAGCCGTTATTAATAATACTTATGGCATTCCTCAGGGTAAATTAGGTTCTGATTTATTAGTTGAAAGTATTCAGCATTTATCAGAAACTTATCCTCATATTACCCAGATTTCAAATGAAAAAGTCCTGAAAATCGAGGGCGAATCCCCACAAATTACAATTACTACAAATAAAAATATTTATAAATCTAAATCAATTATTGTAGGAATCGGTGCTGCCAATACTTTTGCAATTGAAGGATTAATGCAATATGTGGAACCGCATCAAAAAATACCTATCGAAAAACAAAGAATCCAACTCAAAAATATAGACCACAGAGCCGCAGAAGGCATTTATGTTACCGGAACACTTGCCGGCTGTAGAAGCCAAGTGGCAATTGCCGCAGGTAGCGGTGCTGCAGTAGCAACCGACATTCTTACTGTATGGAATGGCGGAATTCAAACACAATCGCACCATAGCATTAAGAAATAGTTTATTGACCTTTAGAAGTTTTTATTTCTGATTTTATTTATTAGTATTGCTTTACAGATGTAAAATCATGAAACTAAAAATACCTTTCATAGCAATTGTCCTAATCTTTACCATTCAAGCAGCAAATGCTCAAACTGATAGTTTGACAACCAAACCAAAGCAAAAAACTACTCTTTTAAAAACAACTGTTTTGCCAATATCTCTTATTACTGGAGGACTGTTAATAAGCGGGAGTGCCTTTGAAAAGTCTTTTCAAGAAAGCGTTAGAAACAGTGTAGGAGAAGACTTTAGTACTTCAGTGGATAATTACACAAGATACGCCCCGATAGTAGAGCTTTATGCGGCTGATGCATTGGGCATAAAGGCAAAAAACCACTGGTTTGACCAAACAAAAAATCTAACACTATCCATTATAATTACTGATTTTATCACTTTTAAAATAAAAAAAATCAGCAATAAAACCAGACCAAATGGTAATGGGAATCCGGACTCTATGCCCTCTGCACATACTTCATCTTCTTTTACTAATGCAACCGTTTTATATCAAGAGTTCAAAGACACAAGTCCTTTGCTTGCTTATAGCGGATATGGATTTGCTGCAACGACCGGAGCATTACGAATTACGAACAATGCCCATTGGCTTTCAGATGTGTTAGTGGGAGCCGGAATAGGAATGCTGGTAACTAATGTCATCTATTATTTTGATCCAATTATTAAATGGAATCCCTTTAAAAAGACAGATAATATTACCCTTTTACCAGAAATAGACAATAATCGATATGGTTTTTATTTATGTGTAAGAATAAAATAATTTGAAATTATTTATTATTCAAAACCGTCTTAACCATTGCATCGTCTTTCAAGACAATCTCATAAAATTTACTTTCATTGAATAACTGTCGGGCAAATTCTGCAGCCAAATATCGTTTTACCAAAGCTTTATTATCATCCAATTTCATATCAATTCCATTCCTAGAAAGAAATTTTTGGAAAGCATTAAAATACAAATCCGTTCCATCAATTTTGACCTTAAATTGTTCGAAAGTCATTCCTTTAAAAATAGTTCGGTTATGGTCTAACTGTTCAAACACAAATTGACCAAGAATACCAGATTGCAATAAATAAGCGGTATGTTCTTTGCTTTGCTCCACTTCAAGCGGAACAAAAACATCAGGAACAATTCCGCCGCCACCATACACGATTTTACCTTTTGGTGTTTTGAATTTTGGTGTTTTAGGCGTTTTTATGCTGTCTTTATTATACAATTCACCATTGTCAAACCTCGATTGTGATTCTTTAAAATAGTCTTCATTTCCTTTTGAATACGGTTTTTGTATCGAACGTCCTGTAGGGGTATAATATCTGGCAACGGTCAATCGCACTGCAGAGCCGTCATCAAAATCCATTTCGCGTTGCACCAATCCTTTTCCAAAAGAACGGCGGCCTACAATTGTTCCTCTATCGTTATCCTGAATGGCTCCTGCCAAAATCTCGCTTGCCGACGCACTGTTTTCGTCAATTAAAACAAACAAATTTCCAGTTTCGAAACTTCCTGTTTTAGTGGCGAAAGTTTTTTCGATAGTTCCTTTTTTATTTTTTGTAAAAACAATTAATTGCTTGTCTTTCAAAAATTCGTCAGCAATGGCAATCGCTTGGTCCATATAACCTCCGCCGTTTTCTCGAAGGTCAATAACGAGTGATTTTATACCTTGTTCTTTTAATTTGGTTAAACCAGTTTTGAACTCGTCATACGTAGTTTCGGCAAAGCGATTTATTTTTATGTAGCCAGTAGTAGCATTCAAAAGTATAGCTGCGTCAACACTTTTTAGCGGTATAACACCTCTTTTTATTTTTATTTTAATGTTTTTTCGCTCCGATTTTCTATAAACCGTGACAACAATTTCAGAACCTTCTACTCCTTTTAGTTTTGAGAAAAGACTGTCCGTTGGTAATTTCCGTCCAAATAATTTTGTTTTATCGGCATAAAGAATCCGGTCTCCTGATTTGATTCCGGCTTTTTCCGAAGGACCATTTTCTACTGTTTTAATAATCGCCAATGAATCTTTATACATATAGAAATTTACTCCGATCCCCACGAAATCACCTCGCATGCTTTCGGCAACTTCGGTTTGTTCCTTTGGCGGAATATAAACCGAATGTGGATCAAGTTGTGCCAGAATATTGTCAACAGTATGGGCGACAATTGAATCCGTATTTACATTATCAACATATTCCGTGTTAATGAAATCAATTAGTTTGTTGAGTTTATTTTTCGAATTGTTTTTGGCCAAAAATTGATTTTGGTCCGGAAAATTAAGCCATCCGCCCAGAAGAATTCCAAAGGCAAGGGTAGCAAAAATAAGTATTGGAAAATATTTAGGGTTAATTTTCATTTATTCTAAAACTTCTATTTGTTCAACAATTACACCTGCTTTTGCAAGAAAATCTACTCCCGAAGTATCTCTGTACCCTAATTGATAAACGACTCTTTTTATTCCAGATTGATGAATTAATTTGCTGCATTCTTTACAAGGCGAAAGCGTGATATAAAGTGTTGCTCCCTCACAAGTTTGTGTCGAACGCGCTACTTTTAAAATTGCATTTGCTTCTGCGTGAAGTACATACCAATTAGTCAGGCCTTCTTCGTCTTCACAACAATTTTCAAAACCAGAAGGCGTTCCGTTATATCCGTCAGAAATAATCATTTTGTCGCGAACGATTATGGCTCCTACTTGTTTGCGTTTACAATAAGACAAAAGACTCCATTCTTTGGCAATTCGAAGATACGCTTTGTCGTATTTATTTAACTTTTTCTTTTCCATATAATTTATCTATTCCAAATTTCGCTCGAGATAATCATTGGCAAAACAACCCCAATCACAAAAGACGACATCACTAATGTCCAGTCGCGTTTTGAAAATCGGAAGAAGGTCTGAACAATGTACGAAAGTATTAACACAATTAAAACAACTATTATTTGAGAAGTTTCTATTCCTAATGAAAACTCAGACAAAGGCAATAATTTTGACTGTGGTGAACCTCCAATAACCGTTTTAAAATAACTCGCAAAACCCAACCCGTGGATAATTCCAAAAAACAAAGTTACAAAACCAATTATGCTGATGCTTTCTTGTTTTGATGATTTTCCAGCCGTGAAAAGATTAAAAAAAGCCACGATAAGAATGGTTATTGGAATTAAAAAATCAACCAAATTGCCTTTTATAATAATTACTCCAAAAACAGACAAGAGCAATGCCAATGTATGCCCAACAGTAAAAATAGTAACCAAAAGCAACAATTTTTTCCAATCCTTGAATGCATATGAAACCGTCAAAGCAATTAAAAATAAGATGTGGTCATAAGCAAATTGGTTGAGAATGTGCCTCAAGCCTTTTTCAAAATAAATCCAAAATTCAGACATGTAAATAACTTTAAAGATTAGGGGTTGTCAAACTTACAATTAATTTTGAAATTAGTTTGAAACGACACTGTTAAAAGCCTTTCTTGTCCCATTTATTTTATTATAATACAAAAATATTAAGAATTGCTTTTCCTTAAAATCGAAATTAGTATTATCTTTATATGACAATTTAAAACTCAAAATTATGTCAATAGCAGAATTATTTGATAATGAATTTAAACGCAGGATGAAAGGTCGTTTTGCCGCTGTGGTTCGTGTCTTGTTCGCCGATGGAAAATTTGATCCCGACGAAAAGAAATTTTTAGACAAGCTAGCCATAAAACTAGAAATTTCGAATGAAGAATATGAAGAAATTTTAGAAAACCCATTGAAATATGAACTAAATCCACCCTATTTACACATAGAAAGACTGGAAAGTTTATATAATATTGCCAGAGTGGTTCACCATGACCACCATTTGGGCGATAAACAAGAAATTTTATTGAGAAAATTTGCAGTAGCCTTGGGGTTTACTACCAGCAATGTAGACTATATCGTCAATAAAGCATTGGCATTAGTTGATAAAAAAGTAGATTTAGACACCTTTATTTACGAAATGCAAAATATGAATAGATAATCCTCTCCCCCCCCCCAACCTTATTCAAAGGAAAGGGGGCTAATAATGAAAAATTATTTTTTAAAAGCCTCAGATTTAGACTGCGCTTTTTTTAAAATTCTTAAGTCTTTTTAATATTTACTTAACTTGGCTAATCGCATAAAATCTTCCGCTTTTTCAACCATGTTATGACTACCACAAAAGAATGGTGCTCTTTCGTGCAATTCTGTTGGTTGAAGTTCCATAATTCTGGTAAAACCATCCGATGCTTTTCCTCCAGCTTGCTCAACAATAAATGCCATTGGATTGCATTCGTAAAGCAATCGTAATTTACCTTTTGGTGCTTTTGAACTGGTTGGATATAAATAAATTCCCCCTTTTATCATATTTCTATGTATGTCAGAAACTAAACTTCCAATGTATCTTGAAGTATAAGGTCTTTCTTCTTCTTCTAGCTGGCAATACTTGATATAATCTTTCACACCTTGCGGGAAATGGACATAATTCCCTTCGTTTATGGAGTAAATATTTCCGTTTTTGGGAAATTCCATTTTGGGATGCGACAAATAAAATGTTCCAATGGCGGGGTTCAAAGTAAATCCATTTACACCGTGTCCAGTCGTGTAAACCAGCATTGTCGATGTGCCGTAAATGACGTATCCTGCTGCCACCTGATTAATTCCGGGTTGCAAGAAATCCTCTAAAGTTACCGGAGTTCCCACAGGGGTTATCCTTCTATAAACCGAAAAAATGGTTCCCACAGAAACATTCACATCAATATTTGAAGAGCCATCCAGCGGATCCATTAAAACTACATATTTATTGTTGTGGCTGTTGTCAGAACCTTGTACGGTTATAAAATCATCATTTTCTTCCGAGGCAATTCCACAAACAATCTCGCGATTTATCAAGGTTTGAATAAAAACTTCATTGGCATAAACGTCCAATTTTTGCTGATCTTCACCCTGAATATTTTGTGCTCCTGCGGCACCAACGATATCAACTAATCCAGCTTTGTTCACTTTGTAGTTGACCACTTTGGCCGCTAATCGAATCGAGTTGATAATTCTTGATAATTCGCCTGACGAATATTGAAAGGCGGTTTGATTTTCGATAATATATTCTCCTAAAGTTTTGTTGCGCACTTCCATTACGAAATCGTTATAGTTGTATTGAAGTCACAAATATCGGTTTTTTTGTGAAAATGATATAATTTTATTTAGTTCGTTCATCATAATTGTATATTTGCCATTCAAAGTGTGTATTTTCAGAATAAAAACTTATTTTTTCAAGCCAATAAACAATTATAAATAAAATATTATGACTATTAGAAAAGGAAATCCAGAAGATATGGAAGCTGTTTTAGGTCTTATTCAAGAATTGGCCCATTTTGAGAAAGAGCCAGACGCCGTTTTAGTGACAGTAGAAGATTTAATTCGGGATGGTTTTGGTACCATTCCCTTATTTCAAGTTTTTGTTGCTGAAGTAGAAGGCGAAATCGTGGGAATTGCTTTGTATTACTATAGATTTTCTACCTGGAAAGGAAAAACAATTCACTTGGAAGATTTGGTTGTGAAAGACAAAATGCGTGGCACAGGACTAGGTTACGCCTTGTATTCTGAAATTATCAAACAGGCAAAAAAAGATAAAGTTCGAAGAATTGACTGGAATGTATTGGACTGGAATTCGCCAGCAATCGAATTCTATGAAAAATCAGGTGCAAAAGTGCTTGACGAATGGAGAGTTGCACAAATGGACGAAGCAGCAATCACTTATTTCGTTGAAAATAAATTAAAAGAATAAGTAAAAAATTAAATTTTTTTTAAATTATGAGAGTATTTAAATTTGGTGGTGCTTCCGTTAAAGATGCCGAAGGAATTAAAAACGTGTATGACGTTTTACAAAAAGTGGGCTACGAAGATGTATTATTAGTGGTTTCTGCCATGGGAAAAACCACAAATGCCCTTGAAGAAGTAATAAAAAACTATTTCGAGAAATCAGAGGAATTGAATTCATCGGTGCAAGAAGTAAAAAAATACCACAACCAAATTCTGTTGGATTTATTCGAAGATGACAAAAATGGAGTTTTTGCAGCAGTAAATACGCAATTTTCAGATTTAGAATATTTTTTAATACATAATAAATCACCAAATTATAATTTTGTCTATGACCAAATCGTGAGTTATGGCGAATTGATTTCGACTACGATTTTAAGTCATTTCATGAACTATAAAGGCATAAAAACGCAATGGCTTGACGTTAGAAACTTCATAAAAACAAATTCGAATTATAGAGATGCCGAAGTAGATTGGGATTTAACCCAAAAAAATATCGCCAAAAACGTAAAGCGAAAAATATTGAATATTACCCAAGGATTTTTGGGTTCTGACGAAAATAATTTCACTACAACTTTAGGTCGTGAAGGTTCAGATTACACTGCGGGAATTTTTGCTTATTGCCTCAATGCCGAAAGCGTAACCATCTGGAAAGACGTTCCCGGAGTGATGAATGCCGACCCAAGATATTTTGAAAACGCGAGTTTGTTAAGCCATATCTCCTATCGTGAAGCGATAGAAATGGCGTTTTATGGCGCAACCGTTATCCACCCAAAAACATTGCAACCGCTACAGAAAAAGGAGATTCCTTTGCATGTAAAATCATTTATAAATCCATTATTACCTGGAACTTGTGTCTCAAAAGGTTCTGATTCAGAGTGGCAAATTCCTAGTTTTATTGTCAAAAGAAACCAACTTTTGATTTCGCTTTCCTCTATAGATTTTTCTTTTATTATGGAAGAAAACATCAGCGAAATCTTTGCTATGTTTCACCAATTCAAACTGAAAGTAAACCTAATCCAGAATTCTGCAATTAGTTTTTCAGTATGCGTTGAGGATAAATTTGGAAATTTTAAAGATTTGAATCCTATTTTGTCCAAAAAATTCAAAGTCGATTATAATGAAAATGTAACTCTTTACACCATTAGGCATTTTAACGACAAAGCGGCCCAAACTGTCGAGCACAACAAAACGGTTTTATTGAAACAAGTGAGCCGAGAAACAATGCAGATTGTGACTATAGAAGGTTAATCTGAACATTAAAAAAATTAACCGCAGATTGACAGATTTTAAAATTTGTGAATCTGCGGCTTTTTTTATTAAGTTAATTTAGCTTCAAAATATCCTCTTTATAATTTCCCAATTATAAATACTACTTTTGATACTTTCGAGTTAAAGTATTTATGTTAAAAAATATCTTGATTTTGTTGGCACTAATCTGTTTATCCGGACTTCACGCCCAGGAAATCAACTCGTCGTACAAAACCAAAAAAATACTCGTTTCTCGTGATACCATTCACCTTGGAAATGAAAGCCTGAACCCAAGTTTTTTTAAATTGCTTGACGCCAATGAAAAACCCATTGATAACACTTTCTACAAAATAAATTTCGAAAAAGGAATTTTAATTTTAAATGAAAATTTTCCAAAAAGTTCAGATTCCATAACGGTGAATTATCTCAAACTTCCTGAGATTTTAACCAAAGAATATCGCATTTATGACTCCAGTAAAGTGGTGAGTAATGAAGCCGCTTCTGGAAGTTTGTATACCGTTGAAGCCATTCAAGAGAAAAAAACTATTCCATTCGAAGGACTCAACACTTCGGGAAGCATAACGCGAGGTGTCACTATTGGCAACAATCAAAACACGGTTTTAAACTCCAATCTGGATTTACAAATCACCGGAAAACTATCCGAAAAAGTGAGTATGCGTGCTTCTTTACAAGACAACAATATTCCGCTACAAGATGGAGGTTACTCCCAAAAACTAGATCAATTTGACAATGTTTATATGGAGCTTTTTAGCGATAAATGGAACATTCGAGCGGGAGATGTTTTTCTTGAAAACCATAAAACCCAATTTCTGAATTTCAACAAAAAAGCACAAGGATTGACCGCTAATTTTGACTTTGGGACAAAAGATAATAAAACCAATGTTTTTGCTTCGGCGGCATTGGTAAAAGGACAATATGCCAAAAGTAATTTTGTGGGACAAGAAGGAAATCAAGGACCATATAAATTAATTGGACAAAATGGAGAATTGTATATCCTTGTTATTTCAGGTTCAGAGCGGGTTTATGTAAATGGAATCCTTCTGAAACGGGGAGAAAACAATGATTACACCATAGATTATAATGCCGGCGAAATCATTTTTACACCACTTTTTACCATTACTTCCGAAATGAGAATCACCATAGAATATCAATATTCTGAACAAAATTACACCCGATTTGTTACTTATGCAGGCGGCTCACACGAAAGCAAAAAATGGAGTTTTGGCGGTTATTTGTATTCCGAAAGTGATTTAAAAAATCAACCATTACAACAAAGTCTTTCGACAGAACAAGCCCAAATTTTAGTCAATGCCGGCGACAACAGTGATTTAATGGTTGCGCCTTCGGCATACCAAGATTCCTACTCTGACAACAAGATATTGTATAAAAAAACATTGGTAAACGCAGTAGAAGTTTTTGAATATTCAAATAATCCACAGGATGTATTATTTAATGTTAGGTACAGTTCAGTTGGAACCAATAATGGGAATTATATTTTAAAAAACACCTCCACAATTGGCAGAATTTATGAATATATTGAACCCTTAAATGGAATTCCTCAAGGAAATTACGGGCCTGTTATTCAATTAGTGGCGCCCATAAAAATCCAGGTCGCCACCTTTTTAGGAAAATATAAGCCCACAGAAAAAACAGCTATTGATTTTGAAATTGGGTTGAGCAACAACGATAAAAACTTATTTTCTTCAATGGATGATTCCAATAATCAAGGCTTGGCGACAAAAATAAATGCACGACAACGACTGTTTTCAAAAAAATGGAATGTGGATGCTTTTGCTAATTATCAGTATATACAGAAAGATTTTCGAACAGTTGAAAGACTTTACAACGTTGAATTTGGCAGAGATTGGAATCTAGGAACGACAACCTTTGGCAATCAAAGTTATTTGGTTTCGGGACTACTTATGGCTTTGCCAGAAAAAGGGAACTTAGTTTACCAATTTGAAAAACTTGATTTCTCCGAGAGTTTTTCTGGAAATCGCCATATTTTGAATGCTTCATTTAATTTGAAAGATTGGAAAATTCAAAGTCAGGGAAGTTTTCTGAATAGCGATGCTACTATATCAACATCGAAATTCCTGAGAAACCAAACGCAAGTAAAATATCATTTCAAGAAAAACTGGATTGGCAGCAGTCTGAAATTTGAAGATAACCAAGAAAAAACCAAATCAACAAATCAGTTTTCGGCATTGAGCCAGCGGTTTTTAGAATATGGCTTTTTTGCAGGTCGTGGTGACAGTACAAAGGTTTTTGTGGAATTGGGTTATTATAAAAGAACGAATGACAGTCTGCAAAACGGAATTGTTCACCGTGTGAATAACTCCCAAACCTTAGCCTTACGGTCAAAATTAATTCAAACCAATAAAAGCGAATTGTCACTTTTTGTGAATTACAGGGTTTTGAATTTTGTAGATATATCCAAGAGAAACGAGCCTTCACTGAATTCCAGAATGGTTTACAATGACCGTTTTTTCAATCAATTAATTCAATCTACTACCGTTTTTGAAACCAATTCCGGTTCCATTCCGCAGCAGGAATTTACCTATCTTGAAGTTCCTGCTGGACAGGGAGTTTATACTTGGAATGATTACAACAGTAATGGAATTCAGGAATTAGAGGAGTTTGAAGTTGCTCCTTTTATCGACCAGGCAAAATACATCAGAATCTATTTGCCTAACAGAATTTACATCAAAACGCACCAGAATAAATTCTCCCAATCGATAATTTTGAATCCTAATCAATGGCAAAATGAGAGTGGTTTCAAAAAAATAATTTCTTATTTTTACAACCAAACTTCCTATATCATTGATCGAAAAATTAAAAATAAAGGCGATAATTTTGACCTAAATCCTTTTAACAATTCAACTGAAAATGTATTGGGATTAAATTCCAGCTTCAGGAATAGTTTGTTCTTTAATCGAGGAAAACAATACCATTCCGTAACCTATTCCTACATTCAAAATGAGACAAAAAATTTACTTTCTATAGGCTCACAGAAAGGTAAAAACAGTTCGAATCAATTGCAATATTCACACTTGTATAAGAAAAGTTGGTTGTTTGGTTTTTTTGCTAAAACAATTCAAACTTCTATTGATTCGGAAAATTTTGCTGAAAAAAATTATGAAATAAAAGGCTATCAATTGGCACCAAAAATTAGTTATTTATTTTCAAAAAGTACGAGTTGGGATTTGTTTTATGAACTGCAAAACAAGAAAAATCAAATTGGAAACTTAGAAACATTGATGCAAAATAGGTTTGGAACTTCCTTTACGTATGCGGGCAAAAAGAATTTCACGATGAATGGAGAAGTTTCTTTTTACCAAAATAAATTCGTAGGAAATGAATTTTCATCGGTTGGATTTCAAATACTTGAAGGTTTACAAACAGGACAAAACCTAACTTGGAGATTACTTTTGCAAAAAAACTTAACTAACTTTCTGGATATTAACTTTAATTATCAAGGTCGAAAGAGTGAAAGTAGCCAAACAATTCACACGGGAAGTATTCAATTGAGAGCTTATTTTTAAATTTTGCAACTTAATAACTTAATGGTATCGTAATACTTTGAAAATATGAAACACTAATGCTTTTTATACTTTCGCTTTTATAATTACATAATACTTATCTCAATAAATGACTTTAAGTTCAACTAACAAAACCATCTTGATTGCTCCTTTAAATTGGGGCTTAGGTCACGCTACGCGATGTATTCCTATTATTAAAGCACTACAAGAGAATAATTATATTCCCATTATTGCTTCTGATGGAATTGCTCTTGAGCTGTTGCGAAAAGAGTTTCCGTACATAAAAACCCTAAAATTACCTTCGTACCAGATTGAATATGCTAAGGACGGCAAGAATTTTAAATGGAAACTATTGCAAAATTTTCCAAAAATGATGAAAGCAGTTTTGAATGAAAAAAAACTAATCAAAAAATGGGTCAAAAAATACGATATTGAAGGTATTATTTCGGATAATAGATTGGGTGTTTTCAGCAAAAAGGTGCCTTCGGTATTTATCACCCACCAATTGAATGTGATAACTGGAAACACAACTTGGATTACCAGCAAATTGCATCAGCATATAATTAAAAAATACAAGGAATGTTGGGTTCCGGATGTTGAAGAGACTCCAAATTTGACCGGAAAACTAGGTCATCTTGAGAATCCTGATTTTAAACTAAAATACATTGGCCCTTTGAGCCGATTTCATAAAAAAGAAACACCAAAACAATATGATTTGATGATTATTCTTTCGGGACCAGAACCTCAACGTGAATTCTTGGAAGAAAAGCTAAAAAAAGAGGTTTTAAATTTTGGAGGAAAAACAATTTTTATAAAAGGAATTGTTGAAAAAGACCAAAAAAAGGAACAAATTAAGAATGTTACCTATTATAATTTTATGAATACCAGACAACTCGAACAAACCTTTAACGAAAGTGAAATGGTACTGTGTCGCTCTGGTTATACCACGATTATGGACTTGGTGAAACTAGAGAAAAAAGCCTTTTTTATTCCAACTCCAGGTCAGTTTGAACAAGAATATTTGGCCGAAAGACTAGAAAAAGAGGGCCTGGTTCCTTTTGCAAAACAGGATGATTTTAAGCTGAAAAACATCTTTGAAATTCAAAATTATAAAGGATTGAAAGGATTTGAATACTCTGTAAATTGGGAAGAATTGTTCGAAGTATTTGAAAAGTAAAAACAACTATTGAGCTATAACAAAATTGCCACGAATTACACCAATTCTTACTAATTTTTCTTAATAATTTTAAAGAAATTAGCGTTAATTGGTGTAATTCGTGGCAAAAAATTGTGGTGTAACCTAATTTACTTATAAATTCAGGTCTTCGTGTTTATCATGCTTTATAATTTTGGCATTTACCATAAAATGCACATACTCAGCAATATTAGTGCAATGCTCAGAAATACGTTCCAGATGTTTTAACACAATAACAAGATTAGTTCCAGAAACAACAACTTTAGAATGTGATTTCATTTCTCCTATAATCCCATCTATTGCGTCATCTCCTAGTTTCTTGATTGTACTATTCAAAATAAAAACTTCTCCAATCGTAATTTCGTCACGTGTCAAGTAACATTCATTAGTTTTCATAGTAATTAACTCAACTTTTTTGGCCAAATCGCCTATATCAAACTTGGCTATTAAATCGTGTTTGTCTTTAATATTTTTTGCTCTTTTAATAACGCTAACAGCTAAATCACCAATTCGTTCAATCTCATTGCTAATTTGCATTGCCGCCATAATAAACCTTAAATCTGAGGCAACTGGCTGCTGTAAAGCAAAAATACTTTGACAAATTTCGTCGATTTTTACATCTAATTTATCTATTTTGCTTTCTGTTTTCTTTACTTCTTTTCCTTCTATAGGTTCAGAGAGTAGTGCTTTTACAGATTCAACTACTTGGGTTTCGGCAAGATTACCAATTTTTATAATTTCGTTTTTAAGTCTTTCTAGTTCTATTTCAAAGTGTGTCATATAATATACGATTTTAGATATTTATTGGATAATTGGATAAAGGATTTTGAATACATATTATCCGAATCGTCCCGTGATATAATCTTCCGTTTGTTTTTGTTCTGGTTTTGTAAATATAGCATTTGTTTTGCCAATTTCTATTAATTCGCCAAGATAAAAGAACGCAGTATAATCACTTGTTCTTGCTGCTTGTTGCATATTATGGGTTACAATAATTATAGTGTATTGCTCCTTTAATTCGTGAACCAATTCCTCAATTTTTGAGGTCGAAATTGGATCCAAAGCACTTGCAGGTTCATCCATCAAAATAATATCAGGGCTTACCGCCAATGTTCTTGCAATACACAACCGTTGTTGTTGTCCACCTGAAAGTCCCATTGCCGAATCACCTAATCTGTCTTTTACTTCATCCCAAATTGCGGCTTGTCTTAGCGAAGTTTCCACAATTTCGTCTAATTCATTTTTGTCTTTAATTCCGTTGATTTTTGGACCATATGCAATGTTCTCATAAATAGATTTAGGAAACGGATTTGATTTTTGAAAAACCATCCCGATTTTCTTTCTAATATTGACAACATCTACGTTTTTATCATAAATATCAATGCCTTCAACCAGCATTTGCCCGGTAATTTTCACATCAGGAATAAGATCATTCATTCTGTTGATGCATCTTAAAAACGTTGATTTCCCACAACCTGAAGGACCAATTAGTGCCGTAACTTTATTTCTTGGAATCTCAAGTGAAATTTCTTTTAGTGCCTTTTTTTCGCCGTAGTATAATGATAAATCTTTTACTTCTATTTTTATGTTTTTCATTGTAATTTTTGTTAAGTCTAAAATATAAATTATTAGTTAGAATTTCGAATTATTTTGCTCTTCTCCTAATTCTGGATCTAATAATTACTGCTACTAAGTTTAACGATAAGGTTAGGATTAGCAATACTAACGTTGTAGCGAATTGTATCGGCATTGTTTTTTCAACATCAGATGATTGGGTTGACATAATATAAATATGATAACCCAAATTCATAAATTGATCACTCAAAGATTTTGGCAAAGTGGCTAAGTAATAGGCTGCCCCTGTAAATAAAATGGGAGCAACTTCTCCCGCGCCACGACTTACAGCAAGAATTGTTCCTGTCATGATTCCTGAAACTGAACCCGGAAAAACAACGTTTTTTATGGTTTGCCATTTGGTCGCGCCTAATGCTAAACTAGCTTCTCTTAATTCACGAGGAATTGTTTTTAAAGCTTCTTCGACAGAAACGATAATTACGGGAAGCGTAAGCAATGACATTGTAAGGCTTGCCCAAAGAATATTAGGTTGTCCCCAATGCAATTCACCGCCATTAAAAGCCTTGTCCATTCCTGTTCCCATAAATTGGATGAAAAATCCAAGTCCAAAAAGTCCAAATATAATTGATGGTACAACAGCTAATGTTCTAATCGAAAAGCGAACTGCCGCAGCAATTTTTGAATTTTCTTTGGCATATTCTGTCAAATAAATCGCAGTGATTGTTCCGAAAGGAACTGCCGCAATTGACATTACCACCACTAAAATAAAAGTCCCAATCAAGGCAGGAAAAATTCCTCCTTTTGTCATTCCGTCTGTTGGAAAAGAGCTGATGAATTCCCAAGAAAATTTTTCACGTCCTTCATAAACAATGATTCCTAAAATAATAAAAAGAATTGCAATAATCAATAAAACCGCAACTTGCGTGATTCCAACAACAAATTTTCCTTTTATGTCAATGCCCTTTTTTTTGTTAGAAAAAAATTGGTTTTCTGTTTCGTTTATAGTTGTTTCCATAATTATTTACCTTGGAATTTTTTGATTAATTTGCCTTTTACATAAAACTCTGCAACGGCATTTAATGCAAATGAAAAAATAAAAAGCAATGAGCCAATAAAAAATAAAACGCTGTAATGGGTTTCACCAAAAACAGTTTCGGCCATTTCAGCACCAATGGTAGCGGCAAATGTTCGCACACTTTCGAAAGGATTTGCCGATAAAAGCGCTGCGTTCCCTGTTGCCATAAGCGCAATCATTGTTTCACCAAAAACACGACCAATACCTAAAAGCAATGCTGCAAAAATTCCAGGAGTTGCTGCAGGCAATGTCACGAAAAAAGCGGTTTGCCATTTGCTTGCACCCAATGCTAAACTTGCTTCAGTATAAGTCTTTGGCACTGCCGAAAGTGCATCTTCTGAAATGGTATAAATAATTGGAATTGCTGCCAATGCCATTGCCACACCACCAATAAAAGCATTCAATCTAGAATCGTAGCCAAATATATCTTGGAAGAAAGTTGCCAAAACCATCAATGCAAAAAAACCAATTACTACAGATGGAAATGCAGCTAGCATTTCGATTATGGGTTTAATGATTTCTTTAGTTCTTTTCGAGGCAAAACACGAGGTATAAAGCGCTGCTAGTATGGCAAGTGGTCCAGCAATTAGCATTGCTATTATGGTAACCTTTAAGGTCCCTACGAGTAACGCAATTAATCCAAATCGAGGATGTTCAGAAACGGGAACCCATTCTGTGGTAAAAAAAGTGCTCCAGGTTTTGTCTGCGCCTTCTTTATTTTCTGAAACTGCTTCTGGAGTCTCATTTGAAGTGCTTTCCACTGTTGGTTCCGCTTTTACGTCACCATACGTTTCAGGTTTTAAATCTTCTTGAGTTACAGGTTCAGAACCGTAAGTTTCAGGTTTTAATTCCCCTTTTGCTGCTGGTTCAGCACCATAAGTTTCTGGTTTCAATTCCTCAGTAGGAGTTGAGCCATAGGATTCTGGCTTTGAATCTGTAGTAATTTCTGTTTTAGCAGCATCACTTTTTCCAAAATTAAAAATGGGCAACGACTCTTTAAAAACAAAGACAAAAATTAAAACGATGATTGTAATAGACAGAAAAGCAACCGATGAAATGATTTTCTCTGCTAGAAACTCAGAAAGCCTGAATTGTTTTTTCAGGCTTTCTTTGGTAAAATTTTGATTAATCGGAAATTGGGAATTCATTGATATTCTTTAAGAATTCATACTTTTTTAAATGCAAAATTATCCCTCACTAGAAACTGAAATGAGGGATAATGCAAAGATATTATTTTAAAGGGAAATAACCCGTTTCAACAACTAGTTTTTGGCCTTCTGGGCTTAAAACCCAATCAATAAAGGCTTTTGTTTCCCCTGTTGGTTTTGATTTTAAGTACATATACAAATATCTTGATATTGGATACGTTTTGTTTTTTATGGTAGCAGCAGTTGGTAAAATCCCTTTGCTTTTAGCATCTTTTTTAACTTTACAATCTTTTACACCTTCCGCATAAGCAGCTCCACCGTAACCTATACTATATTTATCTTTTTTCACTGCATTAACAATCGCTGCCGTTCCGGGTAAAGTTTGGCACGTTGGCGAAAAATCAGTCTTAACAACGTGTTCTTTGAAGAACTCAAAAGTTCCAGAGCTGCTTTCTCTACCGTACAATTGGATTTTAGCATCATCTCCTCCAACCATTTTCCAGTTCGTAATTTTTCCGGAAAAAATATCACCCAATTGTTGAATGGTTAATTCCGAAACCTTATTTCCTTTATTCAAGAATACTGACAAACCGTCTTTTGCACAAGGAATTTCAATTGCATTTTTACCAAAACTTGCTTTTATTTTCTCTAATTCGGCTGGCTTTATCGGACGGCTTGAATTAGCAATTTCTGTAGAGCCATTAATCAATGCCGCAAGTCCTACTCCTGATCCTCCTCCGGTTACTTGAATAGTTGTTTCAGGATGCTTTTTCATATACAGTTCAGCCCATTGCTGTGACAAAATCACCATAGTATCAGAACCTTTAATAGTTACCTTACTTGCTGTAGTAAATGAATATCCAATAGTCATTATGACTACTAAAATTGCTGCGAATTTAATGTTTTTAATTTTCATATGATTTTATATTAATTTTGATAAAAATATAAAAAATCCCTCACTACGTGCAGCAAGGGATATTAAATAATTGTTATATAAAATTATTATTTTACTGGGAAATAGCCTACTGTTGCAATAATATTTTGTCCTTCTGGACTCAAAATCCAATCAATAAAAGCTTTTGTTTGACCAGTCGGTCTAGATTTTAAGTACATATACAAGTATCTTGATATTGGATAAGTTTTGTTTTTAATTGTTTCGGCAGTTGGCGCATAAGCAGGGCTTTTGTCGTCTTTTTTTACTTTACAATCTTTTACACCTTCAGCATAAGCTGCACCACCGTATCCAATTCCGAATTTATCTTTTTTTACTGCATTTACAATAGCAGCTGTTCCAGGTAAAGTTTGACAGCTTGGAGAATAATCTGTTTTTACAACATTGTCTTTAAAGTAAACGAATGTTCCTGAACTGCTTTCTCTTCCGTATAATTTGATACTTGCATCAACTCCTCCAACTTCTTTCCAGTTTTTTATTTGTCCTGAAAATATTTGTCCAATTTGTTTTAATGTAAGTTCAGAAACTCCATTAGCTTTATTGATGTAGATTGAGATACCATCTTTAGCACAAGGAATTTCAACACCAAGTGTATTGTACCTTTGTTTTAGTTTGTCTAATTCAGACGATTTAATTGGACGGCTAGAATTAGCAATATCAGTTGATCCATTAATTAAAGCTGCAAGACCTACTCCTGAACCACCACCAGTCACCTGAATTGTAGCTTCTGGGTGTTTTTGCATATAAACTTCAGCCCATTTTTGAGATAAAATAACCATAGTATCAGACCCTTTTACTGTTACTTTTTCTATAGCTGTAAACGAAAATCCTATTGTCATCACGACTAATAAAATTACTGCGATTTTAATTTTTGTTGTTTTCATTTTAAATTTGATTACTTTTTGAATTATAAATAGAAATTATTATTTATTAAAATTTAGCTTGAAGTCTTATCGTAAAAGTGTTATCTTTTTTGTCCCTGTTTACGAAATCAGTACCAACACCCGCAATTGAACTTTTTTCATTCGTTGGCAATATATAACCAAAATTAATTTTAATATTATCATCAAAGAAATATTGCCAAGAAATTGACCACGTGCTGTATTTTAAATCCCCAGCATTAGCTACTTGATTACCTGATATTTTTCTATTAGGATCCCAAACGTCATAACGAGCAATAAATTGATTTTTTACTCCAATGTTTTTAATAAATGTTGCATAAAAACTTCTAAAATCTCTCACTCTATTGAAATTAAAATTAGAATTATTTTGAACAGCATTAGTCGTTCCAGAAATTGTTCCTGATATATACTCTCCTTTTAAGGCTGCGCCTCCCAAGAAATCATAATACACCTGCACTTCAGCTCCATACCATTTTTTATCTAACTTATCTCCAACTCCTGGCGTAAAATTAACACTATTCACGTCACTAAAAACAGTTACAGGCGTAGTTTGCGAAAGAATTTGTGTTGAACCAAGATAACCATGACCGCCAAAATCAATACCAAGACCTGAACTAGGTAATTTTAAAGAGTATACCGCCCTTACAATAACATCTTTATTGTTATCTATATCCCTCAATTGGTTTCCTATTGCGCCCAGATTAAAATTCCCGTTTACAACAGCCAATTGAAGTTTCAAAGGCAAGTGGTATTTTGTTTCAAAATTGGCTTCCAATTTTGCTCCCAATTCTTTTTCTCCAGGATACAATATCCCAGCAGCTCTTGTTCTTTCTAAAGTTTCAATGGAACCAGAAGAATATTCAAGCTCGTAATTTGGTCTGTCAAACTGACCTAAAAACAAAGAAAATGTTTTTGTCCAACGATCATTCAAAACCACATAAGCATCCTTCAACGAAACTTTATCGAAAGAAAAATCTGGTTGCAATACAAATTTAACTCCTTCTGCAGCTTCGTAAGCAAATTTAATTCTTGCTCTTCTTAAAAAAAACGAATTTGTAACTAAAGTTGGAGGAGTTGTTGAAGCTACTGAAATTCCATGACCGGCAGCACCCCATGTGTCATACACATCATATTGAGCCTGAATGTATCCTGAAACTTTAATTTTTGTCAATTTAGCAAGGTCACTATCCATAGTAGATAGTCTTTCATCTAATCCTGAGAATTTCATTGAATGCTCATCAATGGATTCTTTTAAAGATTGAATAATAGTGTCTTTTTGAACCTCTTGTGCTTTAGCCATAAATGCGCCTAATAATAAAAACGCTAGTGTAATTTTTTTCATTCTTAGTTGTATTGGTTGATTTTCTGATGCAAAGATGCGGATGCAATGTTAAGCTAACGTTAACTCGACATTAATCAAATGTTATTTTAATGTTAAGCAGAATATTACTATTAATTTATCGCTAAAATAAAGCCTTTGTCTTACACTATTTGAATTTAGAATTGCAGGGCTTGTACGGTAATTAGCCCCGAAATTCCCTATCATATCTACGAACAAATATTTATTATATAGGTTTTTTTTCAAAAAATAAAAAAGCCTGTAAAAAATAAATTTTTACAGGCTTAAAGGTATTAAAAATATTTAATCTTTGATAACTCTAACCGATTTGCTTATGTTACCTTGTTTTAAAACTATGATATAAACTCCTGGAGCATATCCATTACCAATTTCTTGGTTGTTAATGTTTGTATAGTTTACACTTAGAGATTCTAATAATTTCCCTGTAAGATCGTAAGTCGCAACTTTTACATTTTCATCACTAGGTGAGAAGTAATTAATTTTAAAACTATTTGCCGATGGATTTGGATATACCACTAAAGAGAATTCTGAACTTGCAATGAAATTATCTGTTCCAAGACTTGCATCTGTAAAATCAGCACCAGTCAATGCAATAGAACCTGTAGCAGGTCTGTAATCTAATCCTGTATATATTGTTGCATCAGTCAAATCGTAAGGTTTGGTAAGTAAACCACCATTAGAAGATACTGTTGTATTGCCATTGGCAGCATACCAAGTAGTCATATTAAAACTCGGATTAACTCCAGCAGTTATTGTTCCTGGAGAATTTACCTGCAACTCTTTTGAAACTATTCCTGCCATAATGTTGTTTTTCCATTTCAACGTGTTGTTTATAGCATTTGTTTCTGTTGTAACACCATCTATATGTAATCCTTCTTGGAAATCCATAAAAATTGAATTGTAGACCTTAAGTTGTGTATTTCTTCTTAAACGTGCCGCTCTTTTATATCCTGAAGCTATTGTTCCTCCATTTGGCAATGTCAATCTGTATGAAGGCCCTAATAAAGTCATATTTGTAAAAATGGCTCCTGTGTATGGAGAAACTGCAGTACTTGATGCATTGTTGTCAGATTCAAATCCTTCTGAAGTAGAAACCGTCGGATTGTCTGAAATTTGAGGGTCTCTAATTCCTAATCCAAATTGTACGCTTCCACTATATCCATTATCTGTATCAAAATCATCATCAAGCCCTCTGTAAGCAATGATATGTTTACAGTTTACTGTTCCTCCAAACCATTCAAATGAATCATCATTGGCGAATGATACCTGAACATAATCAATTGTTGTTCCTCTTCCCACAGCTCCAAATGTTAAACCGTTTATTTCTTGATTTGCAGCATACACATAGCCTGCGTATTCGATTCTTACATATTTTAATGTTCCTGAATTGTCGTTGTCGTCCGGAGATAAACCTCCTCCATACTCTGTATCTGTACTTGCAGCAATACCTTCAATATTGTTTACACCATTGTTGATATTAAAAGAACCTTTACCCAATAAAATAACACCTCCCCAATCACCTTTGTTTCTAGAACCAACAGCATTGTCAGAAGTGAAAACAATTGGATTTGTCGCAGTTCCTATTGCTATAACTTTAGCTCCTTTAGTTACAAACAAACCAGCTCCTGTAGCCGTATGATCTGCTCGGATAACAACACCTGCATCAATAGTTAGGGTAGCATTGTTTTTTACATAAGTTTGACCTTTTAAGTAGTATGTGTTTCCTGCTGTCCAGTGGGTATCAACAGTGATATTAGCTGTTACATCTACATTAGGCGTAGGATATACAGCATTTTGTGGGTCAAAATTAGTCCAAGAATCTGTCCACATTGGGATTGGGGCTGGAGCAAATGCGCCTCTATAAGCAACCTTAGTAATTGTAGGACAATTAGACTGAATGGCAGTATTTGTATCATCGCAATCAGGACCATTTGTTGTAAAAGAATATCCTATAGGTGGAGTCGCAGCCGCTAATACAGCCGTGCCAGAATCATATCCATCACCGTCAACATCTACATAATAAGTAGTTTGAAGGTTCCCTGTGAAACTTGCATCTGTAAAATCAGCACCAGTCAATGCAATAGAACCTGTAGCAGGTCTGTAATCTAATCCTGTATATATTGTTGCATCAGTCAAATCGTAAGGTTTGGTAAGTAAACCACCATTAGAAGATACTGTTGTATTGCCATTGGCAGCATACCAAGTAGTCATATTAAAACTCGGATTAACTCCAGCAGTTATTGTTCCTGGAGAATTTACCTGCAACTCTTTTGAAACTATTCCTGCCATAATGTTGTTTTTCCATTTCAACGTGTTGTTTATAGCATTTGTTTCTGTTGTAACACCATCTATATGTAATCCTTCTTGGAAATCCATAAAAATTGAATTGTAGACCTTAAGTTGTGTATTTCTTCTTAAACGTGCCGCTCTTTTATATCCTGAAGCTATTGTTCCTCCATTTGGCAATGTCAATCTGTATGAAGGCCCTAATAAAGTCATATTTGTAAAAATGGCTCCTGTGTATGGAGAAACTGCAGTACTTGATGCATTGTTGTCAGATTCAAATCCTTCTGAAGTAGAAACCGTCGGATTGTCTGAAATTTGAGGGTCTCTAATTCCTAATCCAAATTGTACGCTTCCACTATATCCATTATCTGTATCAAAATCATCATCAAGCCCTCTGTAAGCAATGATATGTTTACAGTTTACTGTTCCTCCAAACCATTCAAATGAATCATCATTGGCGAATGATACCTGAACATAATCAATTGTTGTTCCTCTTCCCACAGCTCCAAATGTTAAACCGTTTATTTCTTGATTTGCAGCATACACATAGCCTGCGTATTCGATTCTTACATATTTTAATGTTCCTGAATTGTCGTTGTCGTCCGGAGATAAACCTCCTCCATACTCTGTATCTGTACTTGCAGCAATACCTTCAATATTGTTTACACCATTGTTGATATTAAAAGAACCTTTACCCAATAAAATAACACCTCCCCAATCACCTTTGTTTCTAGAACCAACAGCATTGTCAGAAGTGAAAACAATTGGATTTGTCGCAGTTCCTATTGCTATAACTTTAGCTCCTTTAGTTACAAACAAACCAGCTCCTGTAGCCGTATGATCTGCTCGGATAACAACACCTGCATCAATAGTTAGGGTAGCATTGTTTTTTACATAAGTTTGACCTTTTAAGTAGTATGTGTTTCCTGCTGTCCAGTGGGTATCAACAGTGATATTAGCTGTTACATCTACATTAGGCGTAGGATATACAGCATTTTGCGGGTCAAAATTAGTCCAAGAATTTGTCCACAATGCCGCAGGAGCTGGAGCAAATGCCCCTCTATAGCTAGTTGCGATAATTTGTGAAAAACTTGTAAACCCTGCTAATAAAAGCATCGATAAAATGTAAATTTTTTTCATTGTGTTTTTTATAAGTTATTTAGCAAAAATAGGTTCGAAGTGTAATTTCAAGGTTATCTAAATAATATAGAAATGTCATTATTAAGTTACCTAATTGTTAATTCGTTTAAGGATTTATAACCCAATTCTGTTTGTAAGAGACAATTAATTGAATTATCCTAAAATCAAAAAACCTTGAAGTCTAACTCCAAGGTTTTCAATAAAAAAAGCAACTAAAAATTATAATTAATCCATCTTTTTAAAAATTATAATAAACTCCTAATGAAAGCGTTGGTCCAAATTTTGTTTTCGAAACAATATCATCTTCCTTACTGTTGTATCCATTTTTATTTTGAGAATCTCCTGTAAAAACCTTGTTCACAAAAGCATTGAAACCCTTAATTTCTTTTGTGCCTGACAAATCATTGTTTTGGTAAATATACAAATCTTGAGCCAGTGCATTTTGAACATTAAATCTAAATTCCAATTTGTCTTTTAAAAAGAATTTTGCTAATTGAAAATCTAAAACTGTTCTGCTTTTTTCCCAATATGCATAAGTTTCATCGTTTTGGGTTTGGTTTCCATGAATGGCAATTCTGTTTCCAATTCTATTCATATTGGCCGAAAAAGACCAACCTAATTCTTTATTCATATACTGAAGTCCTGCATTGAAAACATAAGGGGACTGACCTTGCAATGGAGTGTCTTCTAGCTTGTCCGAACTTACCAAATTAGAAATGTCCACTTTGGAGCGAATTATCGCCAAGTTTGTAAACAGCGTCAAATCATTTAAAATTTTAGTGTTTTCAGAACTAAATATAGAACTTACCAATGTTCTATATTCTAACTCAATACCATAATTTGTTCCTGATAGCGCATTTTTGTACTGATTGGAGTTATTAGCTTTCGCTATCACTTCAATTGGATTAGTGAAATCCTTATAGAATGCAGAAATTGAGAACAATTGTGCTTTTCCTGGAAAAATTTCATATCGTAAATCGGCATTAATAATGTCTGTGATTTTCAAAGTTGGGTCTCCAGAAGTATTCATTTTTGTGGCATTATCATAAAACAAGAACGGTGCTAATTCTCTAAATTCTGGTCGGTTCAGCGTTTTTGAAGCACTCAGTCTCAAATTTTGTTTTTTAGTAAGGCTATAAATAACATTCACCGAAGGTAAAAAATCAAATTGAGTAACATCTACTTTTACGGGATCTCCATTATCATACTTTGAATCCAACTTTTGAGAGTAATTCTCCAATCGAGCTCCCCAAACCACTCTAAATTTATTAAAAATGTTGTCAATCATTAAATACTCAGCGTCTAAATTGGATTCAGCCGTATAGCTATCATTCCCTTTTGTACCATCAAACAAGGTTAACCCACTTGATTTCGGACCTAAAATACCCACATTTGCCGCATTAAAAATTGTGGAATTGGTTTGTGTTTGGATAGAAGTTAAAAAAGTTGAGTCACCATATTGAATCCCACTAATTGTGCCATTAAAAGGATTATATCCCAATTGTCTAGCTGCAAACTTTCTGTTTCGAGATTGTGTAATTCCTCCTATTTTTAAGTCCGTAGTGAATCCTTTAGGGAAATTAATTTTTTTGCTGATATCTACTTTTGTGCTAATGATATATTCCTTATTTTCTTGCGTATAAATAGATCCTGGATAATCTGCCCCTACTGAATTAATAGAGAAAAATGCAGTTGGTGTTGATTCGCTTCCATCGTCATATTTTGTATATACATAGGCATTACGTCTTTCACTAGGCACTTCCCTACTTACATTACTAAAAGAACTTACCCAATTTATTTTTATCTTGCTCACTGGTAAAAAATGCTCTCCGGCCAATTGACCTGTATAAATTTTGTTGTTAATATAAAGTCTGTTTGTAGAACTAATGTAAAACGGGTCACTTTCTTGACTCAAAGATCCATTTCTGTACATTATTCTGCTCTCAGAATTAACACTGTATAAATTTTTGAAACTAAAACTGTTGTTTACATTTATTTTTAATCCCAAGTTTACAATAGCTCCCGAAAGTTTTTGCTCATTATACGTTTGGTCTAATTGATTCTCTTTAAGTGCACCCGGCGTTTCGTATGTCCTTCTATTTGTTTCATTGTAATTGTTTGTAACATTATGTGAAAGAGAAACTAACAAACCCAAACTTTCCTCACCAATAAATTTAAAATACCTTCCAAGTGTATATTGAAAACTAGTGTTTGGGCTAAATTTTTTGTTGTCCAAATTCCAGTCCGTCTGATAAGTTTTTGCTAAAGATGCTATTTGCTGAATACTCGTTTCTGTTTTTGTGTTTTGCAAAGTTTGAAAACTAGCAACATCAGGAAAATATGACGGTAAAGCTGATTTTATATCCTTAGAATAAAGCTGATTTTTTCCTGTGGTAATGGTGTTATACCCTGTTCCAATTGCAATTGTCTGAAAATTTTTATCCGGGGTTGCCTTAGTGGTAATCTCTACAACTCCTCCAGCAAATTCTCCGGGTAAATCTGGTGAAGCTGTTTTGTAAATTACCAAGTTATCAATCATGTTGGCAGGAAAAATGTCAAACGAAAAAGCTTTTCTGTCGGGCTCTGTACTCGGAAGAGGTGCTCCATTCAAATAAGTGGTGTTATATCTATCATTCAAACCTCGTATAATGACAAATTTATTATTTTGAATACTAGCTCCACTAATACGTTTCAATACATCAGATGCAGTTTTATCAGGAGTCCTTTTGATGCTTTCAGCAGATATTCCATCAGAAACTCGAACACTGTTTTTCTGCATTGTCAAAAGCGATTTTACCGATTCCGTCTTGGCTTTAACAGTTTTTACAACAACCTCATCCAAAACACCATTCAATTCAGATAAAGAAACCGTCAAAATTGTAGCTTCCTTATCAATAACCTCAACCTCAGAAATTATTTTGGTTGCAAATGAAAATAAAGAAAACTGTAAGTTATATTTACCGGCAGGCATTTTTCTAAAGCTAAATTTTCCTTCAGCATCTGTTAGATTCGCTAGCTTTGTCCCCACTATTGAAATAAGAACTCCAGGCAAAGGCTTTCCTGTAGATTCTTCTATTACGGTTCCTTTAATAATGGAAGACTCATCAATCTTATTAGATGATATAGAAGTTGGCGTAGCATTTGCTACATAAGAATTTGTTGATTCTGCAACATCAGAACTTTGAGAAAACACAGAGGAAACAAAAAATAAAAAGAAAAAAAAGAAAGATAATTTCATTGAAATATTATTGATTAAAAACTCTAAAATATTGCAACAAAAGTACTTTTTATAGCCACTGTTAATGTTAAATATGGATTAACAAATTCTTACAAAACAAACCATAAGTTAACTTATTGTAATCTAAACTATAATTTTTTGTACTTAATTCTTTTAAGTTAATTCGTAATGAAATTTGACGTTTAGCAATAATTTTTCAAAATAAAAAAAGATGATAAATTAAGGTTATTCTCTTTTGGATACATTTCATAAAAAAACCTCGAAAAATAAATTAGACGAGGTTTTTTATAAATATTTTTAGCCTTCGATAGCACGAGCTTCCCTTCTGTCACGCAACCAGTATTTCATTCTTTTTACTAGATAGAACATTACCGGAACCATCACTAATGTCAAAACCGTGGCATACGTCAATCCGAAGATAATCGTCCAGGCTAATGGTCCCCAGAAAATTACATTGTCTCCACCCATAAAAAAGTGCGGATTAAAATCAGTAATCAAGGTAAAAAAGTCAAAGTTCAATCCAATTGCTAACGGAATCAATCCTAAAACTGCTGTTAAAGCGGTCAATAATACCGGACGCAAACGCGATTTTCCTGATTCGATAATCACTTCTTTTATTTCGTTTAAGGTTAAATCGTCATGTGATTCAACTCCTTTGTCGTATACTTTTTTATCCATCAGCAAGACGAAGAAATCCATTAATACGATACCATTTTTTACCACAATACCCGCTAGAGATATGATTCCCATCATCGTCATCAGAATTACGAAATCCATATTTGCAATCACATAACCATAGAAAACACCACTAAAACTCAAAATTACAGTGAATAAAATCACCATCGTTTTCGAAATTGAATTAAATTGCAACACAATAATGAGAGTTATTCCTGCCAAGGCTAAGAAAAGGGCGTACATCAAGAAACTTTGATTTTTACCTTGTTCTTCTTGTACTCCTGAAAAGGAATAGCTGACTTCTTTTGGTAACTCATAATTTTTTAATTCTGTTTTGATTTGTTTGGTAATTTCATCACCATTATAACCCGTCAAAACATTTGAATAAATGGTCATTATTCGCTTGTTATTCTTTCTTTTGATCTGATTATAAGTTGTTGTTTTTTCGGTTTTAGAAATCGCTGAAATAGGAATTTGTTGAATTTGTCCGTTATTCTGGTTTCTAAACGTCAATGATTGATTGAAAAGAATATTTTCATTCTTACGTTGATCGTCTTGCATACGCATTACGATATTGTAATCGTCATCGCCTTCTTTGTACGTCGAAATTTCTTGACCGTAAACTGAACGACGCAAAGCAAAACCTAATTGTCCTGTAGAAACTCCCATACTTCCAGCATTTACTCTGTCAACTTTTACCTCAAGTTCCGGACTGTTTCTATTGATGTCGATACTCAATTTTTCGATTCCTGGAATGTTTTTCGAATTAACAAAAGCAATCATTTTATCGGCTTCTTTTAGCATCGAATCATAATCTTCTCCTTTTAGTTCAATACTGATAGGATAACCTGCCGGCGGACCATTGGCATCTTTTTCGACCGTAATCGTGGCACCTGCAATGGCTTTTACTTTGGAACGAATTTCTTCTAAAATATCCGAAGTGTTAATACCTTCTCGGAATTTGAATTCCGAGAAACTTACTGTTACTTTTCCTTTAAAAGGCGTTTCTGAGGCAGAACCCGCATCTACATTTGGATTTCCTGCACCAACACCCACTTGCGAAACAATTGATTCGGCAAGGAAGTTTTTGTCAGTTTTTGGATCTACATATTTTTGCAAGATTCCAATGATTTGATTTTCTACAAACAAGGTCGCTTTATTGGTTTTTTCAATCGAAGTTCCTTGTGGATATTCGATGTATGTAATTACTTGATTTGGAATATTATCAGGAAAAAACAATACTTTTCTTGGAAAAATACCTAACAATATAAAGGAGAAAAACAACAATCCAATAATTGATACGAGCGCAATCCAAGAATTCTTTTTGGTTAGAATTTTGGCTAGAAATATTTTGTATTTTTCTTCCATCTTCGGGAAAAAACTGTGTTGAAAATCCTGAGTCCATTGGTACAATTTAAGGAAATACAACCACATTAAACCTGTTGAAATTAATAATAAATGTCCAACTCCTCTCAAAAATTTACTGTCATAAGTATATTTAGAGCCAATAAAAGCCAAGAATATTCCGAAAGCCAAAAATAGTATAGTATAGAATTTTAAATTCTTTTTCGAAATATTTTTGTCTTCAATATCCATCGAACCACCTGTCATTGCGGCATTGACAACCATTGCCACAAATAATGAAGCGGTAAGTGTCACGGTCAAAGTCATAGGGAAATATTTCATAAATTTACCCATAGTCCCTGGCCATAAGGCAAAAGGTAGAAACGCCATCAAGGTGGTAGCTGTTGAGGAAATTACTGGCCAAGCGATTTCGCCAATACCTATTTTTGAAGCTTCTATTCTTGGCAATCCTTTTTTCATATTGGCAAAAACGTTGTCGACGACCACAATACCATCATCGACCAGCATTCCTAATCCCATTACTAATCCAAAAAGTACCATCGTGTTCAATGTCAATCCTAAAGCCGAAAGTACTGCAAAAGCAATCATCATAGACAGCGGAATTGCTGCTCCAACAAACAAGGAATTTCGTAATCCCATTGTGAACATCAACACAATCATTACCAGAATAATCCCAAAAATAATATGATTCGATAATTCATCTACCTGATGTTCTACACGAGACGATTGGTCGTTTGTCATTTCGATTTTCAGGTTTTTTGGCAGATAGGAAATTTTTGCCTTTTCTATTCTTTCTTTCACCTGATCAATGGCCGAAATCATATTTTGTCCCGAACGTTTTTTTACACTAAGCATCACAACTTCGGAACCTTTTTCGCGAGCGTAAGTCGTTTTTTCTTTCTCTTTGAAACTTACTTTGGCAATGTCTTTTAGATAGACCGTTCCGCCGTATGATTTTACAATGATGTTTTCCAGTTCTTTTGGGTCTTTAATTTCACCCACAATTCTAATGTTGTTTCTAGAACCTTGAGAAACTAAATTTCCTCCAGAAAGGGTCATATTTTCATATTTTACCGCATTCTGAATTTCGTCGAAAGTTACTTGTGCAGCTGTCATTTTGAAAATATCTACCGCAATTTCTACTTCTTTGTCGTCTACACCCAGAATATCCACTTTTTTCACTTCGGATATTTCTTCTATATCATCCTGAAGCAATTTTCCGTATTTTTTAAGTTGTTGCGTTGTGTAATTTCCTTGTAGATTGATGTTTAGAATAGGCACTTCTTCAGAAATGTTCAGTTCAAAAACATTTGGTTCTACCTTGCTTCCGTTGTCTAAATTAGGCCAATCGGTATCCGCTTTGGCATTATCGACTTTATCTTTAATTTTTACTTTGGCGGCATCAATTGAAACATCATCGTCAAATTCAGCGATAATTATTCCGTAATCTTGAAACGAGCTCGAAGTTACTTTAGTAACCCCGCTTATGTTTTTGATTTCTTTTTCTAATGGTTTTATGACCAATTTCTCTACATCTTCGGATGAATTTCCAGGAAAAACGGATGAAATGTATACTTTATTCTCGATGATTTCCGGAAAATCCTCACGAGGCATTGTAATATAAGCGTAAACTCCTGTAATTACAATTAAAGCAGTTATGATATAAACCGTAACACGATTGTCAACCGCCCAATTAGAAATTGCGAATTTTTTATGATTAATATTGTGCATTTTTTTTTGTTTAGAAATTAAGTTTCATTCCTTCAGAAATCGTGTTCATGCCTTCAGTCACAATTACATCATTACTTGATAATCCGCTTAAGATTTCTGTTACATTATCTGATGATTGTCCTAGTTTTACGATTACTTTTTTAGCAGTTCCCGTTTTTCCGCTTACATTTATTGCAGTGTAAACATATTTATTTCCTTTGCCATCTTCCTGAATTACATTCGTAGGAATCACCACTGCATTTTTACTTAAATAATCAGTGATTTTAAGATTTGCCACTTGGTTAGGACGCAATAAATTTTCTGGATTTGGAACACTCACTTCAATACCAAAACTTCGGTTACTAGGATTGACAAAATTTCCAATTTGACGAACCTTTCCTTTGTATGTCTTTCCTAAAGAAGTCAATAAAACATCCACTTCAGTACCCACTTTTAGTTTGCCAATGTAGGTTTCAGGAACCGATGTCGAAACATACATATTCGATAAATTCACGATTCGCATTAATCCTTGTTGGCTTGGGGCAACAACCTGTCCTTTTTCAACAAAAACTTCATCAATAACTCCTGAAAATGGGGCTTTTATAACTGTTTTTGATAATTGAGCTTTAATTTGGGCAACACCTCTTTGAGCAGAAACCATTTGAGTTTGCGCTTGTAAATATTGCATTTCTGAACCAATTTTTTGATTCCAAAGATTTTTTTGACGTTCATAAGTGGTTTTTGCCAAAGCATATTGGTTTTCTAGACTCGCCACTTGTTGGCTTAATCCAGCATCATCAATTTTTCCTAGAATTTGCCCTTTTGAAACTTTTTGTCCGGCTTTTACATTCAACACAACTAAAGTTCCTTGAAATTCAGGTTGAACCAAAATATTTTCTTTTGTATCTACACTTCCTTGAATTTCAATATAATGACTAAAAACGGTATCTTTTAAAGTAAGAACCGAAACCAGCGCTTCGTCTTTTTTAATGTCTAATGTTGCCAATGCTTCATCAATTTTGGTTAAATCCTCTTGGATTAAGGTTTTTTTGGACTGAAGTGCTGTAACATTTTTTGATTTAATTAAAGAATCAATGGTAGTGTTGTCTTCTTTCTTTCCGCAAGAAAAAAGGAGTAGTGAAAATGCTGAGATGATGAATATTTTTTTACTCATGACTGTTATATTGTTTTTTTGGAATTGCGTTGCCAGTTCGCTAACGCTCGTGTCGTGAATCTTTGATTTCATTTGTATGGCTATTTATATTGGAATTATTGTTTGTTGATTATTTTTTCTAAAGCTGCTTTTTTGTTGATTATATCTACCATAGATTGTAGGTATTTTTGTTGCGTGGTATACAATTGTCTTTGTGCATCATTGTAATCAAAACTAGAGGATAAACCCTCGGTAAATTTTATTTGTTGTTTTTTTTCGATTCTTTCGGCGAGATTCAAACTTGTTTTTGCCGTAGCATATTCTTCAATACTGAATTCATATTCGCTTTTTGCAACTGAATACTGTAATTTTAATTTTTGTTCTGTCTCTGTTAACTGGGTCTTGGCTTGTTCTATGGCTATTTTAGCCTGTTGTTCCCTGGAACTTCTGGCCAAACTACTAAATATAGGGACGTGTAAACTCACGCCAAGATTGGAGTAATTGAACCAACGTTGGTTTTTAGTCAAAAATTCGAATTTATTGCCAAAACCATTGTATCCAAAATTCACGTTAGCCGATAAAGTAGGCAGAGCTTTGCTTTTTTCTAATTTATATTCGAGTTGCCTTTGTTCCTCAAAATTCGAAGCTATCTGATAATTTATATTGTTTTTTGCTTCGAATTCATTTTGAAAAAGGGATAAATCTAAATTAGATATGGCTAGGTTATCTAGTTTGTCAGTGAGTTTTAAATTATCATTTATGTCCATTCCCAAGGTAATTTTCAACATTTTATATACAGCCTCAACCAGTCTTTTATTATAATTAAGGGTGCTGTTTACGGTTGTAAGTGTAATTTGAAGCTGTTCAACATTTTCCTCTTCAATCAGGCCGTTTTTAAAAGTTTCCTTGGTGTCTGACAATGTTTTTTCTAATGTTGCTTTATTTTTCTCGAGAATGGAGATACTCTCTTCGGCCAGCAAAACATTTCCATATGCATTGATGACATTTTCGGTAACATCTGCATTTGTTTTGTGTTTGGCATTTTCATAATATTTTAGGTATGTTTTTGAGGCTTGTAATGCTACAATATATGACCCATCAAAAATTAGCTGGTTCAAAGTGGCATGCGTAACCACATTATTCTTATTCCCAAAGGAGACTTCGGCAAAATCACCTTTTTTCCCCCCGAAAAATTCAGCAGGAATAAGTGATTTTTGCAAAACAAAGTTGTTGGTATAGTCAACACCCGCGCTAATTTGTGGCAAACCTGCAGCGGTAGTTTCCCATTTTTTTTCTTTAGATGCTTCAATGTCACGTCCTGCATTTATAACCGAATAGTTATTGGTCAATGCGTGACTTATGGCTTGTTCTAGACTAAAACTGTAGTTTTTCTTTTGTTCTTGAGATTTTGCCGTGATTGCAAAAACTAATAAAGGTATTAAAAATAGTTTCTTCATTATAGATTAAAATTTTGTATTTGTTTTTCGAGTTCAATTATTCCTTCTGGCGTTGCCATTGCTCTGGTATGGTATTCTAATGCTTGTAATTCAAGTTCTTTAACTTCTTTTTCAGAAATGGTGTTTCCATTAATGCTAAAAATAAGAGTATAATAAAAAACAACATAGGTATCAACCAGCATTTCTTTTCGATACAAACCCTCTTGAATCCCTTTTTCGATATTTTGTTTAAAAACCTTATTACACTCGTTTATTTCTCGGGACATGACCATATTATAGATTTCTGGATAATGTTTTTTTAATTGATAGATAGGAGAGGTTTCACCTACATTAAACATTTCTTTGAACATCTTTCTGATTTCAAAATTTTCTTTGATGGCATTGTAATTTTTCTCCACAATTGTATTGATACTTTGATGGATTGCTTTGTGAACCATTTCGGTAGTTTCTTCAATTAGGAGTTCCTTATTGCAGAAATATTTGTAAATGGTTTTTTTAGAAATACACATTTCCCCGGCAATATCATCCATAGTAACACTCTTGAAACCCAGTTTCAAGAACAAATCAGTGGCTTTGGCAATAATTTTTTCTTTCATTTTTAAAATTCAAAAAATTAAATTTTGTTTGCAAACGCACAATGGAAACTTTTAATACTAAAATAGCTTCCAAAGGTTTTACTTAAATTTATAATTAGTTTAAACTAGAGTTAGTTGTAAACTCAAGATTAACAGTCAAATTCATATCTTGTCCTAGGACGATACCGCTGTTTAGGTTATAAGCATTGTAGGATAGCCCAAAATCTTTTCGATTTATATTGCCAAGAATTTCGAATATTGCTTTTGAATTACCATCGTGAGTTTCTAATCCGGTAAGCATTACATCTAGTTCAACTACTTTAGTAATATTGTTGATGGTAAGATTACCTTTTAAGAAATTAATGTCTGAATTTACTTTTTGAAAAGAAGTCGATTTAAAACTGACGGTTGGATTTTGCTTTGTATCGATAAAATCATTCAATTTTAAATTAGAATCAAACTGTTCTAATTTTCCTTCTTTAGCATTTATATCAAATAAGAATTCAACGCAGGCATCTTGTAATTCATCATCCACTACAGATATTGAACCATTAAATGTATTTGTTTTACTCACTAAATAGGCGATAATTGAATGTCTTGTTTTTATTAATACATCAGATTGTTCAGAATCGATAGTCCATTTTGTTGCGGTCATTTTGGGTTTGATATTTAAAATTAAAATGCAAATTTACAAAGGAAACTTTAAATACCAAAATAGTTTCCAAAGTATTTTTAAAAAAATTGTATAAGGTTTAAAGTTTCGGGTTTTTTAGTTTCCTTTGTGATACAAAATAAAGAATCATTTATGCTTCCCATTCATCAGTATCAAGAGCAATTTCTACTCTATTTAGAAAACCAAAAAATAGTAAAAGAGCCCAAAAATCTTTATCAACCCATAGATTATATTTTACAACTTGGCGGAAAAAGATTGCGTCCAGTGTTGACATTAATGACTGCCGAAGTTTTTGATGGTAATTATAAAGAAGCCTTGCCAGCTGCATTGGCTATTGAGGTTTTCCATAATTTTTCGCTCATTCACGATGACATTATGGACGATGCGCCTTTGCGAAGAGGGAATGTTACTGTTCACGAAAAGTGGAATATCAACACGGGAATTCTTTCTGGTGACGCAATGCTCATTTTGGCTTACCAATATTTTGAACAATACGAACCAGCTATTTTTAAGGATCTTGCTAAATTGTTCAGTCAGACTGCTCTCGAAGTATGCGAAGGTCAGCAATATGACGTTGATTTTGAAACTCGCAATGACGTTACGATTCTCGAATATCTAAAAATGATTGGATACAAAACTGCCGTTCTCGTTGCAGCCGCAATGAAAATGGGAGCAATTATTGCAAAAACTTCCGAAGAAAACGCTAATTTGATTTACGATTTTGGACTCAATTTAGGCTTGGCGTTCCAGTTGCAGGATGATTATTTGGATGCTTTTGGCGATCCAAAAACCTTCGGAAAGCAAGTGGGCGGTGATATTATCGAAAACAAAAAAACATATCTTTACTTAAAAGCAATTGAGTTTTCTTCGAAAGAACAAAGAGAAGAGTTAATGCATTTGTTTTCTATTCAGTTAGATGAAAATTCAGAAAAAATTGAAACGGTAAAGGAAACTTTCAACTCGACTGGCGCATCATTAGCCACGCAAAAATCCATTAAAGACTTCACATTGAAAGCTTTTGAAACCTTGGAAAAAATCAATATTTCCGAAGATAAAAAAGTAATGTTGAAAGCTTTTGGCGATAATTTAATGAGTAGAAATGTTTAGTTTTCAGTTTGCAGTCTCAGTTTTCAGTTGTCACCTCGGGCGCAGTCGAGAGACTTTTATAAAAAAATAAAATGAATTTCATCACTCCCATAAATATAGATTTACTTCTTCAAGAAGCCGAAAAAGAAACTTTGTACTTGAAATTAATTGAGCAAATTAATAAGGATTTTAATTTAGCCAATGAAGGAATTGATTTTCCGATGAGCATTTTGCCCGAGGAATTAAAAATTCAATTACACGAAAAAATATACCGATTGATTCAGTATAAATTTGCCGAATACCTCAATTTGCTTTACATTATTGACGTTTCTGAAGACCAAATCAAAAAACTTGATGGTTCAGATTTAGTAGCTTTAGCTGAAAATGTTGCTTTCTTAATTTTGAAACGAGAATGGCAAAAAGTGTGGTTCAGGAATAAATATTAACTACTCTAACTCCTTTTTTAAAATCACTTTATTCCACAATTCATTCCCATTGATGTCAAATAAAGTGAGTTTCATTTGCCTATTTTCTTTGTTTCCTGAAAATGAAATTATTCCAAAATTATTTTGAATAAATGCACTGCCCAAAACTTTGTATTTGTTGTCTTCCTTAAACACTTTGTCAGAAACAACTCCTGCAGTAAATGGTGAAACAGTCCAATCATAAATAGGATAACTCCCTTGCCGAGACAACATAGACATTTCGGCAAAATGGCGGTCTCCGGTTAAGAATAACACCCCTTTTATTTTATTGTCTGTAATCTCTTTGAGTAGTTTTTCTTTTTCTTCGGGATAATGGCCGTAGTTTTCCGTGTCTGGTACCGCATTTAAGACTTGTCCGCCTATCACGATTATTTTAAAAGTGGCTATTGAAGAACTCATAGCATCGATAAGCCATTCGAATTGTGTAGTGCCTAACATCGTTTTATTTCCTGTAATTCGGTCTTGTGGAGATCTGAAAAACCGATCGTCAATCAGAAAAAATTGTGCATCACCCCAATTAAAGGTTGAGAAAACACCTTCATTTTGCTCCGGACTGATTCCGTAACTTTTATTGGCCCAAAAATCTTTAAATGCTTTTTGGGTCAAGTTTTTATTATAAAAACTTCGGTCACTATCATTGGGACCATAATCGTGGTCATCCCAGATCGCAAAATTTTGAGTTTTTGCTAACAAAGGTTGTATTTCCTTAATAGATCTGGAGTGTGTATTGCGATGATAAATCCCTGTTTTGCTATCCCAATCTGCCTCTCTCAAATAAGTGTTGTCGCCACCCCAAATCATAATGTCCGGATTTTTTTTAGCGATGCTTTCAAAAATATTATATCCGCTTCCATAGGGTTTTCCAGGCCTGTCAAACTCAGTTTCGTTGATATACATACAACTGCCAAAAGCAACGTTAAAATCAGGTGCATCTTCTCGCCATTGCCACAATTTTTTGGAAGAAAATGAAGTTTCATATGGCAAAACCACCTTTTTATTATTGAAGTAAATGGTATATTTATATTTTTTTCCAGGTTCCAGTTGGTCTAAAATGATATGATAAGTGAAACCAACTTCTTTAGACGAATTATAAGTATCAGAAGAGAATACTTTAGTGGGATTATCTAATGCAAAATATTCGATTTTAACGGAAACATTTTCTTTGGTTTGCAACCAAATTGCGGCTTCTTTCATCTCGCAGTAACCTACCATTGGGCCAGATTGCAAAAGGGTGTTTTGAGAAAATCCATAGCTGATGAACAGAAGAAAAAACACTTGTATGCTCTTTTTCATAATTAAATGTTAAAAATAAACTCTTATAAACGGCATAAATGGGTCGCTGTAATAGCCGTTGTTATAATCAAATAATACATCATAGCGAACCCCAACGGTTACATTTCCTGTTCTATAACCTGCACCAAGATAAAGTGCGGTATTCCAAATAGTATTGGTGTTGTTTCCCCCAAGATATTGATAATCTGTATTTACATTTATTTCTTCTAACTCAACCGAAAGTTGAACTTGTGGAATAGGATTTACAAGACCTATTAAACTTGCTCCATAAAGCGTAGAAGTATAGTCGTTTTTTGCAGAAATATACCCAAATTGTACTGCAGTTCCAACTGAAACAATTTGGTTAATATTATAAATGGCGCTTGGAGCAATAGTAATATCGGTATAACCAGAACCAATACTCAATCCTATTCCGCCTCCAAATTGAACATTTCTCCAGAAATCATTTGGCAGTTTTGGAGTATTTGTTTGTCCTTGAGCAAATAAACCAAAAGAAAATAATAATGTTATAACTCCCAAAATTGATTTGGCAACAACTTTCAAGACGTCCTTTTTCATAGGCATTTAGGTTTTTAACAATTTAAGGCATAAAAGTATTTAAAAAGAATTATAAACTTATTGTATTATTGTACTTTTGCAAGACTATTTTAATAAAAAGCAGATTTTATACAATTATGGATAGGTTTTCATTCTTAAATGCGGCACATACCGAATTTTTCGCACAATTATACGATCAATATTTAGAAAATCCAGATAGCGTAGAGCCAAGTTGGAGAGGTTTTTTTCAAGGTTTCGACTTTGGATTGTCAACTTATAATGGAGAAAATCCAGTAAGTCAAACAGAAGGTGGAACTTCAGTAAGTTTTGAAGATACTTCTGCTTCCGAGAAACTTCAGAGAGAGTTCAATGTTATCAAATTAATTGAAGCCTATAGAAATCGTGGACATTTGTTTACCAAAACAAATCCGGTCCACAAAAGAAGAACGTATACTCCAACATTGGATATTGAAAATTTTGGACTTTCAAAAGCGGATTTATCAACTGTTTTCGATGCTGCAAAAATCATCAAAATTGCTCCTTGTAGTTTAGCGGACATCTTGGGACATTTGGATAAAATTTACTGTCAATCCATTGGAGTTGAGTATATGTATATCCGAAATCCAAATGACATTCAATGGATTCAAAATAAAATTGGGCATAACGACAATCACCCTGATTTTTCTCATGATGAAAAAAGAGCGATTCTCAACAAATTAAATCAAGCAGTTTCATTTGAGAATTTCTTACACACCAAATATGTTGGTCAAAAGCGTTTTTCACTAGAAGGAGGAGAATCAATTATTCCTGCCCTTGACGCATTGATTGAAAAAGCGGCAGAAAAAGGAATAGAACAATTTGTGATGGGAATGGCGCATCGTGGTCGTTTGAATGTTTTGGCAAATATATTCGGGAAATCCACCCAGGATATTTTTGGAGAATTCGAAGGCAAAGATTACGATCAGGATCAATTTGACGGAGATGTAAAATACCATTTGGGACTTACCGCACAAAAAACAACAAGGTCAGGAAAAACCATCAACATAAATCTAGCTCCAAATCCTTCACATCTTGAAACTGTTGGAGCTGTTATAGAAGGAATTACCAGAGCCAAACAAGATAAATATTTCCCAGACGATTTTTCTAAAGTATTGCCTATTGCCGTTCACGGTGATGCAGCGATTTCGGGTCAAGGAATTTTATATGAATTGGTTCAAATGGCTCAACTTGACGGTTATAAAACGGGTGGAACAATACATATTGTAATCAACAATCAGGTTGGTTTTACCACAAATTATCTCGATGGACGTTCTTCGACTTATTGTACAGATGTTGCCAAAGTAACGCTTTCGCCAGTATTGCACGTTAATGCTGATGATGCCGAAGCTGTGGTACACGTAATGTCATTTGCATTGGATTTCAGAATGCATTTTGGACGTGATGTTTTTATCGATTTGCTGGGTTATAGAAAATATGGTCATAACGAAGGCGACGAACCACGTTTTACGCAACCTTTATTGTATAAAATTATTGCAAAACATAAAAATCCAAGAGATATTTATGCCGAGAGATTATTGGCTGAAGGAGTTATTGACGCTGATTATGTAAAAGAATTGGAGGTAGAATACAAATCGAATCTGGAAATAAATCTTGAAGAATCCCGTAAAAAAGAATTGACAATAATTACTCCATTTATGCAAAATGAATGGGAAGGTTTTACCAAAGCCGGAGTTGCTCAAATGTTCAAAAAAGTAGATACTTCTTATTCAAAAGAAGGACTTACGGCTGTTGCCAATGCCATTTGTAATTTGCCAAAGGACAAGAAATTTATCAGCAAAATCCAAAAATTAATAAACGACAGAAAAACAATGTTTTTCGAAACCAACAAGTTAGATTGGGCAATGGCTGAGCACTTAGCTTATGGATCATTGTTGCAAGAAGGGTATGATGTTCGTATCTCCGGACAAGATGTAGAACGCGGTACTTTTTCCCATCGTCACGCTGTTGTGAAAGTTGAAGATTCAGAAGAAGAAGTAGTCTTAATTAATAATTTGGAAGGCAAAAAAGGAAAATTCAGTATTTACAATTCTCTTTTATCAGAATATGGAGTTTTAGGATTTGACTATGGTTATGCATTGGCAAACCCAAATGCCTTGACGATTTGGGAAGCGCAATTTGGCGATTTCAGCAACGGAGCCCAAATTATGATTGACCAATATATTTCTTGTGGAGAAGATAAATGGAACAATCAAAACGGAATCGTTTTATTGTTACCTCACGGTTACGAAGGACAAGGAGCAGAACATTCTTCAGGAAGAATGGAACGTTATTTACAACTTTGTGCCAGACAAAATATGGTTGTTGCCGATTGTACAACGCCAGCAAATTTCTTTCACTTGTTAAGAAAACAGATGAAAACGAAATACCGTAAACCACTTATTGTTTTTACACCAAAGAGTTTGCTACGTGATCCAAGAGTAGTTTCCGGAATAGAAGAGTTTACTTCAGGCACTTTTCAGGAAACAATTGACGATGATACCGTAAATAAAAAAGACGTAAAAACTTTGGTTTTCTGCACAGGAAAATTCTATTATGACATCACTGCCGAAAGAGAAATCAACGGTCGAAAAGATGTTGCAGTAGTGAGAATTGAGCAATTATTTCCGTTGCCAACAGAACAATTAAAAGAAATAATTGCGAGATATCCTAATGCAGATGATTATGTTTGGGCACAAGAAGAACCGAAAAATATGGGCGCTTATGGTTTTATGTTGATGAATATTACGACCGTAAAATTTAGATTAGCATCATTAAGAGCATCTGCCGCAGCTGCTTCGGGAAGTTATACCAGATCAAAACGCCGTCATGCGGAAGCTTTGAAATTTGTTTTTGACAAGAATATATCAAGATAAAAAAAAATGTTTCAGGTTTAATATTATCCAACTTGAAACTTTAACAATTTAAATTCATAATTAAAATAATATAAGATGATTTTAGAAATGAAAGTCCCATCACCTGGGGAATCCATCAAAGAAGTTGAAATCGCAACTTGGTTAGTAAAAGATGGCGATTATGTAGAAAAAGATCAAGCCATTGCTGAGGTTGATTCAGACAAAGCTACACTAGAATTGCCTGCAGAAGCCAGTGGAATTATTACTCTAAAAGCCGAAGAAGGAGATGCCGTTGCCGTAGGTTCCATAGTTTGTTTAATTGATACTGAAGGTAAAAAAACATCAGGTTCAGCACCAGTTGTCGAAGCAAAAAAAGAGGAAGTGAAAACTGTTGAGGTAAAAAAAGAAGAAGTGAAAGTTGTTGCTCCAGTTTCTTATGCTTCAGGAACTCCATCGCCAGCAGCAAGAAAAATATTGGATGAAAAAAACATCCAACCTTCTGACATCATCGGAACAGGGAAAGACGGAAGAATTACCAAAGATGACGCAGTAAATGCAGTTCCAGCAATGGGAACACCAACAGGTGGAAGCCGTGGTTCTGAGCGCACAAAATTATCTATGTTGCGTCGTAAAGTTGCAGAAAGATTGGTTGCTGCCAAAAATGAAACAGCCATGTTGACCACTTTCAACGAAGTAAATATGACGCCAATAAACACCTTGCGTAATGAATACAAAGATGCTTTCAAAGCAAAACACGGAGGAATAGGTTTAGGATATATGTCATTTTTTACAAAAGCCGTAACCAGAGCTTTACAATTATATCCGGATGTGAACTCAATGATGGATGGCGATTATAAAATTGCTTTTGATTTCTGCGATATTTCAATTGCAGTTTCCGGTCCAAAAGGACTTATGGTTCCTGTGGTTCGCAATGCTGAAAACTTGACTTTCCGTGGAATAGAAGCCGATATTAAACGATTGGCCATTAAAGCTCGTGACGGACAAATTACCGTTGATGATATGACTGGTGGAACGTTTACCATCACAAACGGAGGCGTTTTTGGAAGTATGTTATCAACGCCAATAATCAATCCACCACAATCTGGAATCCTTGGAATGCACAACATTATTGAGCGTCCAATTGCCGTAAATGGCAAAGTGGAAATTCATCCAATGATGTACGTAGCACTTTCTTATGACCATAGGATTATTGATGGTCGTGAGTCAGTAGGATTCTTGGTGGCAGTGAAAGAAGCCTTGGAAAATCCTTTGGAGTTGCTTTGTGATAATAATCCAAAAAAAGCATTTGAGTTGTAAAATAAAAACAACTTTATAGGTATAAATAAATTTAGTCACATTTGCGTAAGTAGATGTGATTTTTTTATTGCATCAAATACAAGCAATGATTGAAATAATCAATAATTCCCTTGCCTTTCATTAGAATATCAGCGCCAATAATACCGTGAACGGGTTTCGCTTTGTGTTCAATCAATGCTCCATTTACGTGAGATAAATCAAAAATCACGAGGTCAAAATCAGCGTGTTTCCAAGTGCCCAATTGAAGTTTGTTCCCAACAGCTATTTGTGTAAACATTCCCGATGCGCCAGCACCCGAAGCTTGTGTTTTAGACTTTTTGGCTTCCAACAGAAATAACTCAATACTTTCAAAACCCACACAACTGGAACTTGCTCCAGTATCGAGAATAAAATTTCCCTTAACTCCATTAATGCTGGCCTTAATGAGCAAATGTTGCGTTTTTGAAACCTTGAAGTTTATTTTTTTGTAACTTTCTTTTTTAAGAATGCCAGGAAGGGTTTTCATTTGAAAAATTATTTAATTCCAAAAGTAATCTAAAAACACAAGAATTAATAAATCAAGTCAATCAAAAAACTAACTTTGCCACTCTAAAAAAAATCGATGAAAATTACCGATACCCATACCCATTTATATTCCAACGAATTTGATGAAGATCGCGATGAAATGATTCAACGCGCCATCGACGCAGGTGTTTCAAGATTTTTTATTCCTGCCATCGATTCTACTTTTACACAGTCGATGTACGATTTGGAAAAGTCATATCCTTCAAATATTTTTTTGATGATGGGTTTGCACCCAACGCACGTAAAAGACAATTATCTCGAAGAATTACTTCATGTTGAGGAAGAATTGGCTAGAAGAAAATTCTTTGCCATTGGCGAAATTGGTATTGATTTGTATTGGGATAAAACACATTTACCGCAGCAACAGGATGCATTTAGAAAGCAAATTCAATTTGCAAAACAATATAAATTACCCATTGTAATTCATTGTCGTCAAGCTTTTGATGAAGTTTTTGAAATATTGGAAGAAGAAAAATCTGTTGATTTGTTTGGGATTTTTCATTGCTTTTCCGGAACTTATGAGCAAGCTTTACAAGCTATTTCTTATAATATGAAACTGGGAATTGGTGGAGTGGTAACTTTCAAAAATGGAAAAATTGACCAATTCCTGAATCAAATCAATATGAAACATATCGTTCTCGAAACTGATTCCCCCTATTTAGCTCCGGTTCCTTTTCGTGGAAAACGCAATGAAAGCAGTTATTTGATAAATGTTGTTAATAAACTAGCTGTTATTTTTAATTTGCCTCAAGAAGAAATTGCACGAATTACCACCGAAAATTCCAAAGAAATATTCGGGATTTAACATAGAAATTGGATATTTTCCATAAAAATTTTGTTAATTTGTTCTCATAAAATAATATTCTATATGTCAAAATTTGACGCAATTCGTCCCTTTTATGATACCGAAGTAAATGACGCTATTCAAAATGTGGTCCATCACCCAATGATGAAAGCATTGATGAACTTTACTTCTCCGGATCTTCCTGACAATGTATGGAAAGAACAGCTTCTAAGGACGCATTCTACAAGGGATTTTCAATGTAATTTCATATACAAATCACTTCAAAAAGTGTTAGAAAAAACCTCAGACGGATTGACAACTTCGGGTTTTGAAAAGTTAGAAAAAAACTCTTCTTATCTGTTTATTTCGAATCATCGAGATATTCTTTTAGACACTTCCTTGCTAAACGCTTGTTTATTCGAGCATAAATTAGTGATGACTGCATCAGCAATTGGAGATAATTTGGTTAAAAAATCATTTTTGAGAACATTGGCAAGATTAAACCGTAATTTTTTGGTCCAAAGAGGATTATTGCCAAGAGAAATGCTTCAAAGTTCAAAATTATTATCAGAATACATTAGCAAGTTATTGCAACATGAAAACCGTTCAGTTTGGATAGCACAGCGAGAAGGAAGAACCAAAGACGGAAATGACGCCACTAATCCGGGCGTTTTAAAAATGCTTTCCATGGCTTCTGACGAAGAAAATTTGATGGATTATTTCAAAAAAATTAAAATAGTTCCCGTTTCAATTTCTTACGAATATGATCCAACTGATGCTTTAAAAATGCCACAACTTTTGGCTGAAGCCAAACAAGAAATTTATATCAAGGAAAAGAATGAAGATTTTATTAACTTGATGAGTGGAGTTATGGGCCAAAAAAAGCGCATTCATATTCACGTTGGTGATGTTCTTGATCACGAATTAGATCTTATTAAGTCGCAATTTGATAATTCCAATAAACAAATTCAAGCATTGACTCAGGTTATTGACGAATCTATTTTGCGCAACTATAAACTGTGGCCAACTAATTATATTGCTTATGATATTTTGAATAAAACCAATTCTCATCAACATTTGTACACAGAAAACGAAAAATCGCTTTTTGAGCGCAGACTAGAAATGCGAATAGATCATAATGACCCATTAGCTTTGCAAAGTTTCTTGGCTATGTATGCCAATCCTGTTGTCAATAAATTGAAATTTGAAAATGCAATCTAAAGCCAAAATTCTTTTGATTTACACCGGTGGAACCATTGGTATGATGAAGGATTTTGAAAATGGAGCACTTAAGGCTTTCAATTTTAAAAAACTGCTGCAGCGAATCCCAGAATTAAAACAATTGGAATGTGATATTGAGACGGTTTCTTTTGAAACACCGATTGATTCTTCCAATATGACTCCCGAAAAGTGGGCAGAAATTGCCGTGATTATTGAAGATAATTATGTTCAATTTGATGGATTTGTAGTTTTACATGGCTCAGATACAATGTCGTATTCAGCTTCAGCATTGAGTTTTATGCTCGAAAACTTGTCGAAACCCGTAATTTTTACCGGTTCACAATTGCCCATTGGAGATTTAAGAACTGATGCAAAGGAAAATCTGATAACCGCAATCCAAATTGCTTCTTTAAGACAAAACAATAAACCGATAATTAGCGAAGTATGTCTTTATTTTGAATACAAATTGTATCGAGGTAACAGAACCACAAAGATAAATGCTGAAAATTTCAATGCATTTATTTCGCCCAATTATCCCACTTTGATTGAATCAGGAGTGCTTTTAAAAACATATCCTGAATTATTTCTTCCAAAAGTAAGAATTAAAAAATTGAGGATTCATAAGAATATGGACACCCATGTGGCAATAATTAAAATATTTCCGGGTATTAGTGAAGCTGTTTTGGCAGCCATTTTAGGTATTCCGCAACTTAAAGGAATTGTGTTAGAAACTTATGGAGCCGGAAATGCGCCAACCGAAGAATGGTTTTTATCACTTTTAAAAAACGGAATAACAAGAGGTTTGCAAATTGTAAACGTAACCCAATGTTCTATAGGAAGTGTAACTATGGGAAAATACGAAACGAGTACTGCATTGAAAGAAATTGGAATAATTTCAGGAAAAGACATTACTACTGAAGCCGCTATTACTAAATTGATGTACTTATTGGCACAAAATGTTCCTGTGGCTATTTTTAAAACAATTTTCGAAACCTCATTGCGAGGAGAATTGTCATAAAAAGCGAGTATTAATTTTCTTAAGTCATATTTTTTCGTGTTCTTTGCAACCTTGAATTAAATAGAGAGGTGGCCGAGTGGCTGAAGGCGCACGCTTGGAAAGCGTGTTTATGGCAACATAACGTGGGTTCGAATCCCATCCTCTCTGCAAATAATTTTTATAATTTAATAAAGGTGGCCTTTCGGTAGTTGTGGTCGGAAGAAATTCCGGCCAATTATGTTTTATACTTTTAAGGGATCTCCACCCGAAAACACAATCATAATGCCAGTAATAAGCTCTCTTAGTTCCAAAACAAATCTTCTTTTGGCGGTTTTATAACCAAGATTATTGGCTTTTTTATAGATCAGGACAAGCATTGCCACAATCAAGGTCACATAAACCGTAACTTCTATACCGTTTTTGCTTAACGATACAAGACGGCTGACATTTAGCTCTTGTTTAATGAATCTAAAAAACACCTCGATATCCCATCTTTTCCTATAATAGTCAGCAACTTCTTTAGCTGTAAGTTCAAAATCATTTGTGAGAAAATGAAATACTTTTTCGGGATGTTTTTTGTTCTTCACAACCACTAGTCTAAAATGTTCTTCAACTTTTTCTTGCCTATAATGTACATTTCCTTTCTTGTTTTTCACTGGTATTCCTGTGTAAAGCTTTACTATACTGTCTTTTATTAAATGATTATCCCCAAGATTTAAATCCTGATTTGTCTCGATAAGTGATTTTATTTCTTCATGTTTACGGTTCTCTTTAGCTCTGATAACAAATTTAACTTTCTTATCTGAAAAATCCTTCATCGTGCGGGTAGACTGTAAACCTCGGTCAATAATATAAATATTGCGATGTTCAGTATCTTTTACTACTTGCTTTAAAATAGCTTCGGGAAGTGCAATTTCTTCCAAAGAGTAGCTTTGACTATCAAATACCTCAATCCCCGCAGGAAGTATACCATCAAAAGACATACTATATTTATGAGTTTTTTGCCGTTCTTCTGGTCAATGCCTGCTTTTATTTTTCCAGCAGCTTCAGAAACAATAGTACTATCCACTCGGATTAGGTTATATTTGTCTCTTTCAGGCTGACTATAACTTTCAGAGAAACGGCTATACATACATTCAAAAATTTCTTTAAAATAACCAGAATCAATCTTAGACAACCTTTCAGAAACAGAACTTCTTCTAACGGTTTCTGATTCATCTAAATTAAAAATGGTCATAAATCCCGAATAATTAAAGGTATCTTCCAATGTTCGTTGACTAAGTTTTTTATTGTCAAGAATAGCATACAGCAGAAGGTAAAACATCTTATTGCCATGAAGAACTTTTGAATAATGATCCACTTCCGTGCTAGTTGAAAGATGAGACAAAAGGGCTTCGGGAATAAGCCCTAACAACTCACTAACGGAAACTTAGCGGTCTTTAAATACTGTCATAAATCACTGATTTACAGTAATAAATGTACGAATAAATATTTATAAAGAAAGTTAATTCTTGTTAAATATATAAAATAAAAATAATATATTTTAGGTTTAAAACAAAAAAAGTCGGAAGAAAAAATCTTCCGACCACAACTAGCCTTTCGGTTGCCTTTTTTTTGTAAATTTATCCCACAAAAATTCTATATGCGTTTAGCTCTCCAAACAATATTTTTATTCACTGTGGTCAACGTTTTTTCGCAAACCACCAATCCGGTTTTGCCTGTCGTGAAAGTTGATTCGCTTTATAGAGAGGATCAGTTTTATTTTGGATTTACCCTCAATACTTTACAAAACAAACCAGCGGGTTTGACTCAAGATAAATTTTCATCGGGATTTTCGACTGGATTCCTTAGAGATTTTCCAATAAATAAAAAGAGAACTATTGCGATAGCTCCGGGACTTGGTTTTTCATATAACAATTACAATCAAAACCTTGCCATAACAGAACTCAATCAAACACCAGTTTACAAGATTATTGACCCCAATATCACCTACAATAAAAACAGATTCACGCAATTTCTGGTCGAAGTGCCTATAGAGTTCAGGTGGCGGACATCAAAATATGACAGTCATAAATTTTGGCGAATTTACGGAGGTTTTAAAATGGGTTATTTGATTTACAATAAATCAGTTTATGAAGATGCACAAGGAAAAATAGTGGTCACCAATAATAAAGATTTTAATAAATTTCAATACGGTGCTTATATTTCATCGGGCTATAATTCTATAAATGTTTATGCTTATTATGGCTTAAATTCTTTGTTTAAATCGGCAAAAACCAGCACTGAATCGATAGATATGAATGCATTGAACATTGGGGTTATGTTCTATATCTTATAGCCATAGATGTAGCAAAAGCAACTGCGGGATAATTCCCAAAAGAAAACCAATCACCAATTCTTTCGGCGTGTGTGCTTTCATTTCCAAACGGGAGGAAGCCACAACGCCATTCATAAGCACCAGAGATGCAATCAAATTGATGTTTCGGGTTTGATTGTGGATGCTTAATCCAATAATAAAAATTGTTAAGGCACTTATGGCAACCATATGAAGACTGGCTTTTGTCCTAAAAAACAACAAAACCAATGCCAACACAGTACTTAACAAACCTCCCAAAAAGAAAAAATGAAATTCCGGATAGTGATCCAATGTGATGCTTTTTCGAACGAGTAAAATTGTCAAAAAACACTGAATGACCAATGGGATTTTGCGTTGCGATATTTCCGAAATCATTACGGAATCTACTTGTCCGGCAGTGCGCAACACAAAAAAAAAGAGAACAGGAAGCAGTATCGTGATAATCACTATTTGAAAAACAACGAAGTATTTTTCTGGATTTGTAAAATAAGAATCATTCAAAAAAAAGTAAAACAAGGTGGCATACACCGGAATAAATATCGGATGGAATAAGTAGGAAAAAAAAGGAAGGATTTTTTTCACGGGAGATATCTTATCTCAAATATTTATATAAATCAAACGAAAATAGTAAAATTCCGCCAATAACTAAGAACAACCAATATTTCTTAAATGAACCAAACTTTTCCGTGTTATTTGAAATCTTCATCATTAGTCCAATTGTAATCGCACAAGTGTCTGCTAAAAAGCCAATTATTTCATTAATTCCCATAACATTACGCTATTTATTATTTCTAAATCAAAAATCGTTAATCAAAAATACCTACATTTTCTTCCTCATTCTCGCCACAGGAATATCTAATTGTTCACGGTATTTCGCAATGGTTCGTCTTGCAATTGGATAGCCTTTTTCCAAAAGGATTTCGGCCAATTGATCATCTGGAAGTGGTTTTTGTTTGTCCTCGTCCTCAATTACATTTTGTAGAATTTTCTTGATTTCAAGTGTCGAAACATCTTCGCCTTGATCGTTTTTCATTGCTTCGGAGAAGAATTCCTTGATTAGTTTTGTTCCGTAAGGAGTTTCCACATATTTGCTATTTGCCACACGGGAAATGGTCGAAATATCTAGCCCAACTAAATCGGCAATGTCTTTTAGAATCATTGGTTTTAGCTTGGTTTCATCGCCTTCAAGAAAATATTCTCGCTGGTAATGCATAATCGCATTCATCGTCACATAAAGTGTTTCCTGGCGTTGTTTGATGGCATCGATAAACCATTTAGCCGAATCTAATTTTTGTTTAATAAACTGAACTGCATCTTTCTGCGCATTCGATTTATCTCTGGAACTTTTATACGTTTGCATCATTTCCTGATAATCCTTGGAAACGTGTAAAGATGGTGCATTTCTTCCGTTTAGGGTCAAAACCAATTCATCGTCAACAATCCGGATGGCAAAATCTGGAACAACATGTTCCGTAATTTTGTTGCTTCCGGTAAAAGAACCGCCTGGTTTTGGGTTCAGTTTTTCTATTTCGTGAATGGCGGTTTTGAGTTGCTCATTCGAAACATTGTATTTCTGTTGGAGTTTGTCGTAATGTTTTTTGGTAAAAGCATCAAACTGGTTTTCGATAATATCCATTGCCAAAGCCACGTATTCCGTAGGTGTTTTGTGCTTCAATTGCAACAATAAACATTCCTGTAAATCACGCGCGCCAACTCCTGAAGGTTCTAATTCGTGGATGATGTTCAACATTCTCTCGACCGTTTTTTCGTCGGTGTAAATGCCTTGGGTAAACGCCATATCGTCAACCATATCGGGAACACTTCGTCGGATATAACCCATATCATCAATGCTTCCCACGAGGAATTCTGCAATTTCCCGATCTTGGTCATTCAATATAAAAGTGTTCAACTGATTGATTAAATCTTGGTGAAAACTTATTGGCGCAACTAGTGGTGATTCGCGTTCTTCATCATCATCACTGTAATTATTGGCTTGGGTTTTATAATCCGGAGTTTCGTCGCTGCTTAAATATTCGTCAATGTTGATGTCGCTTGTATCTTCATTATCATGGTCATCATAATCGTCGAATTCGTCATTGGCATCATCATTGTCGAATTCGTCTTTATCGTAAATTTCTTCTTCTTCACTTCCAGCTTCCAATGCTGGATTTTCATTCATTTCTTCCAACAAACGTTGTTCAAATGCTTGCGTAGGCAATTGAATTAACTTCATCAACTGGATTTGTTGTGGAGATAATTTCTGGGAAAGTTTAAGATTTAGAAATTGTTTTAACATATAATAGTTATTGGTTGATAGTTGATGGTTGTTGGATTAGGACTGACAACCATCAATCGTCAACTTTTCTTTAGAATTCGGCGTTCATCGGCGTTCTCGGGAAAGGAATTACGTCACGAATATTTGTCATTCCAGTTACAAAAAGCACTAATCTTTCGAATCCAAGTCCAAAACCAGAGTGAACTGCGCTTCCAAATCTTCGAGTGTCTAAATACCACCACAATTCTTCTTCGCTAATTCCTAAGGCTTTCATTTTTTCGACCAAAACATCAAAACGTTCTTCTCTTTGTGAACCACCCACAATTTCTCCAATTCCTGGGAAAAGGATGTCCATTGCACGAACGGTTTTTCCGTCTTCGTTCAAACGCATATAAAATGCTTTGATGTTCGCTGGATAATCAAACAAGATTACGGGACATTTAAAATGTTTCTCCACCAAATAACGTTCGTGTTCCGATTGTAAATCAGCACCCCATTCGTTGATGATGTATTGAAATTTTTTCTTTTTATTTGGAGTACAATCTCTTAAAATATCAATCGCCTCGGTATAAGAAACACGTTTAAAGTTGTTTTCTAAAACAAAATTTAGTTTTTCTAGTAAAGCCATTTCACTTCTGTCAGCTTGTGGTTTTGATTTTTCTTCTTCCAAAAGTCTTCCTTCCAAGAATTTTAAATCATCGCCACATTTATCCATCGTGTATTTGATTACAAATTGAATAAAATCTTCGGCCAAGTCCATATTGTCATTCAAATCATTGAAAGCCACTTCGGGTTCAATCATCCAAAATTCAGCCAAATGGCGAGAAGTATTCGAATTTTCGGCTCTAAATGTTGGTCCAAATGTATAAATTTGACCCAGAGCCATTGCAAAAGTTTCGCCTTCTAATTGTCCGGAAACCGTTAAATTCGTTTCTTTTCCGAAGAAATCTTCTTTGTAATTTACTTTTCCGTCTTCGGTTCTTGGTGGATTGTCGAAAGGCAAAGCGGTAACTTTGAACATTTCGCCAGCACCTTCTGCATCAGAACCGGTTATGATAGGCGTATTGACATACACAAAACCTTTTTCCTGAAAATAGCTATGAACGGCGAACGACAAAACCGAACGAATACGCATAATCGCTCCAAAAGCATTGGTACGAACTCTTAAATGTGCATTTTCACGCAAGAATTCCAAAGAATGTTTCTTGGGTTGCATTGGAAATATCTCCGCATCCGAATCACCAAGAATTTCTAGTTTTTCAACTTTGATTTCATATTTCTGTCCAGCACCTTTGCTTTCTACCAAATCTCCAGTAACCGAAATCGCCGCTCCGGTTGTGATTCTTTTTAAGGTTTCTTCTGGAGTGTTTTCAAAATCGACAACACATTGTATATTGTTGATGGTCGAACCATCGTTCAATGCGATAAATTGATTGTTTCTAAAAGTTCTTACCCAACCTTTTGCATTTACTCCTTGAAGTATTGTTGTACTGTTTAGCAAGTCTTTAACTCTTGTATGTTTCATCGTAATTTTAGATTTTAGATTCTTCAATCGAACTGCAAATATAATTGATTTGTTTGGAAAAGTCATTGTGAGAAATGGTCTAATCAGGAGCTATTTCCCGCTATTCGCTATATCTTTTACTTTTTAAAAGAAAAAGTAAAAGGATACCGCTGCTATCGGGGCTAAACCTATGAAGTTATTTAGGATTTTTTTGATTATTTGTCATTGCTACAAATTTCAGTTTTGCTAAAGATAAAATTTATAACCAACAAATATCTTTTATAAAATTCTACTCACAGAATAGCTAAATACAATCCAAAATATTAAATTTGAAAATTAAATAAAATGAGAAATATGGAAAAATTAAAGTTTATTGACCTTTTTTGTGGAATTGGTGGCTTTAGAACTGCTATGGATGAAGCGTGTCTTGAAAATGACATTGTTCCAGAATGTGTTTTCTCTTCCGATATTGATAATTTTTGTCAGGATAGTTATGAAGCAAACTTTGGAGAAAGACCATTTGGAGACATTACTAAAATTGACGAAAAGGATATTCCTGATCACGACATTTTATTTGCAGGTTTTCCTTGCCAATCATTCAGTATTATTGGAAAAATGAAAGGATTTGATGATGTTCGAGGAACACTGTTTTTTGATATTGCAAGAATTCTAAAACACAAAAAGCCAAAGGCTTTTGTATTAGAAAACGTAAAACAACTTTTTGGACACGATGGAGGAAATACTCTAAAAACTATAGTAAACGTTCTTGAAAAAGAATTAGGTTATAGTGTTAGATTTGCAGTATTAAATGCACTTGATTACGGACTTCCACAAAAAAGAGAACGAATAATAATTGTTGGACATAAAGAACCAATATTATTTAATTTTCCATCGCCAGTTAGACCATTTAAACCATTGTCAGAGATTCTTGAAAAGAAAGTAGATGCCAAGCATTTTGCATCTGAATACATTTTAGAAAAAAGAAAAAACAAACATAAATCAGCATATAATCTCTCTATTTGGCATGAAAATAAATCTGGAAATATTTGTTCTTATCCCTATTCTTGCGCTTTGCGTTCAGGGGCATCATACAATTATCTACTTGTAAATGGCGAAAGAAGATTAACCCCAAGAGAAATGTTTCGCTTACAAGGGTTTCCAGATGATTATAAGATTGTTGTTTCTGACGGACAAGCAAAAAGACAAGCAGGAAATGCTGTCCCAGTAAATTTAGTAAAAGCAGTTATTTTAAAACTCCTTCCTTATGTAGCAGCTTCTATGGATATGACTACAGTATTAAGAGATTATGAAGTAGGTTATGGAGAATAATAATCAATCACCTAAATTAAGGACGGTAAACAAATCTGTTTCTGCATTTCCTCTAAATCAATTCCCAAAAGATTTTCCGTTTTTATTAGGAAAAGAAATTATCTATTTGCTAGCGTCAAAAGGAAAACCTGAATTGGAAGGTTCTGATTGGGAAAATATTTTTGCAAATTGTATAGGAGCAGATTGGAAACCATCAAACGTCGGACTTGATGACGTTGTAATGGGAAATACTGCTTGGGGAGCAAAAACCGTAAAAGCAAAAAACCCATCAAAACAAAAGAAAATCAGATTAATATCTGGACGGAACTCCCCGAATTATTCTTATGGTGAAAGAAGTGACCAAAAAGCAGATGCAAAATTAATCGGCAAACTTGTACTTGAAATTTGGAATGAAAGAGTTTCTTCAATACGAGAAAAATACAAACACTTAAGAACGGTTGTATTATTAAAATCTGATGATTTATCAGAAGTAGCAGTATTTGAGTTCGATACAATCCGTTATGATTATGAACTATATGATTGGGAATGGAATAAAAGAGGTAATTTGATTGGTACGAACATAAAAACAGGAGAACTCTGTTTTACATGGCAACCTCACGGTTCACAATTTACAATTAATGAGGAAGTTCCTGAAAATTGTTTAATAATCAAAATTAAACAACCTGAAAAGTTAGACAAAAATGAAGTCTTAAAAGCCTTGGGATTTGATAAATCTTGGATTACAGTTTCGCAAAAATTAAAGGAAAAATAAAATCTCCAATTGCAACATCAAATAACAAGTATCAAGACAATATTTTGGATGAATTTCTAAAAAGAAAAGTTGTCTTGCCCTAATGTCTAGCCCCGATAGAAGCGACATCCCACGCTTTTTTGCGTGGATATAGCGAATAGCGGGAAGTAGCTCCAAATTAAAAAACTATTCCACGATTTCGGCTTCCATAATATCCTCTTTTATGGCTTTCTTCTTTTCGAAAGTTAGAACTAAAGAAGGTAAAACCAATAGGTTAGCAAACATTGCAAATAACAAAGTACAGGAAATTAAACCTCCGAGGGCAATCGTGCCACTAAAACTGGAAAGCGTAAAAATGGCAAATCCAAAAACCAAAACGATGGAAGTGTAAAATGTACTTATTCCTGTTTCTCGTAATGCGCTGAAAACCGATTTTTTGATTTTTCCATTATTTTCAATCAGATCGAGACGGTATTTTGCCATAAATTGAATAGCGTTATCTACCGAAATTCCGAAAGCAATACTGAATACCAAAATTGTTGACGGCTTGAGCGGAATACCAAAATAGCCCATCAATCCTGAAGTAATGCACAGTGGAAGTATGTTTGTTATCACAGAAACCAAAATCATTTTTACAGAACGGAACATATAAGCCATCAATCCTGCAATCAAGAAAATGGCAAAAATGAGCGATTCAATTAAGTTGTCTATTAAGTAAGAAGTTCCCTTTTGGAAAACCAATGCTTTTCCGGTTAAAGTAACTTCATAACGGTCTTTTGGAAAAACCTGATTAATTTTCTTTTGCAATTTTCCTTCAACTTTGGCCATTTCTTCGGTGCCAATATCTTTCATAAAAGTAGTGATTCGGGCATATTGTCCTGTCGAATCCACATAGCTTTTCATTAGGTTTTCTTTGGTGTTTTTTGTTGCATTTTTAGCATACGAAAGAATGAAAGTTTGCTCTTGCGAAGTGGGTAATTCATAATATTCAGGATTTCCATTGTAATAGGCTTGTTTAGAATATTTCACTAAATTAACAATAGAAACAGGTTTCGACAATTCCGGCATTTGGGAAATCGTTTGTTGCAATTCGTCCATTTTTTTCATCGTGGACAATTTCATCACCCCTTTTTTATGCTTGGTGTTTATCATTATTTCTAGAGGCATAACTCCGTTGAATTCTTTTTCGAAGAAAACTATATCCTTGAAAAATGAAGCGGTTTTTGGCATTTCGCCAATCAAACTTCCGGAAACTTTCATTTGAGAAACTCCGATAATACTGAAAACCATTAGCAGGCCATAAATGGCATAAATAATTCTTCGGTTGTGTCTGACGGCATATTCGACCCAATTTAAAACCGCCGAAAGATAAGTTTTGCTTAAATGATACAAGTGTTTTTCCTTTGGAACATCCATAAAACTATATACAATTGGCACAATCATTAATGTCAAAAGATATACGGTAATCACGTTTATTGAAGTCACTAAACCAAATTCAAAAAGCAAATCGTTGCCCGTAATCATAAAGGTTGCAAAACCGGCTGCTGTAGTTAAATTCGTCATCAAAGTGGAAACTCCAATTTTTGAAATTACGCGTTGCAGGGCTTTTGCCTGATTATTGTGTAGCTTTATTTCCTGCTGGTATTTGTTAATCAGAAAAATGCAGTTCGTTATCCCAATTACAATGATTAATGGTGGGATGATTGCCGTTAAAATCGTGATTTTATAATGGAATAATCCCAAGGTTCCAAATGACCACACAACGCCAATTAGCAAGATGCAAATCGAAATAAATGTTGCTCTGAAGGAACGAAAAAAGAAGAAAAATATCAATGAAGTAATCAGTAAAGCCGCGCCAATAAATAGCCCGATTTCACCTTTCATATTTTCTGCATTAATGGTTCTAATGTAAGGCATTCCGGAAACTCTAAGGTCGATTCCGGTAGTTTTTTCGAATTTATCGATTTTTGGAATTAAATTTTCAATTATGAATGTTTTCCTTGCCGCTGTATTGACAATTTTTTTATTCATATAAATCGCTGAACGAATGCTTCCAGATTGTTTATTGAACAGTAATCCTTCGTAAAATGGCAAGTTATTGAATAATTCGTTTTTAATTTTTCCTAGATATTCGGCACTATTCGTTTGACTCTGGTCAACGAGCGGAACCAATTCGAATTTCTCAGCAATGGTATCTTTTTCTAGTTTTTTTAAATCGTTGAGGGAAACAACAAGTTCCACTTCTTTGGAATTTTTTAAACCTGTCATTAATTCGTTCCAGGCAGCATAAGCTTTTGGAGTAAAAAACGCTTTGTCTTTGAAACCAATAACAATCAGATTGCCTTCTTCACCAAATTTATTTAAGAAGTCTTGGTATTGTTTATTGACAATATGTTTTTGTGGAAGCAGATTAGCTTCGGTATAAGTCATGCCTAGGTTTATCCATTGGAAACCAAGAAAAACGGTTAGGGCTAGAATTATCCCTAATATTGTGATTCTATTTTTGAGTATAATTCTGGCAATTAATTCCCAAAATCCTACTTTTATTGTTTTTTTCATAAACGTATTAAAGTGGGTGCAAATGTAAATAAAACGAGAGACTTTTAATAATTTTAGCAGTTAGATTTAACGAATAAATATGTTGCTTTTCTGTCAAGATTAAATTTCTATTATTTTTTTTGAAGTTATAGTTTTTAAGGTTAGTTTTCTCATCTTTGTATTTCTAATAATATATTATCAATACAATTATTTCATAAATTTCATAACAATAATTCAAAGATATAATGTCTGCATCTATAATTATAACGGTTTGCATATTGTTGCTTTTGGCCTATTTTTTTGATATTACTTCATCAAAGACAAAAATTCCGTCTATTATATTATTGTTAATATTGGGTTGGTTTGTAAAACAAGGCACCGTATTGCTCCATATTTCTATTCCAAATCTTTCGCCAATTCTGCCGGTTGTCGGGACAATTGGTCTTATTCTAATAGTTTTGGAAGGTTCGTTAGAGTTAGAACTTAAAAAATCGAAATGGGACTTAGTGGGTAAATCAACAATAGTCGCTTTGGTTCCAATGCTTTTGTTAAGTTTTGGATTAGGATATGCCTACTATTATTATGGAAATATTTCATTTAAAGACGGCTTAGCAAATGCCATTCCAATGGCGGTTATTAGTAGCGCTGTTGCCATTACGAGTGCTAAAAATTTAATTACCACTCAAAAAGAATTTATTACTTATGAAAGTAGTTTGTCTGATATTTTTGGTGTGCTTTTTTTTAATTTTATAACCTTACACACTGTAATAGATGCGATTACATTTGGGGAGTTTTTCTTAGATTTAATAATAATTTTTGTTGTTTCGTTTGTTGCTACTTTGGGTCTTGCTTATTTATTGAGTAAAATAACCCATCGTGTAAAATTTGCACCCATAATTATCCTCATCATTTTAATCTATTTTATATCAAAAGAGTATCATTTGCCAGCACTGTTTTTTATATTATTTATTGGTCTGTTTTTAGGAAATTTAAACGAAATGAGCTCATTTTTTTTTATGGAAAAATTACGGCCAGAAATATTAGAAAAAGAGGTGTATAAATTCAGGGAATTAATAACAGAATTCACCTTTTTAATCAGAGCTTTATTCTTTTTATTATTTGGGTTTGTAATAAAAACTGCTGAGTTGCTAAATCCTAAGACAATAATTTGGGCAGTATTAATAACTGTCAGCATTTTTATCATCAGGGGAATATTTCTAAAAATAGTTAAACTGCCCTTAAATCCATTGCTGTTTATTGCGCCCAGAGGATTAATTACAGTTTTATTGTTTTTATCAGTTCCAATAAGTCAGGCTACAGAGTTGTCAAATAAATCTGTGATAATACAAGTGATTATATTGACGGCATTTATAATGATGATTGGATTTATGGTTACAAAAAAACTAAAAGAAGACTAGTCATAGGAAAGATTATACCTTCATAATTTCAATTTCCTTGTGAACAAGATGTTCGTCAATTTTTTTGATATAGCTGTTAGTTAAGTTTTGCACTTCTTCTTCAGCTCTTTTACAAACATCTTCGGAGGTTCCTTCTTTTTCTAACTTTTTAATCTCTGTATTGGCATCTTTACGAGCGTTTCTAATCCCAACTTTTGCGTCTTCGGCTTCTGATTTCGCTTGTTTAGCAAGATCGCGTCTTCGTTCTTCGGTCAATGGCGGAACGCTGATAATGATTACATCTCCATTGTTCATAGGATTGAAACCTATGTTTGCTACCATAATTGCTTTCTCGATAGGTTGCAGCATTTTTTTTTCATACGGTTGCAAAGTTATCGTTCTGGCATCAGGCACATTGATATTTGAAACTTGCGAAAGTGGTGTTGCCGCTCCATAATAATCTACAAAAACACTTCCTAACATTGCGGGATTCGCTTTTCCGGCACGAATATTTAGAAATGATTTTTCTAAATGCGCGATAGAACCCTCCATAGATTCTTTGGTACTATCTAAAATAAATTCAATTTCTTCAGTCATTTTTTTTAGGTTTTGGGTTTTGGGTTTTGGGTCGTTGGAAGTTTCACAATAAACCAAAAAACATCAACTAAATATTTACTTCAGTTCCTATGTTTTTACCTTCACAAATTTTTAATAAATTTCCTTGTTTATTCATGTCAAAAATTACAATTGGAAGTTTATTTTCCTGACTCAGCGTGAAAGCTGTTGTATCCATAACATTCAATCCTTTTTTGAGCACATCATCAAAGGAGATATAATTAAATTTTACTGCCGAAGAATCTTTTTCCGGATCTGCAGAGTAAACACCATCTACTCGAGTTCCTTTCAGAATCACGTCAGCATTGATTTCCACACCACGTAATACAGCGGCGGTATCTGTTGTAAAATAAGGGTTTCCCGTTCCGGCTCCAAAAATTACGATTCTTCCTTTTTCGAGGTGACGATCCGCTCTTCTTTTTATGTAAGGCTCAGCGATAGATTCCATTTTTAATGCGGTTTGCAAACGAGTTTTCATTCCTTTATCTTCGAGTGCGCCTTGCAATGCCATTCCGTTTATAACGGTTGCTAGCATTCCCATATAATCACCTTGAACACGATCCATACCTTTGCTTGCACCTGCAACACCTCTAAAGATATTTCCCCCGCCAATCACAATGGCAATCTCAATTCCTTTTTCGTGGACTTTTTTGATTTCATCAGCATATTCGGCTAATCTTGCCGGATCAATTCCGTATTGTTGTTCACCCATTAAAGCTTCACCACTTAATTTTAGAAGAATTCTTTTGTATTTCATTCCGTTTTTATATTTAAATTTTGGAGTCATGCTGTCGCAAGCTCAAGTCATTCCGTTTTTATATTTAAATTTTGGAGTCATGCTGTCGCAAGCTCAAGTCATTCCGTTTTTATATTTAAATTTTGGAGTCATGCTGCCGCAAGCTCAAGTCATTCATTTATTGAATTGAGTTGTGCAAATATAGACATATTCTATTTTTTTAAAATAATGTTTTTTGAAAAATTAATTTAGGTTGTGTTTTTAATGCCAATTAGCAGAAAATATTTTTTTTTGCCTTCAAAAAAAAGTAATTTTTAATTTTTTTTAAAATTAGAATTGTCTTTTTGGGTTTCTAAATTCAGCTGAATCTCAACAGTTGCATAGTTTTTTGCTAAATCTTGGGCCAGAAATAAATACTGGTCAATTTGTTACAAACCACTCTTAACACTATTTCGAGAATGTCTTTTTACTGTTTATTCTAATTTTTTTTGAAGTGAACACTATAAATTTTAATGGTTGAATTATATAAAAGCTAAACGCTAAGTATTCATAACTTTGTTGATAAATAGTTTTGATATATTTTTATTTTTAATGAAAAATATGTAAATTGGTGTCCTCAACCAAATCTACTTATTATTAATTTGCTTTTTTTATTGGTGTTTAATTATTGTTTAACAATTTAAAAAACAACCAAATGAAAAATCTATTTGAAAAATTCTATGATTACATCTCTACTGCACTATTTGGAGGTAAAACTACAACTCATTATTAACACAGAAGTGGCGTAGCGTAATTAAGTAAAAAACACTCTGATTAATTTAATGGGCTAAACTTTGTTCGAATAAAGTCACGTCCATAGCTTCAGTCACGGCATAATTGCCAATTTTTGTTCTTCGCAAAACTGTTAAATGCGAACCGGAATTTATTGCCTTTCCAAAATCATATGCTAAGGAACGGATATAAGTTCCCTTGCTGCAAACGACTCTAAAATCGACTTCGGGAAGTGCAATTCGAGTGATTTCGAATTCGTGAACTGTTGTTTTTCGTGTAGCTATTTCTACAGTTTCACCAGCACGGGCGTGCTCATAAAGACGGATACCGTCTTTTTTTATGGCCGAGAAAATTGGTGGTTTTTGGTCAATTTCCCCTAAAAATTGCTTCACTGTTTCATGAATTAGAGCTTCGTCAATATGTGAAGTTTCAAAAGTTTCATCTATTTCAGTTTCTAAATCGTAGGATGGTGTGGTCGCTCCTATATAGAAAGTTCCGGTATATTCTTTGGCTTGACCTTGAAGTTCCGTGATTTTTTTGGTAAATTTTCCGGTACATACCAGCAATAATCCACTTGCCAATGGATCTAAAGTTCCTGCGTGTCCAATTTTGAATTTTTTTGGAAGTCCCGCTTTGTTAATCAAAGCATATTTCATTTTATTGACAGCTTGAAATGAGGTCCAATGCAAAGGTTTGTCAATTAAGATGATTTGTCCGTTTAAATAATCTTCGGCAGACATTAAATTACTGTCAATGGATGAATGAAAAAGTGAATCGCCAACAATACAATTCCTGCAATAATACGGTAATAACCAAATACTTTAAAACCGTGTTTAGTCAAAAATCCAATAAAAGATTTAATGGCTAAAAGTGCCACAACAAATGCAACAACATTTCCAATAATTAAAAAGTTGACTTGGTCGTGAGACAATACAAGACCGTCTTTATAATAATCGTAACATTTTTTTGCGGTTGCACCAAGCATTGTTGGCACTGCCAGAAAGAATGAAAATTCCGCAGCAGTTGTTCGAGATAATTTTTGTGACATTCCTCCCACGATGCTTGCGCCACTTCTGGAAACTCCCGGAACCATTGCCAGACACTGAAATAATCCAATTTTGAAAGCTTGCAAATAGCTGATTTCGTTTGACGTTTGAATTTCTGAAGAATCAGTAAACCAATCATCAACTTTCAATAAAATAATTCCACCAATCAAAAGAGAAATCGCAACTGTTAAAGGACTTTCTAATAAAGCATCAATTTTTTTACTGAACAACAATCCAAAAACGACTGCAGGAACAAAGGCTACCAGTAATTTAAAGTAGAAGTCAAACGTTTGGAAAAAGCGTTTAAAGTATAAAACAACAACTGAAAGTATGGCTCCTAATTGGATGACGATTGTAAAAAGTTTCGTGAATTCATCGTGTTCAATACCAAAAAAAGAAGAAGCTAAAATCATATGACCTGTCGAAGAAACAGGTAAAAACTCAGTAATTCCTTCAATAATGGCAATAATAATAGATTGAAAAGTATTCATTTATGCTTTTTTTGGGTTTTTAAGAATAGCATAAATGGTGATGCCAAAACCAATTAAAACGGTTGTTGGAGCCAAACGGATTCTTCTAAAGTTGAAAATTTCTTCGTTAAATACATTTGGATTATCGCTTCCGCCGCCTGACATCAATAGAAATCCAATAGCAATTACAACAATGCCAATAAGTAAAATTTTATAATTTATTTTTTCAAAAAGAAATTCGTGTTTTTGTTTTTGTTCTAGATTTTTTTCTGTTTTCTTCATTTTTCTTCTATCTAATATAAATCATCGGTTCTTAAATTCAAAAAGCGTTGTGTTGCAAAATAAGTGCTTATCCAGGTAATCAAAACACCAATGCCGAAGACTAATAATAAGACTAATGCAACAAGCAATTTATCATCAAGAATTCCTAAATCCGGAAAATTAACTTGGAGATAAACTAAAACACCAATCAGTGCAATAATGGCCAGACCCCCACCAATCATACCTAATTTTATACTTCGCATTACAAATGGTTTCCTAATAAATGCTTTTGTTGCACCAACCATTTGCATTGTTTTAATAATAAATCGATGAGAATAAATAGACAAACGCAAAGAGCTATTAATCAATAAAACAGCGATAAAAGTTAGAAAGCCGCTGATTATCAATATCCACATACTCACTTTTTTGATATTGTCATTTACTAAATTCACCAGTTGTTTGTCATAAACGATATCCGAAACCATAGGGTTCTTGTGTAATTGACTTTCGATTTTTGCTATGCTGTCTTTTTCTACATAATCAGCTTTCAAGTTGATGTCAAATGAATTTTGCAAAGGATTTGTACCTAAGAAAGTCATAAAATCTTCGCCAATAATGTCAGTATGTTGCTTTGCTGCAACTTCTTTGGAAACGTATGCATATGATTTAGTGAAATTAGCAGCTTTCAATTCTTTTCCAAAAGCCTTTATAATTGAGTCATTGGCATCGTTCTTGAAAAACACTGTCATTGCAATTTTTTCTCTGAAATTGTCCGCCAGTTTTTTAGAATTTATAATAAAAAATCCTAGAATTCCCAATAGAAATAACACCAAGAATACACTTAGCACTACCGAGAAATAAGAGGAAATTAACCTGCGTTTTTGAAATTTATCAAATGAAGAAGCCATAGTTTATTGTAATTATGGGTCAAAAATAACAAAGAATTTCTTTATTTAAAGTTAATAACGCTCAAACTTTCAACTTTCGTACAATAAATGTAAATTTGGCGTCTAAAATAATCATACCATAAAAGTCTTTACGACTTTGAATCCTATCAATAAGATGACTTGAGTTTGCGAAAGCATGACTCCTTTAAAAAACAATAATAAAGAGGAATGAAATACAATCCGAACGAAATAGAGGCCAAATGGCAAAATTATTGGGCCGAAAATCAAACTTTTGCCGCACAAAACAACTCCGAAACCCGAGGCAAAGCCGAATTGAGCGTAGCTAAACCAAAATATTATGTTTTGGATATGTTTCCTTATCCATCAGGAGCGGGATTGCACGTTGGGCATCCACTGGGTTACATCGCTTCGGATGTGTATGCTCGATACAAAAGACATCGCGGGTTTAATGTTTTGCATCCAATGGGTTACGACAGTTTTGGTCTGCCGGCCGAGCAATATGCGATTCAAACTGGTCAACGTCCGGAAGACACCACTTCGGTAAATATTGATGGAGGCGTCGACAAAGAAGGAAATAAAATTGCGGGTTACAGAAAACAACTCGATAAAATTGGGTTTTCATTCGATTGGAGTCGCGAAGTTCGTACTTCGAATCCGGATTATTACAAACACACCCAGTGGATTTTCATCCAATTATTCAATTCTTGGTACAATAAAAATACGGACAAAGCCGAAGACATTTCTACCTTAGTTTCGATTTTTTCAACAGAAGGTAATCTGAATGTAAATGCGGTTTGCGACGATAATATTGTTGGTTTTTCGTCAAGCGAATGGAACTCTTTTTCATCTTCAGCCCAACAAAAAATACTACTGCAATACCGTTTAACCTATTTAGCTGAAACTGAAGTCAATTGGTGTCCGGGATTGGGAACGGTTTTGGCGAATGACGAAATCGTAAACGGGGTTTCAGAACGTGGTGGATATCCGGTTATTCGCAAGAAAATGACGCAATGGAGCATGCGAATTTCGGCTTATGCAGAACGTTTGTTGCAAGGTTTGGATACGATTGATTGGAGCGAAAGCATCAAAGAAAGTCAAAGAAACTGGATTGGAAAATCCGTGGGAGCGATGGTTTCTTTTAAAGTCAAAAGTCAAAAGTCAAAAGTCGAAAGGGAGCAACAATATATAGATGTTTTTACTACAAGACCCGACACGATTTTTGGAGTTACGTTTATGACATTGGCGCCGGAACACGAATTGGTGGCGCAAATTACGACTCCAGAACAAAAAGCGGCTGTTGAGGCGTATATCGAAAAAACCGCAAAACGTTCCGAAAGAGAGCGTATGGCGGATGTAAAAACCATTTCGGGAGTTTTTACCGGAGCTTATGCCGAGCATCCGTTTACCAAAGAGCCGATTCCGGTTTGGATTGGCGATTATGTGCTTGCAGGTTACGGAACTGGCGCTGTTATGGCAGTTCCTTGCGGCGACGAAAGAGATTATGCTTTCGCCAATTTCTTCAAAGGTCAAAACGGAATGCAACCTATAAAAAACATTTTTGATAAAGATATTTCCGAAGCTGCTTTTGGAGCGAAAGAAGGTTTTCAATTGATAGATTCTGATTTCTTGAATGGATTAGGATACAAAGAAGCGACCAAGAAAGTCATCGCCGAACTCGAAAAAATAAACCAAGGAAAAGGGAAAATCAATTACCGTTTGCGTGATGCTGTTTTCTCTCGCCAAAGGTATTGGGGCGAACCGTTTCCGGTATATTATGTAAATGGCTTGCCACAAATGATTGATGCGCAACATTTGCCAATCATCTTGCCGGAAGTCGAGAAATACTTACCAACCGAAGACGGATTGCCACCATTAGGGAATGCGACAGTTTGGGCTTGGGATACTACAAATAATAAAGTAGTTGAAACAAGTTTGGTTGACAATACGACTATTTTTCCTTTAGAATTGAACACCATGCCTGGTTGGGCGGGAAGTTCCTGGTATTGGATGCGTTATATGGATGCGCACAACGACGGAGAATTTGCCAGCAAAGAGGCATTGAAATATTGGGAAAGCGTGGATTTATACATTGGCGGAAGCGAACACGCAACAGGACACTTATTGTATTCCCGTTTTTGGAACAAATTCCTAAAAGACAAAGGTTTTGCACCAACCGAAGAACCATTCAAAAAACTGATTAATCAGGGAATGATTTTGGGGATGAGTGCGTTTTATTTTATTTGTAAACTAGGAGAATATGGTTCATCAGGTTATAGGGATTCATCAGGTATCGATAATGTAGGTGTTGGATTAGATAAAGTGATTTTATCATATTCTTATGTAAAAGAAATTAAAAGATTTTTTGAGAATGTAGAGAAAGAAAATAAAGGTGAGGATTATGATTTGTGTTTAACATTAGTGCCATCAGGAATAGATTTTAATTATAAAGAAGATGAATACCCTCTTTTAGTAAGTTTGGCTAAAAAATTATTTAAAATTACGGGGCAAACCACTACAAGCATTAGAATTTATCCTTCGTCTTTTCAGAATTTACATGTTGATTTAAAAGTGATTAATGAAGTTTCAAATGAGCTAGATATTGAAAAATTAAAAAATTCAAGAAAAGAATATAAAGACACCATTTTCATCACTGAAGACAATGGAAAATACATCGTCGGTCGCGAAATCGAAAAAATGTCGAAATCGAAATACAATGTAGTAACTCCAGATGATATTTGCAACGAATACGGAGCCGATACTTTGCGTTTGTATGAAATGTTTTTAGGGCCATTGGAACAAGCGAAACCTTGGAACACGGCTGGAATTTCGGGAGTTTTTGGATTCTTGAAAAAATTATGGCGTTTGTATTTTGACGAAAATGGTTTAATTATTACCAATGATGAACCAACAAAAGACAACTTAAAATCATTACACAAAACCATCAAAAAAGTCGCTGAAGATATCGAAGGCTTCTCTTTCAATACTTCGGTTTCACAGTTTATGATTTGTGTGAATGAATTGTCAACCCAAAATTGTCATTCCCGTGCCATTCTAGAGCCATTGACGGTATTGATTTCGTCTTATGCACCGCATATTGCTGAGGAATTATGGTTTCAATTAGGAAATTCAGGTTCGATTTCGACGGTAGCTTTTCCAATATTGGACGAAAAACATTTGGTGGAAAGCAGCAAGGAATATCCGGTTTCTTTCAATGGGAAAATGCGTTTCACGATAGAATTGTCTTTAGATTTGACCGTGCCTGAAATTCAGGAAATCATTATGAAAGACGAAAGAACCTTGAAACAATTAGATGGGAAAACGCCAAATAAAATAATCATTGTTCCGGGGAAAGTCATTAATTTGGTCGGATAAAAAAATGTCAATTTGGCATTCAAAAATTTGGCTTTAAATTTGATGATACGTTTGTAAATTTATATTTAAAAAGCAAAAATATGGGAATGAGTTATTTAGTTTTGGCTGGGGCAATTATGCTCGTAAGCTGGTTGATTAGTAGCCAATTGAAAAACAAATTTGAAAAGTACTCCAAATTGCATTTGCAAAACGGAATGTCCGGACAGGAAATCGCCGAAAAAATGCTTGCCGATCACGGGATTACCGATGTGAGAGTAATTTCGGTTGCAGGACAATTAACGGATCATTACAATCCTGCGGATAAAACCGTCAACCTGAGTGAAGCGGTTTTCAACCAAAGAAATGCAGCAGCAGCTGCGGTTGCCGCCCACGAATGTGGTCACGCCGTGCAACACGCAACGGCTTATAGTTGGTTGACGATGCGTTCTCAATTGGTTCCGGTTGTAAATGTTGCATCGTCTTACATGCAATGGATTTTGATAGGGGGAATTTTGATGTTAAAAAGCTTTCCGCAATTATTGTTAGTCGGAATCGTAATTTTTGCTGCAACTACTTTATTTTCGATTATCACATTGCCCGTAGAATATGATGCGAGCAATCGTGCATTAGCTTGGTTAGAAAATAAAAGAATGTTGACTCAACAAGAACAAGCTGGGGCAAAAGATGCGCTGAAATGGGCTGCAAGAACTTATGTTGTGGCTGCTTTGGGGTCTATCGCCACTTTGATGTATTATATTTCAATATTCAATAATAGAAGGTAAATCATTAAGTTTTAGATGCAATCCGCCTTGATTAATAATTGAGGCGGATTTTTTTCTTTGATTTCTAAAAAATAGCCAACCGAAAATTCAAAAAGCGGCCAGTTTTGAACATAAAAAAGGCTGCAATTTAAACTGCAGCCTTTTTGTAATTTTTATTTAAAAGTAATTTTTATCCAAATAACTTATTTTCCTTTATTTGCTTCTGAAATATATTTCTCTAAAGCCATTGTCATTGAAGGTGTAGCAGGTGTTGGAGCCATAATATCAACTCTCAATCCTTTGTCCAAAGCTTCTTTTTGAGTGGTGCTTCCAAAAACCGCAATTCTGGTATTGTTTTGTTGAAAATCAGGGAAATTAGTGAACAATGATTTTATTCCGGTTGGGCTAAAGAAAGCCAAAATATCATAATATACATCGGCTAAATCTGACAAATCGCTAATTACCGTTTTGTAAAAAACAGCTGGAGTCCAGTCTACTTTTAAGGCGTTAAGCGTTATTGGCGCATCTGCGTTCAGTTGGTCTGAAGCAGGCAAAAGGAATTTTTCGTCTTTATATTTTTTTATCAAAGGAGACAAATCAGCAAAATCTTTTGGGCCAACATATATTTTGCGCTTGCGATAGACTACGTATTTTTGAAGATAAAAAGCAATTGCTTCTGATTGACAAAAATATTTCAATCCTTCAGGAACTTTATAGCGCATTTCGTCAGCAACTCTAAAGAAATGATCTACAGAGTTTTTGCTTGTTAAAATAATTGCGGTAAAATTATTAAGATCAATTTTTTGAAGTCTAATCTCTTTTGCATTAACTCCTTCGACGTGGATAAAAGGTCTGAAATCAACTTTTACTTTATGCTTATTTTGAAGCTCAAAGTAAGGGGAATTTTCCACTTTAGGCTCGGGCTGTGACACCAAAATTGTTTTCACTTTCATATTTGACATTTTCTAAGCAATACCTTTTGTAAACCAATAATACATGAAATAATACGGTGCTATTTCGAGAGCGCAAAGATATAAAATAAAATAAAACAACTTACTAAATATTATGTTTTGATAATTTTTTATTGAAACTAAATATGTCAGTGCGTTTACAACCAACAAAATAGCGACAAACAGTATGACAATATTTCTTGAAAATGTGTTGTTATAGAACAGAATAATGTTGATTGGCAATATAAATAATCCAATATAGGTTCTGAAAGTAACCTTTTGTAGGTTAAACTGTTCTACAAACTCCTCAATATGGAATGCTGTAGCTATAATTTTTTCGATTAAAAATTTTGATAAAATGAAGAAAATTAGCAGTGTAATTATTTGAATGTACAAAATCCAATCTGTTTTTGAAGCATATCCAAAAAAGGAAAGCGAAAGTTGAATGAAGAAGGCTAAAGAGATAATTTGCACAAAAAATAATGAAATGGTAAAACCACTCTTAAGATTGCTACTGTCTTTATAAACATTTGTATATTTATCCGAATAAATTAATTTGGCAAAGTCAGCAAATCGATTCTCAAAAGCCGATTTTATAATCGCAATTGTGGCAAATGAAATCACAAACAAGACTGTAGCCCAATCTTTGTTCTCAATTACCCTTAGATGAAGTACGTTTTCAATCATGTCGATGCAAAATTACTAATTTTTTGCTTCATTCTTTTTATTATAATTTTATTATGAAATCAAATCGCATAAAAAGTTTACTTTTGCGTTGAAATTACTCAAAATATGAACGATTGTATTGTTATAATTCCTACCTATAACGAAATTGAGAACATCGAAAGCATCATTAGGTCAGTGCTTTCCCAGCATAAACCTTTTCACGTTCTTGTTATTGATGATAACTCACCAGACCATACCGCAGAAAAAGTAACGATGCTTCAAACTGAATTTGAGGGAAGATTATTTTTAGAAAAAAGAACGGGAAAATTAGGTTTAGGAACTGCTTATGTACATGGATTTCGCTGGGCTTTGGAACATAAATATGAATATGTTTTCGAAATGGATGCGGATTTTTCACACAATCCAAATGACTTGGAAAAATTATACGATGCCTGTCATTTTGGAGGAGCAGATTTAGCCATTGGTTCCCGTTATGTAACAGGTGTCAATGTTGTAAACTGGCCCTTAAGCCGTGTTTTAATGTCTTATTTTGCATCTGTTTATGTGCGTTTTGTTACAGGAATGAAGATTCACGATGCCACCGCAGGTTTTATTTGCTATAAAAGTGAGGTTTTAGCCGGAATTAATTTAGATAAAATAAAATTTGTGGGCTATGCTTTTCAAATTGAAATGAAATACAGAACATTTTGCAAGAATTTTAAGATTGTCGAAGTGCCAATTATTTTTACAGACAGAACAAAAGGACAGTCAAAAATGAGCAGTGCCATTTTTAAAGAAGCGGTTTTAGGAGTTATTGCACTCCGATTAAAAAAATTAGTTAACACCTTATAAAGAAAAAAAAGATGAATAGGGTTTTAATCAAAAATGCCAAAATAGTAAACGAAGGAATCATTTTTGAGGGAGATGTTTTAATCGAAAACGACTTAATTGTCGAAATTTCGGAAAGTATCAGCGCAAAATCTTCTGAATGTAAGATTATTGATGCTGAAGGGAATTATTTAATTCCAGGCGCCATTGATGATCAGGTGCATTTTAGGGAGCCAGGACTTACCCACAAAGGCGATATAGAATCTGAATCTAAAGCTGCAGTTGCCGGCGGAATTACCTCGTTTATTGAACAACCAAATACAATTCCAAATGCGGTAACGCAGGAAGTTTTGGAACAGAAATATGTAATAGCTGCTGAGAAATCCTATGCGAATTATTCGTTTATGATGGGAGCAACAAATGATAATCTGGATGAAGTTCTAAAAACAAATCCGAGAAATGTAGCGGGAATAAAAATATTCTTAGGTTCATCGACAGGAAATATGTTGGTGGATAATGAAGTCGTTTTGGAAAGAATATTTTCAAGTACACCAATGCTTATTGCCGTGCATTGTGAAGATGAAAATACAATTAAACACAATTTAAAAAAATACAAAGAAGAGTTTGGAGAAGATATTCCCGTAACGGTGCATCATCTTATCCGAAGCGAGGAAGCCTGCTACATTTCGTCTTCTAAAGCAATTGCTTTGGCTAAAAAAACAGGTGCTCGTTTGCATGTTTTTCATCTTTCCACAGCAAAAGAAATGGATTTGTTTACCAATAAAATCCCATTGGAAGACAAGAAAATTACCGCCGAAGTTTGCATTCATCATTTGTGGTTTTCCAATGAGGATTATGCTACCAAAGGCAATTTGATAAAATGGAATCCTGCAGTAAAAACTGCCAATGATCGAAAAGTTCTTTGGGAAGCTTTGCTTGACGGTAGAATTGATGTGATTGCAACTGACCATGCACCACATACTTTGGAAGAAAAAAAACAACCTTATTTGAAAGCTCCTTCTGGCGGACCACTTGTTCAACACGCGGTTGTGGCAATGTTTGAAGCCTATCATCAGGGAAAAATAAGTATTGAAAAGATAGTTGAAAAAATGTGCCATAATCCGGCCAAGATTTTTAAAATCGAGAAACGTGGATTTATCAAAGTGGGATATTATGCAGATTTAGTTATCGTAAATTCAGGTTTGCCTTGGAGTGTAAAAAAGGAAAATATTCTAGCTAAATGTGGATGGTCACCTTTTGAAGAATTTACATTTAAATCAAGAATCACTCATACTTTTGTAAACGGACAATTAGTTTATTCTGCTTTTAAAGTAAAAGACATTCGTGCCGGAAAACGATTATTATTTGACAGATAAATAGTAAAGATGAAAAAAATACTGCCATTTTTAGTTGTTTTATTAATTATTGTAAGTTGTAAAAAAGAGATAATCAAGACGCCAAATCATCTTATTGAAAAAGAGAAAATGGTAAATATTATGTATGATTTATCCCTTTTGGAAGCTATAAAAGTTCAAAATCCAAGTTCTTTGGATACATTTAATATAAATCCAAACGATTATATCTTTAAAAAATATAAAATTGACAGCATTCAATTTGCCCAAAATAACATCTATTATGCAGCTGATTATAAAGAGTATAAAAAGATGTTTGAAAAAATAAAAGCGCGATTGGATCAGAATAAATCTTTGGTGGAATCGTTGATTAAGATCCAAAAAAAGAAAGATGTTTTGCTGAAAAAGGAGAAAGAAAAACTCAAAAGGAAAAGAGAAGCAGATTCCATTAAAAAGGTTAAGAACGAACTTAGAAAGACAAAAGAAGCAGATTCAATTAAAAAAATCAAAAAGAGAAAATTGAGTTTATAATTTTGAAATTTCTTTTATATACTGTTGAATATCTAAAAATTCAGCTCCAAGAATATCTATGATTTTTTCATTTGAATATAAATTTTTAGAATAAGAAGATATGGCAGTTGCTCGGTCTAACTTTCTTTTCCATCTAAAAATTGTTGACAGCAGCCAATCTATTCTCCAAAAAATTTCTATAAAAAAAGGACTTGCATAAATTGTGGGTCTTTTTGCATCTAGGGCATCGGCAATTGAATTAAACAAATCCCGAAAGACAATATTCTGAGCAATGAGTGTAAATCTTTCGTTTATCACGTTGCTTTTCATTAATTCCACTGCAATTTTAACAACATCAGTGACGGCAATAAATCCGGTCATTCCTTTGGTATAAAAAGGAAATCCTTTTTCTATTTTCTTAAAAAGGATTCCGCTTCCTTGTTTCCAGATATTTGGGCCAAGAATAACGCCGGGATTAATAATTACCGAATTTAAACCTTCCTGTTGTCCTCTCCAAATTTCCATTTCGGCGCCATATTTTGAGATGGCATAATCACTATGGGGTTTTTCTGGATTCCATTCGGTTTCTTCAGTTATGGTTTTTTCGTTTTCCTTCAAGTCGCCAAGAGCGGCAATCGAGCTCACAAAACAGAGTTTTTTTACGGCTTTGGCAACGCAAAAATTGACAATATTTGCCGTCCCTTCGATATTGATTTTTCGAAGTAAATCCTCATCCTTTGGATTAAATGAAATTAAGGCAGCACAATGATAGACATATTCTACGTTTTCGAAAGCAATTTCCAATGATGGAACATCAGTAATATCAGCCTGAATCCATCCTATTTTTTCAAAAAGAAATTCTTTTTTATAAAGTAAAAAAAGGGATTTAGTTTTTTCGATTGTTTTGGCATTTCGATAAATGGCACGAACGGCATCTCCATTTTCAACTAAATGAAGTAGTAAATGCGCACCGACTAATCCCGTTCCTCCTGTGACTAAAACCATAAAACAAAACTACGAATTACAAATTACGAATTGCGAATTATTTTCTCAATTATCCGAATAAACAAATTATCAAGTCAACATTAAATTTTATCTTTGCCAAAATTGATTTTAAGATGAAGAATTTTATTGAAGAAGTGACTTGGAGAGGAATGCTCCACGATGTTATGCCGGGCACAGAAGAACATTTGATGGAGCAAATGCGTGTGGCATATGTGGGCATTGACCCAACTGCAGATTCATTGCATATAGGTCATTTAGTTGGCGTGATGTTGTTGAAACATTTTCAAATATCTGGTCACAAACCTCTAGCATTAGTTGGAGGCGCAACAGGAATGATTGGTGATCCTTCAGGAAAATCAAATGAAAGAAATTTATTGGACGAAGCTACTTTACGTCACAATCAGGAAGCTATAAAAGGACAATTGTCTCGTTTTCTGGATTTTACTTCCAATGCGCCAAATGCAGCAGAACTGGTAAATAATTACGATTGGATGAAGAATTTTTCGTTTCTGGATTTCATTCGTGATGTGGGTAAACATATTACCGTAAATTATATGATGGCCAAAGATTCTGTGAAGAAACGTTTGTCTTCGGAAGCTGCGGAAGGAATGTCTTTCACTGAGTTTACCTACCAATTGGTTCAAGGATATGACTTTTTACATTTGTACAGAGAAAAAAAGTGTACACTTCAAATGGGCGGAAGTGACCAATGGGGAAATATTACCACTGGAACCGAATTAGTGCGCAGAATAGCTGGCGGGAAAGCGTATGCATTGACTTGTCCGCTAATTACAAAAGCCGACGGAACAAAATTCGGGAAATCCGAAGGCGGTAATATTTGGCTGGATGCAGCTCGAACTTCGCCGTATAAATTTTACCAATATTGGTTAAATACTTCGGATGTTGATGCCGAAAAATACATCAAGATTTTTACTTTCATTTCGAAAGAGGAAATTGAGGTTTTAACCGAGAAACATAGAGAAACGCCACATTTGCGTTTGCTGCAAAAACGTTTGGCCGAAGAAATTACTGTTATGGTTCATTCTGCGTCAGATTTAGAGAATGCGATTAAAGCTTCTAATATCTTGTTTGGAAATTCTACTTCAGATGATTTAAAACAATTGGATGAAACCACTTTTTTGGATGTTTTTGACGGTGTTCCGCAAGCTGAGATTGCAAGAACTGAAATTGAATCAGGAATTAATATTGTTGATGTTTTAAACGAAAAAACAGGATTTTTTAAATCGAATGGTGAAGCAAGAAGAGCTTTGACAGCCAATTCTATTTCGGTAAACAAGGAAAAAGTAACCGAAGAATTCGTGCTTTCGACTAAAGATTTAATCAATAATCAATTTGTATTGTTGCAAAGCGGAAAGAAAAATTATTTTGTGATTCGGGTTAAATAACCATCAAATTGCAACCGCGAATATCAGAATTATCAAAACGTCCCAATACTTCAAATGAGTTGTTGGGATTTTTTTTGCCTAAATCTTGCGTGGCAATAAAGGAACAGGAATTAATATTGGCTAGATCAATCACGTTAATTCCACCCGTTTTCCCATGAGAAACATAGGTCAAAGCGTCTTCGGTTTCGCGAACGAGGATTTGCATCCACGAAGGGCATTCGAAAACGCCGTTTCCCAGCGAATAAGCTTGAGAAAGCAATTCGGTCATTCCATATTCAGAATGTATGGCTGTCACGCCAAAACCTTTGCATAATTGTTCATGCAATTCTTCACGAATCATCTCTTTGCGTTTGCCTTTCATCCCGCCCGTTTCCATAATAATGGTGTTTTGCAATTGAAAAGGCTGTTTTTCAATTAAATCTAACAAAGCATAAGTAACTCCAATCAAAATGACGTTTTGTCCTGCACTGTCCAATCGTGTTATTTTTTCGGTGAGTTCTTCGTGATTGTGAAGGTAGAATCCACTTTCGAAATTGCTGGTCTTTTTTATCAAATCTTCGACCATATAAATCAAGGACGAACCTTCGCGCTCCAAGTAGGATGGAAGTAAAGCCAGGACAACATAATCCTCGATATTGCCGTAGAATTGGGAGAACCCTTTTCGGTAACTTTCTTCATAAAGAGAAACATCTGTAACAAAATGTTTACTAGTTGCCATTCCGGTTGTACCGCTGCTGGTAAAGGTTTCTTGAATTGGGTTTTCATTGGAAACCACTTTATGACTTTTGAAAAATTGAATGGGCAAAAACGGAATTTGCTCTAATGATTTTACTTTTGGAACATCCGTTTTTAAAAAATCACAAAATTCTCGATATACCGAATTGTTTTCATACTGAAAGCGAAACACTTTGAGTGCTGCTTTTTCAAATTGCTTTTGATTTGAAATGGTAAATATGTCAGAAGTTGGTATCAAGAATTTTTTTGCAAAAGTAATTAAATAAAAAAAACTCCAACTTTACAATTGGAGTTTTTAGAAAATTTACTGTAATTATTTATTGTATAATTAATTTTTAGGTGACATTTTTTCAGAGAATGGAACTATTTGACTATTAATTTCCTTGTTGCAGTAGCATCGCCTTCGTTTATCTTAATGATATAAACTCCTGGAGACAGATTAGATACTCCAAGTTCTTTTGAACTGATTGTTGTTTGAAGCACTTTTTTACCCAAAACGTCAAAAATAATTATTCCCTTGTCTAAATCATTTTTTGAAGTAATGTATACTTTGCCATTGCTCACAGGGTTTGGGTACAAGTTTAATCCTTCAATGATTGAAGTTTCTTGAAGTTTTGAGGTTTGCTTTACTTCTTGAGCAGAAGCGCTCAAAGAGAAGAAAATAACCAATAAAGTGATAATATAAAAGTAATTTTTTGCCATCATTTCGATTTGGAATAGTAAAGATATTAAAAAACATTTCAAATTGTATACCAAAATAAATAAAATTGCGTTTTGGCAGCTTATTTATAGAAAAATTAACAAAAAGTTTATTGGTTTATTAGCAATTTCTATGGAGGAAAAAACGAATATATTACTCTTGTTTTTGGATTTTCAACTATTGGTGAAAATTATTAGTCATGTGAGTCTTTCGATTATATTAAAAATAAGTTGTTATTTAGTGTTACTAAGTTGTTTTGAATGTATTACCAAATCGTTAACTTATTAAAAATTGGGTAATACGTTCGATGGTTTTGTTTTATATTTACCTTTACAAACCCAAAAGCAGTATTGTGCTACTATGAAAAAACAAAATACCAAGATTTTATTAGTTGACGATGAACCAGATATTTTAGAAATTGTTGGTTACAATCTTTCTCAAGAAGGCTATCAAATCGTTACGGCATCAAACGGAAAAGAGGCCATAACAAAAGCTAAAAAAGAATTGCCGGATCTCATTATCATGGATGTAATGATGCCGGAAATGGATGGAATGGAAGCTTGTGAAATTATTAGAAAAATACCTGAATTGAATAATGTAATCATTACTTTCTTGACCGCAAGAAGTGAAGATTATTCCCAAATGGCAGGTTTTGATGCCGGAGCAGATGATTATATCACTAAACCAATTAAGCCAAAATTATTGGTCAGTAAAGTGAAAGCGTTGTTGCGACGATTGAAAGAGCAAGAAAAAAACAGTGAAACACTTAATGTAGGCGGAATCGAAATAAATCGCGAAGAATATAAAATCATAAAAGACGACATTATAATTGCCTTACCTCGAAAAGAGTTTGAATTGTTTTATTTATTGGCATCAAAACCAGGAAAGGTATTTAAACGCGATGAAATTCTTGATAAAGTTTGGGGAAATGAAGTTGTTGTAGGCGGAAGAACCATAGATGTGCATATCAGAAAACTTCGGGAGAAAATAGGTGAAGATTTTTTCAAAACCATTAAGGGAGTTGGTTATAAATTCGAGGTTTAGTATTAAGTTTGCACTAAATGCAAACTATTTAAAAAATGAAAATAAGTTTCAGAAAAACCTATAAGTTCGCCATAATATCTGCATTATACATCAGCCTTTTTGCCACTTTTTTTGTAATAGTATTGGCAAAAGCAATGTTTAAATTTCCAGCCCAAAGAATACTGTCTTTTGGAGTTATTTTTCTTTTTATAATTTATATATTTTCATTTCTTGTTATCCAATATCGGGTCGAAAGATTCATTTATCGAAGGGTAAAAAAAATCTATGATGACATCTCATTATTAGAATCCAGTACTTTTATAAACCAGCCCATAACAACTGATATGGAAGCGTTGACCAGAGAAGTCAAAAAGTTTGCCACTGACAAGAAACTGGAAATCGAAATGCTTAAAGTTCGGGAAGAATATCGCAGAGAATTTCTAGGGAATGTTTCTCACGAACTAAAAACGCCTTTGTTTACCGTACAAGGATATTTGTCAACACTTATTGATGGTGCGATGGAAGATAAAACTATTCGGAAAAAATACCTGAAACGTGCCGAAAAAGGGGTCGAAAGATTAATCTATATCGTAGAAGATTTAGATATGATAACCAAGCTTGAGGTGGGTGATTTGAATTTGGAATTTTCTGAATTTGATATCGTCGAACTAATTCAAAATGTTTTCGATTTATTAGAAATGAAAGCTGACAAAAAGAAAATTACTCTCGCTTTCGATAATTATCACATACAACCCATTTTCGTTAGAGGTGACAAAGACAAAATCCAGCAAGTACTCGAAAACTTGATCGTAAATTCCATAAAATATGGTAAAGAAGGTGGCTTAACTGAAGTCAGAGTGATTAACTTAACCAAGAAAAAAATATTGGTTCGAATAAGTGATAACGGCGAAGGAATTGAAAAACAAAATATTCCAAGACTTTTTGAACGTTTTTATCGAGTGGATAAAAGTGGTTCACGTTCCGAAGGTGGCTCTGGTCTTGGTCTCGCAATTGTAAAACATATTATCGAAGCCCACAAAGAAAAGATATATGTAGAAAGTGAATTTGGAATTGGTTCAGAATTTTCCTTTACGATCAAAAAGCTCTTACAGAACAATTTAGATATATTAGATTGAATGCCTTAAAAATAGGTGCAACTTCATTTTTTAATTACACTGAAAGTTCGATCCCTCATTATAAAAATGGCAAAAGACTATGTTTTAAAAGAGAAGAAAGTCCGGATATTAACAAAGAAACCAATGCCTTTCGAAATTTTGCCTTCTTTGAAGCCTATTTTTCAAACTACATCGAAGGAACTATTTTTGAAATAAAAGAAGCTAAAAGCATCATTCAAACCGAACACCAATTCCCAATTAGGACGAAGATTCTCACGACATTTTAGGAGCCTACATATTAGTTAGTAATCAAACGGAAATGAGTACAACCCCTTCAAATTACGATGAATTACTGAACATATTACAATACAGGCATCAAATACTATTGGGAGCTAGAACCTCAAAAAAACCAGGTCAATTCAAAGACAAAAACAACCGGGCTAGCGAAACACACTTTGTCGACCACACCTTAGTAAGAGAAACATTAATAAAAGGATTTGATTACTACCAAGCACTGCAATAACCATTCGCTAAGGCAGCATATATTATATTTATGATAAGCGAAATACATCCATTCTTGGATGGAAATGGCAGAATTGCAAGAGTAATGATGAATGCCGAATTAGTAATAGCAAACCAAACTCGAATCATAATTCTAACAGTGTATCGCGATGACTATTTAGGAGCATTAAGAAGACTAACAAGAAATGATAATCCGGCGGCATATATCAGAATGTTGCAAAGAGCACAAGAATTTAGTGCTTCACTCCTAGCAAGCGATATGCAAGCATTAGAAAATCATTTAACGCTAAGCAATGCCTTCAAAGAACAATTCTGGAAATTTTTGGTAATTCTGGAAACCATTGCAGCACCCAAAGATAATGCCAACCAACCAATAACTGTTTTGGTGAAAATGAGCTGATTGTGATTAAAATCACCTACTTCAACACCACATAGACTAAGTAGCCTATCTATAATTATGGAGTCAAATAAAGGAAAAAATTGGTTTATAGCGGCCAAAAATAAAGCAATGAAAAAAAGTGTTTTATGAGTTTTGATGTAAGTCTATAAAATTTTCATAGAGATTTTTTAAGGAAAATAATTCAAACTAAAATTAGTAGCTGAAGTATCTTTTTGGGCAAATTTAAAAATATATCGAAATATTTCGATATATTAAAATCCGTTTTTTACCTTTGCCCAATGATTGCAAGTTTAAATATAAAACAGGTCGAAAAAATTTCTAAAGCTTTGGGTGATCCATATCGTTTAAAGATTTTGAAAATCATTAGTGAAAACCAAAATTTTTCCAAATGCTGTGATATTTCGGCTGAGTTTAATTTGGCTCAATCGACCATGTCGCATCATATAAAACAACTTGTAGATGCAGATTTATTGATTGCTGGCAAAGAGGGACGTAATCTAAAATTTGTTGTAAACAAAGAAGTATGTACTGCTTATGTGGATTATATCAACAGTTTAGTGGTTTAGCTTTTTTTAATTAAATACATCGAAATATATAAATATTTAAATACTTAAAACAATAGAATTATTATGCAAAAATTAAAAAACAAAGTAGCGGTAATTACTGGGGGTAATAGTGGAATAGGATTAGCAACGGCAAAATTATTTGCAGAACAAGGTGCTAAAGTGGCGATTACAGGCCGAAATAAAAAAACAATTGACGAAGCAGTTTTAGAAATTGGGAATGCTTCTATTGGTTTGGTAAGTGATGTGTCGGATTTGAACAACATCGATGCTACTTTCGGAACGATTAAAGAAACTTTTGGGAAAATTGACGTTTTAGTCGTGAATGCAGGTGTATTTATCGCAGCACCTTTAGCTGATTATACAGAAGAAATGTTTGACCAAACTAGTGATATTAACTTCAAAGGGGTTTTCTTCACCATTCAAAAAGCATTACCACACCTTAATGATGGTGCTTCGATTGTTATCACTGCATCTACGGTGGTTCACAAAGGATTTGTGACAACAGCAGCTTATTCTGCTTCAAAAGCGGCGGTTCGTTCGTTGGCAAGAACTTTTTCAGCTGAATTGTTGGATAGAAATATCCGTGTAAATGTACTTTCTCCTGGTCCTATTGACACACCAATATTCTCAAGAAATGGAGCTTCCGAAGAAGAAGCCAACGGTGCGAAAGCTTATTTTGCGTCTGGAATTCCAGCAAAACGGTTGGGAACTCCAGAAGAAATGGCCGCAGGATTTCTTTATCTAGCTTCCGATGATTCTAAGTTTATGATTGGTGGCGAATTGTTGCTTGATGGAGGAGCGGCTACACTGTAATTATTGACTCACTATTGATGTAAAAAGGCTTCCGTTATAGACTGCCCCCAAAAAGTTAGACACTATTTGGGGGTATTTTTATGAAAAGAAAAGTCGCTTTGGTGCTTGTCTGCGACGAGTACCTATTTAAATTAGAAAATAAATCATAGCGTTTGTAACGCGATTACCAGAAAAAGAGTTGCTTTGCAAATTGCGAATTTTGCACACGAACGACAGCAAACTAACGATGTAAACTGTACCCATCTGTAGAAAGAATTCCATAAAAATAAAGCTCTCTCAAAAGTCGGGTGTGTTATGCCATTATAATGATTCAAAGAATTTTGCGATTTGGCTCAGGGCTAATTGCAAATCATTGGGTAAATCAGTACTTGTATAAGGATGTGAGGCACCAAAAACATGATTGGCCTCTTCAATAATTGACACTTTACAATTGGGTAGGTTTTTTACCAAATTAATCTCTGTTACAGGAACTGCTTCGTCATTTCCACCATGGATCAATAAAAATTTTCGTTTATCCCCTTTCAGTAAATTTCGGAGATCCAGTTTCTCCTTTATTTTCTGTGTGTTTTCAACTAATTGATAATACAGCGGCATTTTTTGTTTTGTTCTTCCGTTGAGGACAAATTTCACTCCATTTTCTTTCCATAGTGTATCTTTCAACTTTCCATAGCGTGCTACTGGGTTCAACACTGCTGCTAAGGTGGCACAAGCACTAATTTCCGGATGCGACAAAGTATAGGCCAAAGCCGTTGCCCCTCCTTTAGAATGCCCGATGAAAAATAGTTTCTCAAAATCTATGCATTCTGCAAAACTTTCTTTTTTAAGATGGAATAACAAAGCCTCTATATCTTCGAGCTCTTTTTCAAAATTATTGTTGCCAAAGGCTTCCAAATCGACAAAATCCAAAGGATATTCTGGAGCCGTTCCGTTGTGAGAAAAATTGAATTTTAGAAATTGAAACCCATTTTGCACAAAATAATTTTCCATCAAGTTGAATGCGCCCCAATCCTTGAATCCATTGAATCCATGACAAAATACAATGAGTGGTCGCTTTTGGTTTTCGATGTATTGAATATCATAGCCTGCTAGTTTACCTTCGGCGCCAGTGTATGTTCCTTGTTGTTTCATAAATCAATTGTTTTATAAAAATAGTGTAAAGCCCACAAAGATAGCACCAGCTACTAAACGAATCCTTTCGTTTGGCATTTTCTTTAGAAAAAATTAATTAATCCTAATGGTGTTATCTTTTTTGAAGCAAACCATATATTGTGTTTTCCTGCTAAAAAAACCACAAAACACAATCCTTATCACTTAAAGAAACCGACAATATTTAATTTTAATGGGTTTGTGTCTTATCTTTGCCAGACGTATAAAAAACATTCTATTATAGATTAATGTACCAAATTTAAAATGAAACGAGAACATTATATTCCATTTGACAAGGAATTCATACTCGAACAACAACTAACAGCCTTTGCTGATGACCTAAAAAAGGTCGAAGATTTCAAAAAGTTATTCGATATAATAGAACATTATTTTCACTACGAAGCCTTTAATCTTATCCGTAATTTAAAACAAAATTACGCTGCATTTAATCCTGATTTAAGTCCAAACGAACGAGAAGAATTTAATGGCAAAAGTGATTTTCTGAGTTTTAAAGAAACGCTTCGTAACGTTCTTAATCACGCCAATTATAGTCGTGTTGATAAAGAAACTTTAGACAAAGCCTTAAAAAATTCTGATTTAATAGGTTTAAATCTTGACATAGATTTTAAGTTTTTTAAAGAGTATGAATTGTATGTTCAAGGCAATCATACGACAAAAGAAAAAGTAAGTAATTATTTTTTTTGGAAGAAAGAAATAGAGGTCCAATACTATGACCGTGTAATGGTTTACCTTAATTATAAGGATTCCAATTATTTTAAAAACAAAAAAATTGATTTAGAAAAGCTTCTTATTGATCCTAATTGTATTGTCTTAAAAGTATTTAAACGAGTACCGAAAAACGATCTCGAAACCGTATTCCCAAATGCGACTCCTAGGATGTTCACAACGGATAAACTATTATTTTGGATTCCTGCTATTGTAGGAGTCTTTTCGTTATTGAGTACCAAAGTTATTCCGGCACTACTAAAAATGGATGCTGCATACAAATCGGGTGAGACAATTGATTTATTAGATAGTAAAACATCATTGACCCAAGGTTTAATTGCGTTAGGAATATTGGCGGCTTACTTATTTCGCCAATACAATAACTTTGTAAACAAGAAGATAAAATATTCGAAAATGCTTTCGGATAGCCTTTATTTTAAAAATTTAGGGAATAATAGCGGCGCATTTTATTCTTTATTAAACTCATCGGAAGAAGAGGTGCTTAAAGAAACGCTTTTGGCTTACTCTTTTTTAAATCGAAGCAAAAACCCATTAACAGCCGAAGAACTCGACAATCAAATTGAAGCTTGGTTCCAAAAAAAGCTAAAAACAAACCTTGATTTTGACGTGAAAGATGCCTTATTGAAATTACAAAGCATTGGTCTTGGCATCGAAACCAATGGAAAATGGGAAGTCATTCCTTTAGACAAAGCACTCATTCGAATAGATGAAATATGGGATGGAATTTTTGACTATAACCAAAAATAGCTTTTCTAAAATCAAAATCGGCTGACGCAAAAATTTGCGACAGCCGATTTTTTTATAGACGCTATAGTATTGATTTAATACACAGAAAGAGTTGTTTATTTTCTAAATCATTTCTCAAATTTCTGTCAACATTAACGTCTTTGTATAGTGTAAAGCTAAAAAAATATTTTTTATAAAAAAAATATTTTGCAGACAATTTTAGCTCATTTTTATACGGTGAACATTCGAAAATTCTCAAACAAAAATCCTTTCCGCTCATTTTTTTAATCTTTCGGATTTCATAATCCATATATTCATAATTAGTCCTAAATTTGCAATCTAAAATTAAGATAATGTACAGAAGTCATAATTGTGGCATTTGAAATTAAAAGGAGGAAGCCCAGTGGGCTTCAGGTATTTTGCATTAGTAAAAAAGCATATTAAAAATAAAAATAAACAAAATGTATAGAAGTCATAATTGTGGCGAACTCAACGTATCACATATCAACACCGAAGTTACGCTTGCAGGTTGGGTTCAAAAATCTAGAGATAAAGGATTTATGAATTGGGTCGATTTGCGTGACCGTTATGGAGTTACCCAATTAATTTTCGACGAAAGTCGTTCTCAAAAAGAAGTTTTTGAACTAGCCAAAACCTTGGGTCGTGAATTCGTGATTCAAGCCAAAGGAACCGTTATCGAACGTGAAGCCAAAAATGCAACGATGGCAACCGGCGATATCGAAATCCTGGTTACAGAATTAAAAATATTGAATGCTGCATTGACTCCACCTTTCACGATTGAAGATGAAACCGATGGTGGTGAAGACATTCGAATGAAATACCGTTACCTGGACATTCGTAGAAATCCAGTAAAAAATAACCTGCTTTTTCGTCATAAAGTGGCAATGGAAGTTCGAAAATACCTTTCGGACTTGGATTTTTGCGAAATTGAAACTCCTTATTTAATCAAGTCAACTCCTGAAGGAGCAAGGGATTTTGTGGTTCCTTCGAGAATGAACGAAGGTCAATTTTACGCATTGCCGCAATCGCCGCAAACTTTCAAACAATTGTTGATGGTGGGCGGAATGGACAAATATTTCCAAATCGTGAAATGTTTCCGTGACGAGGATTTACGCGCAGATCGTCAACCGGAATTTACACAAATCGATTGCGAAATGGCATTTGTCGAACAAGAAGATATTTTGAATATTTTCGAAGGATTGACACGTCATTTATTGAAAGAAATAAAAGGAATCGAAGTAGAAAAATTCCCAAGAATTACCTACGATTACGCAATGAAAACGTATGGTAATGACAAACCGGACATCCGTTTCGGAATGGAATTTGGTGAATTAAACGAATTTACACAAAACAAAGAGTTTTCGGTTTTTAACACTGCCGAATTGGTTGTGGGAATTGCTGTTCCCGGAGCTGGAGAATATTCACGTAAGGAAATTGATGCTTTAATCGAATGGATCAAACGCCCTCAAATTGGCGCAAGCGGAATGGTTTATGCAAAATGCAACGAAGACGGAACCTTCAAATCATCTGTAGATAAATTCTACGACCAGGAAGACATAGCAAATTGGGCAAAAACAACAGGAGCAAAACCGGGCGATATGATTTTTGTGCTTTCCGGACCAGCCGATAAAACAAGAACGCAACTTTCTGCCTTAAGAATGGAATTAGCCAATCGTTTGGGATTGAGAAACCCTGCAGAATTTGCACCGCTTTGGGTTGTTGATTTTCCATTATTGGAATTTGAAGAAGAAACTGGTCGTTATCACGCAATGCACCATCCGTTTACTTCGCCAAAACCAGAAGATATGCACTTATTGGAAACTAATCCAAAAGCGGTTCGTGCTAATGCTTATGATATGGTTTTGAATGGAAATGAAATTGGCGGAGGTTCTATTCGTATTCACGATAAAACAACTCAACAATTGATGTTTAAATATCTGGGCTTTACACCGGAACAAGCTGAAGATCAATTTGGTTTCCTAATGAATGCTTTCCAATATGGCGCACCACCACACGGAGGCTTAGCATTTGGATTAGACAGATTGGTGTCAATTTTGGGTGGACAAGAAACCATTCGTGATTTTATAGCTTTTCCAAAAAATAATTCCGGAAGAGATGTAATGATTGATGCACCGTCTATCATTGATGAATTGCAATTAAATGAATTGCATATAAAATTAGACTTGGTGTAATTCGTCGATAAAATATGCCGTAAAACGTTGAATTTCAATTATTTTTTAAAAAATTAAACAATACTTGCTTTCGTATTATATTAAGTATTACATTTGCTGCATTATAAATTATTATTACTATTACAATGCGTACAGGTACAGTTAAATTTTTCAATGAATCTAAAGGTTACGGATTCATTACAGACGAAGAAACAGGAAAAGACATTTTTGTTCATGCTTCAGGAATCAACGCGGAAGAACTTCGTGAAGGTGACAGAGTTAGTTATGAAGAAGAAGAAGGAAGAAAAGGAAAAGTTGCTGCGAAAGTAGCAGTTATCTAAGCAAAAAAATAATTTTTTGCCTACGAATGTTTAAAGCGTCCCGATAAATCGGGACGCTTTTTTTGGTTTAATGACAACTGAATTTCAGAAAAGTGAATTAAACAAAACACAATTATAAGTTAATTGTGTTTTCCGTCTAACTAAATTTTGTTTTATGCTTGTGTTTTAAATCCCTGAAACCTATCTTTGTTCCGTATTTTAGAATAAAACAATAATCATTATGCAATCAAGTCAATTAGATTTTTTTCCAATACTAATGCAAATGCTCTTAGCTATTGTATTTGTTGCAGCCATAATCATAATTTCCGGGAAATTAGGCCCCAAAAGATCATCATCTGTTAAAGATGCAAACTTCGAATGCGGTGTTGAATCTTTAGGAAATGCACGTATTCCTTTTTCGGTAAAATATTTTTTGGTCGCCATACTTTTTGTATTGTTTGATGTCGAGGTAATTTTCCTTTACCCTTGGGCAATCAATTTTAAGGAATTGGGAATGGAAGGAATGGTTAAAATGGTAATTTTTATGCTTTTGTTGTTGATAGGATTTTTCTATATCATCAAAAAGAAAGCATTAGAATGGGAATAAAAAAATATTTTAAATGTTGAATTTTAAATGGTTTCAAGCATTAATTTATAATTCAAAATTTATAATTCAAAATAATAAAAAATGAGTGATTCAAATATAAAAATGGTTGCCCCTCCTGAAGGTGTATCTGGTGAAGGTTTCTTCGCTACAACACTGAATGATGTTGTTGGATTGGCTCGCGCTAATTCACTTTGGCCATTACCTTTTGCAACTTCTTGTTGCGGAATTGAATTTATGGCAACCATGGCTTCGCATTACGATTTAGCCCGTTTTGGCTCTGAGCGTGTGAGTTTTTCACCTCGTCAAGCTGATATGTTGCTGGTTATGGGAACCATTTCAAAAAAAATGGGGCCAATTTTACGTCAAGTATACGAACAAATGGCAGAGCCCCGTTGGGTAATTGCCGTTGGAGCTTGTGCTTCATCAGGTGGCGTATTCGATACCTATTCTGTTTTACAAGGAATTGACAAAGTAATACCAGTTGACGTATATGTCCCAGGCTGTCCGCCAAGACCAGAACAAATTGTAGACGGCGTAATGAGATTGCAGGAATTAGTAAAGAGCGAATCAGTAAGAAGAAGAAGTTCTCCAGAATATCAAGAATTATTGGCATCTTATAATATCAAATAAGGAAATGAGTTTAGAAACGACACAAATTCAAGATAAATTAGTGGAAACATTTGGCGAAAGCACTTTCCATTTCAATCAGGAAAAAGATATATTTTCGTTTGAAGTGGCAGCCGACAAAATTACCGCTGTTATTCTTTTTTTGAAAAATGACCCAGATTTAAGTTTTCATTTCCTAACCGATTTATGCGGTATTCATTACCCGGACAACGTAGTCGAAAGACAATTTGCCATTGTATACCATATGCACAATTGGTATGAAAACAAACGCATAAAAATTAAGGCATTCCTCAATGGTTCAACACCAGAAATAAAATCAATTTCCAATGTTTTTCTTTGTTCCAATTGGATGGAAAGAGAAACATATGATTTTTACGGAATCAATTTCATTGGTCATCCCCAGTTGAAACGTATATTGAATATGGACGAAATGGTGTCTTTCCCAATGCGAAAAGAATTCCCGATGGAAGATGGAGGAAGAACGGATAAAGATGACCGTTTCTTTGGAAGAACAGCTCAAATAAATAAATAATAAAATTCAACATTATAAATGTCAGAACTATTATTACCACCAGAGCATCGATATGCTAAAATAATAAAAGAAAGCCTAAACGAAGACGGAAGCGAACTTTCAATTCTAAATTTAGGACCAACACATCCAGCAACCCACGGTATTTTTCAAAATGTCTTGTTGATGGATGGGGAACGAATTCTCGAAGCCGAACCAACAATTGGTTATATCCACAGAGCTTTTGAGAAAATTGCCGAAAACCGTCCTTTTTACCAAATCACGCCACTTACAGACCGAATGAATTATTGTTCATCGCCTATAAACAATATGGGTTGGTGGATGACTTTAGAAAAATTGTTGGATATTGAAGTTCCTAAAAGAGTTCAATATTTAAGAGTTATTATAATGGAATTGGCCAGAATTACTGACCACTTAATATGTAATTCAATTCTTGGTGTTGACACTGGAGCCTATACCGGTTTCTTGTACGTTTTTCAATTTAGGGAGAAAGTGTATGAAATCTACGAAGAAATTTGTGGAGCCCGTTTAACAACGAATATGGGAAGAATAGGTGGTTTCGAAAGAGATTGGTCGCCGGAAGCTTTCCGCAAATTAGATGTGTTTTTGAAAGATTTTCCAATTGCTTGGAAAGAATTTGAAAACCTTTTCGAAAGAAACAGAATTTTTATTGACAGAACGGTAAACGTGGGCCCAATTACTGCTGAAAAAGCTATGGCTTATGGATTTACAGGTCCAAATTTACGTGCTGCCGGAATTGATTATGACGTTCGCGTGGCGCATCCTTACTCCTCTTACGAAGATTTTGATTTTATAGTTCCTGTTGGAAAATCAGGCGACACTTATGACCGTTTTTGCGTTCGTAATGCAGAAGTTTGGGAAAGTTTGAGCATCATTCGTCAAGCATTGGAAAAAATGCCGGAAGGAAATGTCTTTCACGCTGATGTTCCTGAATATTATTTGCCTCCAAAAGAAGATGTGTATCAGGATATGGAATCTTTGATTTACCATTTCAAAATTGTAATGGGAGAAATTCCTGTTCCCGTTGCTGAAATATATCACGCTGTTGAAGGCGGAAACGGAGAATTAGGATTTTACTTGGTAACCGACGGAAGCAGAACTCCCTACAGATTACACTTTCGCAGACCTTGTTTTATTTATTACCAAGCGTATCCAGAAATGATAAAAGGCGCAATGCTTTCGGATGCGATAGTAATTTTGTCAAGTTTAAATGTTATTGCCGGAGAATTAGACGCTTAAAGATTTCAGATTGTAGATTAACGATTTTTGATTTCAGATTTAAAATAAAAATGGAAAGAACACAGTACAAACAAGAAATAAACATAACTGAAACATTGATGACTCGCATCAATGAATTAATCAGCCATTATCCTGAAGGAAAACAAAAATCAGCATTGTTGCCAATTTTGCACGAAGTTCAGGATGCTCACGAAAACTGGTTGAGTTTTGAATTAATGAATAAAGTCGCCGAAATACTTCAAATTAAACCAATCGAGGTTTATGAGGTGGTTTCTTTTTATTCGATGTTCAACCAAAAGCCTATTGGCAAATATATGTTCGAATTTTGCAGAACTTCCCCTTGTTGTTTGAATGGCGTTGAAGATTTAATGGATTATACCTGTGAAAAATTAGGCGTTAAAGTTGGCGAAACTACTGCAGATGGCCTTTTTGAAGTAAGAGGTGTAGAATGTTTAGGCGCTTGTGGTTATGCTCCAATGATGCAATTGGGCGATTTTTACAAAGAACACCTTACCAAAGAAAAAGTAGATCAGATCATTGCTGATTGTAGAGATAATAAAATTACGTTACACGATAAATAATATGTCACAAAAAATATTATTAGACAAAGTAAATATTCCAGGGATTAAAACCTATGAAGTGTATCGCCAAAACGGTGGGTATTCTTCTGTGGAAAAAGCCTTAAAAACACTAACGCCTGACGAAATTGTCGAAGAAGTAAAAACTTCAGGATTAAGAGGTCGTGGTGGAGCGGGATTTCCGGCGGGAATGAAATGGAGTTTTATTGACAAAAAATCAGGAAAACCAAGACATTTAGTTTGTAATGCCGATGAATCAGAACCAGGAACTTTCAAAGACAGGTATTTGATGGAATACATTCCTCATTTATTGATTGAAGGAATGATAACTTCCAGTTTTGCTTTGGGTGCCAACCTTTCTTATATTTATATCCGTGGAGAATATATGTGGGTTTACAAAATTTTAGAACGTGCCATTTCCGAAGCAAAAGCTGCTGGTTGGTTAGGAAAAAATATATTAGGAACCGGATACGATTTAGAACTTTATGTTCAAATTGGTGCCGGAGCTTACATCTGTGGTGAAGAAACTGCATTAATAGAATCTTTGGAAGGCAAAAGGGGAAATCCTCGTATCAAGCCACCATTTCCAGCAGTTTCGGGGCTTTGGGCAAATCCAACGGTGGTGAATAATGTCGAAACAATTGCTGCTGTGCCTTGGATTGTGAACAATTCAGGTGCCGATTATGCTAAAATTGGATTAGGAAGATCTACAGGAACCAAATTAATTTCGGCTTCGGGACATATCAAAAATCCTGGCGTTTATGAAATTGAAATGGGATTAAGCGTTTATGAATTTATGAATTCAGATGAATATCTTGGCGGAATGAGTTCAGACCGACCTTTGAAAGCCTTTATTCCCGGAGGATCATCAGTTCCCGTTTTACCGGCTCATTTAATATACAAAACAGCCAATGGAGACGACCGTTTAATGACTTACGAAAGTTTGAGCGACGGTGGTTTTGCAACTGGTTCGATGTTGGGTTCAGGAGGGTTTATTGTCTACAATGACACCGCCTGCATCGTTCGAAATACTTGGAATTTCTCCCGTTTTTACCACCACGAAAGTTGCGGACAATGTTCCCCTTGCCGTGAAGGAACAGGCTGGATGGAAAAAGTGTTAAACCGAATTGAAAACGGATTGGGTCGTGAAGAAGATATCGATTTGCTTTTAAGTATTCAAAGCAAAATCGAAGGGAACACGATTTGTCCATTAGGTGATGCTGCGGCCTGGCCAGTGGCATCGGCGATCCGTCACTTTAGAGAAGAATTTGAATATCACATCCGTTTCCCGGAAAAAATAAAAAATAGAGACCATTTTGTTGCCGAACCTTTTGAAAGTGTAAAACATTTAGTTTCTAAAGTAACAGTATAAAGATAAGAATTTACTACGATGAAAAGGATATATTTAATAGTTTTACTGACAATTTCATTTCAATCATTTTCACAATGTTCTTATTCAACTATTTTTCCCTTTGATTTAGGACTTAATAAATTTGAACTCACTAAATTGATAAATGCAGACAACTCTGTAAAAATAGAAGAAGGTGAATTTTTCAATTGCTGTTCCTGGGACAAAAACCCTAAATTAAAAAACGACAGTATTTATAGATCTCAGATTAGATTGAATCATATACAGGATAAATGCTTCAATGGTAATGATAACACAATTTATTTAGCACTCGTAGATGATAAGCTATACCAAATCAGTATTAATCAGGAATATTCTAAAGATCGATATAATGAAATGATTTTGTGTTACAATAACTATATTAAACTTTTTAAAAGTATATATCCTTATGAAAGTTCTTTTACTTCTTCAACAACAGATACACACGAACAAATTGGTGAAGGAATACGTTTTTATAAACTTCCAGCAGAAAAAAGGAATAAAGTAAAAATTGAAGAAGTTCGTATATCTTTTGAAATACATTATAAAATGGATTATAACAAGGATAAAAAGACGTTTGCAAATACAAATGAAGTTGACAATTACAATTTGAACATAAAAACAACAAATCTAAAGGGAACAAAATTAACGCCTGAATTAGGCTATTAAAAATGTAAAAACAAATTTTTCAATTGAAAAAAATAAATAACATAGAGATTTCTAATTTTAAATCCATCAAACATTTAAAAATTGATGGATGTAAGAAGATTAATGTCTTTGTTGGAATGCCAAATGCAGGAAAAAGTAATATTTTGGAGGCGATTGGTTTAGTTGGAAGTTTGGATTATAGAAATCCAGACATTAAAAAATTTGTCCGTTTCAACGAACCTAATGAATTATTTTTTGAGGGTAATTATTCTAAATCTTCTAATGTTTTAGTAGACAATAATTATGATTTAGAAATAATTCTTTTTCCAGATTGTATTTATTTAAAATATAAAAATATAAAAACAAATGATTCAAAAAGTGTTAAGTATATTCAATCTGAACAAAGTAAAAAAAACACTATAAATTTTGATGAAATTTTAAAAAACGAACATTCTATAAAGAAATATATTTTTAAGGATTTAGGAGAAAGAAAAAAAGTAATAACAGAAAACAATCATAGTTCAAGTTTAATTTATCCATTTGGTATGAATTTACCAGAAGTAGTATCTTCTTTTCCCGAATTGAGAAAACGAGTAAATGATTTATTCAAAGAAAATGGTCTAAAATTATTAATCGAAAAAGGGACAAGTCAGTTAAAAATATTTAGAGAATATCAAGACGGGACAGTTTTTACATTGCCTTACAATATGATAGCCGAAACTCTGCAAAGATTGATTTTTTTCAAAGCAGCAATTATGAGTAACAAAAGCTCCATTTTATTGTTTGAAGAGCCTGAAGCACATTGTTTTGAACCCTATATTTTGGAATTTACAAATGATGTGAAGAATGATGAAAACAATAATCAATTTTTTATAGTTACTCATAGTGATTATATAATTAAAGAATTTTTGAGAGACGACGAAAGCAAGGAAAGCACCAATATTTATTTAGTAAATAATGTTAATGGAGAAACGCAAGTAAAACTTTTGGGAAAAGACAAGAATGAAGATGTGTATGAATATGGAATGAATGTCTTCTTTAATTTTCAAAGCTTATGGGAAACCAATTAATTTAAACCTATGAAGTTAGTTGGTGTAGAATGTTGGGCGGATAAATATTTTTTCGGAAGATTATTAAATGACAAAAATATAATCCGAAAAGAAAGTGGAGATGATGCAGTAATTGATGGTGTTGCAATTAGAAGCAAAGGAAGCTTTAGTGTTGGTATTGTCGATGTAGATAAAGACAAGAAAATTCCGAAAGATTTTACAAAAATTTGCGAAAATGAAAACACACAAATATTCAAACATAATGAAAATTGTCAATTTATAATATTAATTGGACCAAGACAATTTGAACATTGGATTAATGAATATTTAAAGATTAAAAATAGTTCAGTTGAAGATTTTGGATTTGTGAATTTTGTTGAATTTATGAAACAATCAAAATCATTGAAGCCAGAAAATGACGAAAGATTTAAGGATGTAATTAGTTTTGTGATTGAAAATTTTCATAGATCAGAAAATCATATTTTTAAATTAAAAATACATTTAGAATATATATTAGAAAAGAAATATCAATTTAATATTGAAGAATTTCAAAACATTTAATAAGAAATGAAAGTAACCATAGACGGTCAAGCGATTGAGGTAGAACCAGGAACAACCATCCTGCAAGCAGCCAGAATGATTGGTGGAGAAGTAGTCCCGCCAGCCATGTGCTATTATTCTAAACTAAAAGGAAGCGGCGGAAAATGCCGCTGTTGTTTGGTTGAAGTGGCGAAAGGAAGTGAAGCCGATCCAAGACCCATGCCAAAATTAATGGCCTCTTGCGTAACCGGCTGTATGGACGGAATGGAAGTGAACAGCAAATCATCAGCAAGAGTACAAGAAGCAAGAAAATCAGTAACGGAATTCTTGTTGATTAATCACCCGTTGGATTGTCCAGTTTGTGACCAAGCAGGAGAATGCGATTTGCAGAATTTAAGTTTCGAACACGGAAAATCTGAAAGTCGTTATATAGAAGAAAAAAGAACTTTCGAACCGGAAGATATTGGTCCGAATATTCAATTGCACATGAATCGTTGCATTCTTTGTTACCGTTGTGTTATGGTTGCCGATCAAATTACAGATAATCGAGTACACGGAGTGATGGACAGAGGAGATCATTCGAATATTTCTACTTGTGTTTCACAAGCTATTGACAACGAGTTTTCAGGCAATATGATTGATGTTTGTCCAGTTGGTGCTTTGACCGACAAAACTTTTAGATTCAAATCTAGAGTTTGGTTCAACAAACCTTTTGACGCACACAGAGAATGTACAACTCCAGGATGTTGCGGAAAAACAACCGTTTGGATGTTTGGAGACGAAATTCAAAGAGTTACCGGAAGAAAAGACGAGTTCCATGAAGTAGATGAATTTATTTGCAACAGTTGTCGTTTTGACCATAAAGATGTAAACGATTGGGTTATCGAAGGACCAAGAGCATTTGAAAAAGATTCAGTTATCAACCAAAACAAACACTTTGGTAAATTAGAAAAAGTGGTTATTGAAACCGAGGAAACAATTCTTTTAGGAAGAAAAGTAGACCGTAAAAAAATTAGTATGGCCGAGATTGATTACAACGAAAAAATAGATGGCGAACCATTAAATTCTACTAAAAATGGATAGTACGTTTATTATAGAAAAAAGTGTTGTAATCCTTGTGGTGTTTGCCTTTACAATGATAATGGCAATGTATTCTACTTGGGCTGAAAGAAAAGTAGCCGCTTATCTTCAGGATAGAGTTGGTCCAAATCGTGCAGGCTGGGGAGGATTATTTCAACCTCTTGCCGATGGTTTAAAATTGTTTGCCAAAGAAGAGTTTTCTCCAAATACTCCCAATAAATTTTTATTCTTGGTTGGACCCGGAATTGCAATGGGAACCGCTTTGATGACCAGTGCCGTAATTCCGTGGGGCGATAGATTTCACCTATTTGGAAGAGACATTTTACTTCAAGCTACTGATATTGATGTAGCGGTTCTATATGTTTTTGGAGTTGTTTCAGTTGGAGTATACGGAATTATGATTGGAGGCTGGGCTTCTAATAATAAATTTTCATTGATTGGAGCGGTTCGAGCTGCTTCCCAAATGGTTTCTTATGAAGTTGCAATGGGATTATCTGTAGTGGCTTTGTTAATGATGACAGGAACATTGAGTTTAAAAGAAATCTCGATTCAACAATCGGGAATGCACTGGAATGTTTTTTACCAACCATTATCGTTTATCATATTCTTGATTTGTGCATTTGCAGAAACTAACAGAACTCCATTCGACTTACCGGAATGTGAAACCGAATTAATTGGAGGTTATCACACTGAATATTCGTCAATGAAAATGGGTTTTTATTTATTTGCCGAATACGCCAATATGTTTATTTCATCTACTATTTTGGCGGTTTTATTCTTCGGAGGATATAATTATCCCGGAATGAGTTGGGCTGTTGAAAATTGGGGAGTGAACATTGCCAATGTGATAGGGGTTTTAGCCTTATTCATAAAACTATGTGGCTTTATATTCTTTTATATGTGGGTTCGCTGGACTATTCCAAGATTTAGATACGATCAATTGATGCATTTGGGTTGGAGAATTTTGATCCCGCTTTCGATTTTTAATATCATAATCACTGGGATTGTTCTTTTGAGAGTAGAAATAATGGCTTATTTAGGATTTTAATTAGAACTCAAATGCCCTAGCCCTGATAGAAGAGGAAATCCCAAGCTTTTTTGCTTGGATTGAAACGGATAGCAGGATTAAGCTTCAAAAAAAATTAAAAAATGTCAATACAAGAAATATCACTTTCCGGAAGAAAAAAGATAGTCTCTAATAAGGAGATGACTTTTTTCGAACGAATGTATCTTATAGCCATATTTAAAGGCTTATGGATTACTATTAAACACTTTTTTAGAAAAAAAGCCACGATTCAATATCCTGAGCAAGTGCGTGAAATGAGCCCTGTATATCGCGGTCAACATATGCTAAAACGAGATGAACTAGGTCGTGAAAATTGCACCGCTTGTGGATTGTGTGCTTTATCCTGTCCTGCCGAAGCTATCACAATGAAAGCTGCGGAACGCACTGCAGATGAAAAACATTTATACCGCGAAGAAAAATATGCTTCCATATATGAAATCAATATGTTACGTTGCATCTTTTGTGGATTATGTGAAGAAGCTTGTCCGAAAGACGCCATTTATTTGACCATTTCCAAGGAATTAGTTCCCGCAAGTTATAATAGGGAGGATTTCATTTTTGGAAAAGACAAATTGGTAATGCCATTGGATATCGCAATGAAAAATGCTCAACTTAAAAACGCTAACTAATGATACATATCCCTGATTTAGCCAATGCGACGCCAATACAGATTTTATTTTGTATTTTATCAATTGTTACATTAGCTACTGCATTTTTAACGATTTATAGCAGAAATCCGATACACAGTGCCATCTATTTGGTTATTTGTTTCTTCTCGATAGCAGGTCATTATTTGTTATTAAATGCCCAATTTTTAGCAATTGTTCACGTAATTGTCTATGCTGGTGCTATAATGATTTTATTTTTATTCACCGTGATGTTGATGAATTTGAACAAAGAAAATGAAGTTTATAAACCTAGGGTTACACGATTAGGGGCAATTATTTTGTTCTGTTTGATGTGTCTGGTTTTAATAGCAATTTTTATCAATTCGAAACCAATTGCCGATGGCTCATATGAAGTGACTGGTCAAGATTATCAATCAATAAAAGTATTGGGCAAAGTGCTTTTAAACGAATATATGGTTCCTTTCGAATTTGCTTCGGTATTGCTTTTAGTAGCTATGATTGGTGCGGTTTTATTGTCTAAAAAAGAAAAATTAGAGAAATAATATGAATAATATTTTGAATCAAATTGGTATCGAAAATTACATCTTCCTTAGCGTAATACTTTTTTGTATTGGTGTTTTTGGAGTGTTGTACAGACGAAATGCAATCATCGTATTTATGTCAATCGAAATAATGCTAAATGCCGTTAACCTTCTGTTTGTGGCGTTTTCGACTTATCATCAAGATGCACAAGGACAAATTTTTGTATTTTTCTCTATGGCTGTTGCTGCTGCCGAAGTTGCCGTTGGATTGGCAATTTTAGTTTCAATATTCAGAAATTTAGGTACAATTGATGTTGGGAATTTAAAAAACTTAAAAGGATAATCTTCAATGGATACAAGTTTAGTTTTAGTTTTACTATTAGCTCCTTTTTTAGGATTTTTATTTAATGTTTTTCTGGGTAAAAAAGCAGGCAAAAGCATCGTGGGAATTGTAGGGACACTTTCTGTTTTTGTTTCTTTTGCAATGACATTATATTTATTTGGAAACGCAAATCAAGAGCCTGTTGTGATCAACTTATTTGATTGGATTTCGATTCAAAGATTCAACGTAAGTTTTGGATTTCTTATAGATCATTTATCATTGATTTGGTTGTTGTTTGTAACCGGAATTGGATCTTTGATTCATTTGTATTCCATCAGCTATATGCACGATGACGAGAAAATGCATTCGTTTTTCGCTTACTTAAACCTGTTCATTTTCTTTATGATTACCTTGGTAATAGGAAGTAACTTGTTAATGATGTTTATCGGTTGGGAAGGCGTGGGTCTTTGCTCCTACTTGCTAATCGGGTTTTGGTATAAAAACCAAGACTTTAATGATGCCGCCAAAAAGGCTTTCATTATGAACAGAATTGGAGATTTAGGTTTTTTAATCGGAATATTTATTGTGGGTTCATTATTCAACACTTTAGATTTTACTTCTCTTAAAAACATAATTACAACCGCAAAGGACATCAATGATTTTTGGATTGCACTGGCCGCATTAGCTTTATTTATTGGAGCAGCAGGAAAATCAGCACAAATTCCATTATATACGTGGTTGCCTGATGCGATGGCTGGACCAACGCCGGTTTCGGCATTGATTCATGCTGCAACAATGGTTACTGCAGGAATTTTTATGATTACGAGATTGAACTTTTTGTTTGACATGGCTCCAAGTGTTCAAAATATTATTGCGATTGTCGGAGCAGTTACTGCTTTAGTTGCCGCAACGATTGCCTTGGTTCAAAATGACATCAAAAAAGTATTGGCTTATTCTACGGTTTCACAATTGGGATTAATGTTCTTAGCATTAGGATTGGGCGCCTATGAAGTTGCCGTTTTCCACGTAATCACACACGCATTCTTCAAAGCTTGCTTGTTCTTAGGTTCTGGCTCGGTGATTCACGGTTTGCACGGAGAACAAGATATGCGAAAAATGGGTGGCTTGAAAAAAGCGATGCCTATCACTTTTATAACAATGCTGATTGCGGCATTGGCAATTTCAGGAATATTTCCGTTGGCAGGATTTTGGTCTAAAGACGAAATCTTAATGACTGCTTTTCATGCAAACATAGCTTTATGGGTAATTGGTTCTATTGCTTCGATAATGACTGCTTTCTATATGTTTAGATTGATTTATTTAACTTTTTTCAACTCGTTTAGAGGAACCGAAGAACAAAAAAATCATTTACACGAAAGCCCAAGTTTGATTACTTTGCCATTAATCATTTTGGCAATCTTGTCTTTCTTTGGTGGAATAATAAGTTTACCGGGAAACAGTTGGTTGAATAAATATTTAGCTCCATTATTTTCGAAAGTGGTTCACGAAGAACATCAATTTGGAAATACCGAATATATGTTGATGGCAATTGCCACGATTGGTGCCATTATTGGAATCGGAATTGCTTATAAAAAATATCTAAAAGACAATACTATTCCAAGTGAAGATGCTGAAATCACTGGTGTAACCAAAGTTTTATACAACAAATATTATGTTGACGAAGCCTATGATGCAATTTTCGTAAAACCGGTAAATGTGCTTTCAAGTTTCTTTAGAGATTCTGTAGAAACAACTTTATCGGCGCTAATTTTTGGATTAGGAAAAGTAACAAACGAAATCGCTCTACAAGGAAAAAAAATTCACAACGGAAGTGTTGGACTTTATCTTTTCGCTTTTGTTTTAGGCGTTATTGCCATAATAACTTATTTATTTTTATAATAATTTTTACATAATGAATGTAACTACACTATTAATTATTCTTCTTGTTGGCGCATTTGCAACTTATTTTTCGGGTGATAAATGGGCTCCAAAAGTGGCTTTGCTTTTTGGCTTGACCGCTTTTGCAGGTACGATTTGTTTGCTAAGTCAATACAATTTAGGACAAGAAATAAACTACACAAAACTTTGGATTTCAAAACCAAATATTTCTTTTGCTTTACAGGCAGATGGACTTTCGTTAGCAATGCTTTTGTTGACAACAGCTTTGACGCCAATTATCATTTATTCTTCTTTTGGAAATACCTATAAAAATTCGAAAGCTTTTTACGCATTAATCTTGTTTATGACCTTTGCTATGGCGGGAACTTTCCTAGCATCTGATGGTCTTTTATATTATATTTTTTGGGAGTTGTCTTTGATTCCTATTTACTTTATTGCTTTAATTTGGGGTAATGGCGATGCCGAAGAACGCAAAAAAGCAGTGGTGAAATTCTTTATTTACACATTAGCCGGTTCATTGTTTATGCTGGTTGCTTTTATTTATTTATACCAAAAAGCAGGAAGTTTTTTAATCAACGATTTGACTCAACTTAAATTATCTTCAACGGAGCAATTTTGGATATTTTTGGCTTTCTTCTTGGCGTATGCCATCAAAATCCCATTGATTCCATTCCATACTTGGCAGGCAGAAGTATACCAAAAAGCACCTACGGTTGGGACAATGCTGCTTTCTGGGATTATGTTAAAAATGGGATTGTACAGCGTTATTCGTTGGCAATTGCCTATTGCCCCATTAGCTGCAAAAGAATATATGGACGTGTTTATTATACTTGGAATTGCTGGTGTAATTTATGGTTCTATCGTGGCTTTACGCCAAAAAGATTTGAAAAAATTATTGGCTTATTCTTCTTTGGCACACGTTGGATTAATAGCTGCCGGTTCATACACTTTAACGCTTGACGGATTTCGTGGTGCTGTTTTACAAATGATAGCTCATGGATTTGTTGTGACTGGATTGTTCTTGGTTGCCGAAATCATTTTCAGAAGATACGAAACACGAAAGATTTCAGAAATGGGCGGTATCCGTGCACAATCACCAAAATTTACCTCGATGTTTATGATCTTGGTTTTAGCATCAGTTGCCTTGCCATCGACATTTAACTTTGTGGGAGAATTTACGGTTTTGTATAGCCTTTCGCAAGTGAACATTTGGTTTTCACTTCTTGGAGGAACGACCATAATATTGGGTGCTTATTATATGTTGAAAATGTTTCAACACGTAATGCTGGGCGAGACCAATGTGAGATTATTTGCAGACGTGACTTTCAACGAAGGCTTATGTTTGGTGATTATCATTGCCGTTTTGTTTTTCTTTGGAATGTATCCAAAACCAATTATTGACTTGATTACACCAAGTCTCGAAAATATTTTAACTCAAGTAAACAGATTTAACCAAGTCAAATAAAAAATGAATACATTAATAGCTATAACAGGATTAGGTGTTTTATGCCTTTTATTTGAAATTTTAAATTTTAGAAAAGCCATTGTTCCTATAACAATTATTGGATTATTGGCCGTTCTTGGAATTACCTTTTCGGAATTTAATGCTCCGGGGAGTCACTATAATAATATGATTGTGGTGAGCAAATTTTCATCTGCTTTTTCTGCTTTGTTTATTGTTCTAACCATTTTTTTGGTTGCTTTAGCTCATGATTTCTACGAAGATCATAAAACTAAAATCTCTGATTTTATTGCCATTAAAATCTTTATGTTGGCCGGAGCGGTAGCTATGGTTTCTTTCGGAAACTTGGCGATGTTCTTCCTAGGAATCGAAGTATTGTCTATTTCCTTATATATACTTGCCGCAAGCAATAGATTGAATGTAAAAAGTAACGAAGCCGGAATGAAGTATTTCTTGATGGGTTCTTTTGCTTCAGGGATTATATTGTTCGGAATTTGCTTGATTTATGGAGCAATGGGAAGTTTTGATGTTATAGAAATTAGCGAAAATTCTTTATCCGCTGAATTACCAATCTGGTTTCCCATTGGAATGATTTTGATGACTATCGGAATGTTGTTTAAAGTTGCTGCTGTTCCTTTTCATTTTTGGGCACCCGATGTTTATGAAGGTTCTCCAACTTTGACTACCACTACAATGAGTACTTTAGTAAAAGTGGTTGCCATTGCAACGCTTTATAAATTAATTGCTGAATTGAATTTGATTCCATCTTTAGAAAATCAAGACCTTTTAGGAACTTTTAAAACAATTGTAGTTATTATTACGATAGCTTCGATGACCGTTGGTAACATAATGGCTTTAAAACAAAACAATGTAAAACGTATGTTGGCTTTCTCCGGGATTTCACACGCTGGTTTTATGTTGATGACTTTGTTGAGTATCAGCAATTCTGCCGGAAATTTATTGTATTATGCTACTGCCTATTCATTGGCTGGAATTGCTGCTTTCACCGTGATTTTATACGTTTGCAAAAACAGGGATAATGAAGATATTGCAAATTTTAACGGACTTAGTAAAAATAATCCATTAATGGCGGCAGTTCTTACGGCAGCTTTACTTTCTATGGCTGGAATTCCAATCTTTGCAGGGTTTTTTGCCAAATTAGTTTTGTTCAATCAAACCATTCAAGCAGGTTACTTAGTGGTTGTAATTGCAGCTGTAATAAACTCCATTATTAGTGTGGGTTATTATTTTAAATTGATTTTGGCGATGTACAACAAGGAGCCAAATGAAGAAGCGGCGAAAACACAATTTGTATTTTATGCTGTTGCAATTGTAGCCGTTTTATTAAATATTATTTTAGGTTTGTTTCCTTCTGCGGTTTTGGATTTATTAGGATAAACTTATCATAAAAAATTATATTGAAAACCATCAAGAGTAATTTTGATGGTTTTTTTGTTAGATTTGCTTTGATGAATTGTATATACAAAAAACTTATAGCTATTTTAAATCTCATTAAAAAAATAGCTTTGAAAGAGGATTGAAAAAAAATTTTGAAGAATAAAACAATTTGAAAACAGAACAATTAAATAATAAAAATTAAGCTATGAAAAAAATGAGAAAATCGTATTTTAACTTTTCGGCAAAAAATGTCTTTTTATTCTGTTTAATCTGGTTCTGCATAGGATTTACGATAGGAACATTTGTTCTTATCTATCCTGTACATTGGATTACAGACTATTCTGCCACAAATAATTGGTCGAGTTCAAAAGAAAATATTTTCATAAAAATTGCCATAATACTTTATGTTATTTTATCCTTTTTCATCTCAGTAAGGTTGTTAACTGTATACTATAAAATAAGAACAAAGACTTCCGTTTTTTCCTTTTTTGCGATTTTAATTTCACTCACTGTCTCTGTACTTTGGTTATGGTTTAACCCTGAATTAATGGAGAGAATAAATCCACAAAATGTTTCTGCTGAAAGAACTAAAAATGCTCATTTCTTTTTTGGACCTTACCCTTCAGAGTCTACTCTATATGATTTAAAAGAAAATGATTATACTCTAGTTATTTCGTTATTAAATCCTGCCGTTGTTCCATTTGAACCCAAGCTTATAAACGATGAGGAAAGAGCAGTTTCAAAGGTTGGCATCAAATATATAAACATTCCTTTATTGCCGTGGGTTAGTGACAACGCAGAAGCAATAAATAAATTAAAAGAAATAATTAAAAATGAAAAAGGCAAAGTTTATGTACATTGTTATTTGGGCAAAGACCGTGTAAATGTTGTTAAAAATATAATAAAAAACAACAATGGAATCATTGATAAATCTGCTGAGTCAGAACAAAGTCGTCGCTTAGAAGATGTTACAAAATTTGAAAGAGGCGACATTATTAAATTAGAAACCGATGTGTTTTTAACTCCTTATCCAACAGATGAAGAGTATTTTAGTTTTATCTTAACAAGCCCTATTAAGAATATAGTATCATTGCTGAATCCTTTAGATAAGGAAGATTTAGTTATGATAGAGAAAGAAAAAAAACTGCTACCTCAATATGGTATAAATTTACATCAAATGCCTTTGATTATTGATCCTTACAATCCAGATACTGTATTAGATATTGTTCGAAAAATAAAAAAACTTCCGCAACCAATAGTCATTCATGCTTTTTTTACAAAAGGTATTATGAAAGAAGCAATTGAACTCACTTATAAAAATCAAAAACAATCTCTTCCTCCTTCATTATTTCTTGAATCAATGGCTAATGGGCTTCCCACCGTTATTTCATCAAATGTTGTTGCCGGAATGACTCCTCTAGAATCTGAATTCAAGTCATATCTGTATTCTCGTGGGATTCGTAATATTGCATTTACAGGAATCAAAAAAGCTAAAAAAAATAAAATTCTTGAAACACAAGCCATAAAATCTGGTCTTAAGTGGAGAAATTTTAATCTCAATAATCCTGCTTTATTACAAGCTATTAAGACAGAAGGAACTTGGTATATATATGGTTCTCCTGTAGAGGAAATTAAAAAAGAGCTCAACGATAAAATTGTTACTCCATAACAAAAACCTCTAATAAAAATAAATTATATAAACCATCCCGACCAAAAGCGAGATGGTTTTTTGTTAGATTGGTTTTGAAGAATTACATTTGTCAATCCTTATGAAAACAGTAAAATTTATTGGTTTCGCCTACATAATAAATTAGATTCCAAAATATGTTTTTTAACTCTTTAACATTTGCTGTTTTTCTTCCAATAGTATTTTTACTCTATTGGTTTGTTTTCAGTAAAACTAAAAATTCGCAAAACGCTTTTCTGGTTGTGGTGAGTTATTATTTTTACTCTTGCTGGGATTGGCGCTTTCTTTTTTTACTACTGTTTTCGACCCTATTGTGTTATTTTACTGGAATCCAAATTGAAAAAAGTACAGAGAGCAGCAATCGAAAATTTTGGTTTTGGTTGAGTATTGTCTTCAATCTTGGATTTCTAGCAATTTTCAAATATTATAACTTTTTTGCGTTTTCCTTTTCGGAAGCCTTAAACAATATAGGTATCCAATCAAGTCCGCTTTTGCTGAACGTGATTCTTCCGGTTGGGATTTCTTTCTATACTTTTCATGGCTTGTCGTATGTGATTGACATTTATTACAAAAGAATCCAATCCGAGAAAAACGTTTTAGATTACGCCTTGTTCGTGAGTTATTTTCCGCTTTTGGTGGCTGGACCAATCGAAAGAGCGACCCATTTATTGCCTCAGGTTAAACTAAAAAGAAGTTTCGATTTCGAAAAAGCAAAAGAAGGCGTTTACCAAATTATTTGGGGATTGGTCAAAAAAGTAGTCATTGCCGATACTTGCGCCACTTATGCCAATGCTATTTTTGACAATTACACCTCGATGAATTCCTTGTCCTTGATTTTGGGCGCAGTATATTTTGCGTTCCAAATTTACGGCGATTTTTCAGGTTATTCGGATATGGCTTTGGGAATGTCCAAATTGTTCGGATTGGACTTGCTCAGAAACTTCAATTATCCTTATTTCTCCAGAGATATAGCCGAGTTTTGGCGTCGTTGGCACATTTCATTGTCTTCTTGGTTTCGAGATTATTTATACATTCCTCTTGGCGGAAGCCGTGGAAGCAAATGGAAACAAGTACGCAACGTATTCATTATATTCGTCGTGAGTGGTTTTTGGCACGGAGCCAATTGGACTTTCATAGCTTGGGGATTCATCAACGCCTTGTATTTCTTGCCTTCATTACTACTGGGAACGAACCGAAATAATATCGAAACGGCTGAACTGCATTGGGATTTCCATTCCATAAAAGTATTTCTCAACATTCTCGCCACTTTTTCGATAACGTGTTTGGCTTGGATATTTTTTAAGGCAAAAACCATTAGTATTGCTTTTGACTATATTGAAAGAATCTTCACTAACCGAAGTTTCACCTCTCAATTCTTGCAAAACCAACGTTACAGTTACGAAATGTTGCTAATGATTATTGCTTTTGTTTTGGTCGAATGGAACAGCCGCTACAAAATAGAACCCATTTCAGGAAAATACAGCGGGTTAAAAATGACTTTGTGTCTCTTGGCAATTATCGCTTTGGGAACGTATGCCGATTATAAAGAATTCATCTATTTTCAATTCTAATGAAGAAGTTTATAACATTAGTTGCCAAAATTTTACTCATGATTCTAGTGCTTTTGATAGTATTGGATTGGACTTACACGACCGTCTATTTGCATTCTTCCAATCGTGGAAAAGTGGAAAATGTATTCAATTCTAAAGCTAGAAATTATGATGTGGTAATTTTAGGTTCATCGAGAGCCAATAACCATTTCGTGCCTGAATTATTTGAAAAGAAAGGATTGAAAACCTTCAATTATGGGATGAGTGGCGCACATTTATTCGAAGCTTCGCTAATGCTAAAATTGATGGCCGAACGCCATTATAAAATAAAAACTGTGATTCTGGAAGCCGATTTGGGTCTTTGCAACGAAAAAGAATCCGATGCTATCGCAGCAAAATTCCTTCCTTATATTCATCATTCAGAAACAATCAAGAAGCATTTTTCGAAGTTGGAAAACTTTAATGCCTTGTATTACATTCCTTTTTACCGTTATATCGATTTTGATGCACTCATTGGTTTCCGGGAAATGTATAATACCGCAACGGACAAGCCTACCAATATTTTAGACAATTTGGGTTATCATCCTTTGGGACACAAACCTGGAAATATGAAGAATGATTTAACCGCTTTGAAACCCATTCGCAATAAATATTACGAGGAAATCAAGCAAATTTGCAAGCAAAACCATTACAATCTAATTACCGTAATGACGCCAATGTGCACCAATGTGAAAGGACTGGATTATTTTGAAAAAGCCAATAAAATCTACCCAGAAATTCACAATCTGGAAAACGTTGTTGAAGGCGACCAATATTTTTCATCCTGCGGCCATATGAATGATGCGGGAGCGAGGATGTTTACGGCGGCAGTTATAGAAAGGTTTTTTGGAAAAAATAAAAAATTTAGATATGAAATTAAAGCTACCCACAACAATAAAAAGACTAAACATTAATTATTCTTTGTTGTTTTTTTGTACGAATTTCTTATTCATTCTTTTATATAAATATTTTCAACCTTTGTGCGAACCTTGTTTGAATAGGGAAGATTGTCCAGCTTGTATTTCTAAGGAACAATACTTTATTATTTACTTTAGTATAGTTTTAAATATTGCAATGATATTATATTACATATTCAAAAAGAAAAAATAAAGTCATTCCGCTAGCACAAAAATTATTTCCCTGTCAACACACACATTCAAAAACTCTCAACAACCCTAAATTCCCTCAATCACAATATATTCTCAAAAAAAAATAATTTATTGGAACTATTTTTATACATTTGAAAATAAGTAGAATACCAATTATGAAAACGAAAAACGAAAATTCTAACAATCTTGCCACTCCAGGCAAACCAATGTCTCAAAAGAAACTAGCTTCTTTGATAAAAGAGGCTGAGGAAGGAGAATTTTTATCATTAGATGAGTTCAAAATTAGATTCGATAAATGGAGATTACAAAGAAAAAAGTAGTCAAATCCGTTTATTATTATAAGGACATTCAAGATATTTTTGAATATGGAGAAGCAACTTTCGGCGAAAAAGCTGCGTTATCTTTTTTCGATGAACTATTAATCGTCACTCATAATCCCGAATCGCGCTATTTACTTCATCCTGAATGTCACCATCTGGAGACCAAAACTAAAAAATACCGCAATATAATTTTTGGTTCCTACCTCATTATTTACAGAATTACTCCTCATAGAATAGAAGTTTTGAGAGCTTTTCACGGCAGTCGTTCTCCAAAATCCATCAAAGAAACAAGAAGTATCAAAGTCGATTAATTTTTTATCAACAACCTTTCAAAAAATTAACTTTTCATCTACACGACAATTATCTGTTATTCCGATGTTTTTACAAAATGAATACTTTCGGAACTAGACGATTTATATCTATAGTCATCAACCGATTTTTAGAAACAAAGCAACAAAAATCCCGCTGATACGAATACCAACGGGACTATTAACCAACCATCTTAGCCAATCTAATTATTTATTCTGGTATCTAACCTTCCCTCTACTTTACCATCTTCATTTTGGGCTTTTGTGCCTCTGGTTTTATAATAGTTGTAATCCTGATCATTTGAGTTTTGGCTATTACCATAATCATGATTGTTGTCGTCATTATTATTTTGGACATATTGATAATCTCTTCCTCCTTTTACAGTTCCAAAAATGTCAACAATTTGACCACGACGGTTATAGATAATCTGCAAACCACCTACTTGTGTCAAAGCATAACGGTTGTAAGTCATATAAACTGAACCAACTCGTTTAATTCTGTCATTTGCATCATAGTTAATAAACACATTTCCAATACGTCTAACTTTACCGGTATAATCGTGTTCCACTTTTACGCCATAGTTCCTGTTTTGACCATTTGAAGGAGATCCATAAGTCATATTTGAACCATTTCTTCTTCCTGACTTACAATACATATCATCATTTGAAGGACGTGTATTGAAATCAAATTGTCCATCAGGAAATATGTAAAACTTAACGCCTCTTTCCGTGAATACAATTGGATCGGCATTTCTAAAATCAACAGGAGGTCTATTATTATTTCTTTCTGTTGCATTTGCTACACCACTTCCAATAAGGAAGATACTAGCTACTAAAAGGGTAATTTTTTTCATAATCAATATAATTTGGGTTGTGCCTACTCATGAGCTTTTCGGCTTTCGCTTTTTTACTTATTTGATTAGGGATATCCAAGTAGCGTGCCATAGATTTAAAACATAGTTTCGTGCTTATAAACAATTTGCAAATTATAAGCATTTAAAATACTACATATCAATTATTTAAAATTTTAAAAATAAAAAAAATAATTTACGTAAAAGCTAAAAATTGGGTGTTCTTTAACAAAAACCAAATTGTGTTTTGGATCTTTTTTTTAAATTTTGACCAAAAAAATTCAATAGAAAAATAAAATGTGGGATGAAATCAAGTTTGGAAAGTAAAAATTAATTGATCAAATTGATTGATTATATATTCAAGAAGTAATTTTGAAAAAAATTCTAGGAAAGGTATAGGAATAAAAAAACAGCCCAAAAAAGGCTGTTTTAATTCACAAAATTTAATAAAAATTTCTAGTTGGGAAATGTTTTTGTAAATGTCTTATCAGCATAAGTAATTTCAAAAATGTATTTCTCAGATTTAATGTTTTTGATATCAAAAAACTTAGATATGTTTTGGTTCATTAGTTTATCACTGGCATAAACTTCGTTTTGCTCATCGTCGTAAATTTTTATATCAACTGAAGATTTGTCCAAATTTAAAATGCTTAACGATATCAATCCCGCTTTTTCACCAAAAACTGGTTTATAAATCTCTGAAACTGCAGTGTCCGACAACGTAGCGGTATCTCCAACAACCGAAATTTTATATTTAGCAATTTTCATTTCAGATTCAGCTTCCAAATAGTAAGTTCCTTCCGGCAAAGCTTTTAAATCGTATGTTCTATTAATAATCTTTCGAGAAGTCACCTTTTCTGAGTGAACTATCTTACCATCCGCATCATAAATAGATAAATCAACTTTATTCATCTTATCCAAAGCAAAAGTCACCAACTTTCCTTGTTCTTTCTTTACAACTAATGTAAAATCAACAGTACCGGCGTGAACGTTCATAGTTATTAATGCTACTACCAACACTAAACTAAATTTTATAATCTTTTTCATAATTGTACTTTTTTAAGTTATTAATGATTTTATTTGAAGCAAAGATATTGGAGTAATTTGGAGCATAACAACTCCCTATTCTCATATTTATATAGTATATTACCTTTTACGAAAACGAAATAGGTTAAAAAAGACAATATTGTGTTGTTTTAGGTTAATTTTGTAGTGATTTTAAAACACAGTATTATGAAAAAGTTACTTCCTACCTTAGAAATAATAGAACCATCGTTCGGAAGTTCATTCACTTTGGCAAAATATGTCGAAAATGAGAATAGCAAATCCCACTTTTGGCATAATCATCCCGAAATTGAATTGGTATATGTAAACGGTGGTGCCGGAAAACGCCAAGTTGGAAGCCATATTTCCTATTACACCAGTGGCAGTTTAATTCTTATAGGAAGTAATTTGCCCCATTGTGGCTTTACCGATGAAAACACAGGAAATAAAAAAGAAACGGTAATACATATGAAGCCAGACTTCCTCGGCACTGATTTTTTTGGAATATCCGAAATGAAAAATATCAAGCATCTTTTTAATAGAGCCAAAGCGGGAATAGTCTTTATCGGTGAAACCAAAAAAAGGATAGGAAGCAAAATAGAAATCATGGAAAATCAGTTGCCGTTTGAAAGATTGCTCACTTTGCTTTCTATTTTAAATGAAATGGAACAAGCCACGGAATTTAAGATTTTAAATGCCGAAGGATTTTCAATGGAATTGCAAATGCAGGACAATGACAAAATCAATACGGTTTTTAATTATGTGAAAGATAATTTTCAGGAACAAATCACTTTAGATGAGGTGGCGGCATTGGTCAGTATGACGGTTCCTTCGTTCTGTCGCTATTTCAAAAAGATAACCCAGAAAACGTTTACCAAGTTTGTCAATGAATATCGCTTGGTGCACGCATCAAAACTATTGGCAGAAAAACCCATCAGCATTACAGAAGTTTGCTTCGAATGTGGTTTTAATAACTTTAGCTATTTCAATAAATCCTTTCAAGAGTTTACAGGCAAAAGTGCTTCTCGATATCGAAAAGAACTGCGTTCCGTTTTGGAATAACAGCTCTCTTTTATATTCTCGAAAAACAACAACCTTAACCTTTCACAATAAAAACCTAAATTAAAAACAGCCAAAAACTGAATTGATTATTTTTGCAACACAAAATCAATTGATAACACCAATAAAAGAATCGCAAAATGAAAAAGAAATTGAAAGTACAAATATGGTCGGATATTATGTGTCCGTTTTGTTATATAGGAAAAAGAAGAATGGAAGAGGCTTTAACCCTTTTTGAACACAAAGAATTTGTTGAAATCGAATGGAAAAGTTTTCAATTAGACGCTGGTTTTATTCCTTCCTCTGAAGATAACATAATCGAACACCTAGCCGAAAAGTACCGAAAAGACGAGGATTGGGCTCAAACCATGGTCGACAATATGACTCAAAATGCAAAAACGGCAGGGCTGGATTTTCATTTCGAGAAAGCGGTTTTGGCTAATTCCCATAACGCACACCGATTGTTGCATTTAGCCAAAAAAAATCATCTAGCTAACGAATTGAAAGAATTACTCTTTAAATCCTATTTAACTGATGGCAAAGATTTAAATAATTTGAATACACTAAACGAACTAGGAATTGCCGTAGGGCTTGATGTCGAGGCTGTTGCCAAAGTTTTACATTCTAACATATATAGCAATGAAGTGAAACAAGACATTCAGGAGGCAAATGCCATAGGCGTTCAAGGCGTTCCTTTTTTTGTTTTCGATAATAAATATGCAATTTCTGGCGCACAACCGGCAACGGCGTTTTTACAAACTTTAGAAAAAGTGTGGCAGGAAGGACAGTTTGATTCGAAAGTGACTTTGATAAACACCGCAACCGACAATAGTTGCGATATCAACGGATGTGATTAAAAGAATCGCCAACACAATTGAAACGGATTACCAAAGCGAATCAGCGGTTATCTGCGTCCAAATTTTTTATCAACAATCCTCTAAAATTAACTTTTTATCCACACCCCAATTATAGGTTATTCAGTAATTTTACAGGATGTATGCTTTAGTTGATTGTAACAATTTTTATGCTTCCTGCGAACGTGTTTTTCAACCGAAATTCAACGGAAAACCAGTTGCGATTTTATCCAACAACGATGGCTGCGTGATTTCCAGAAGCAATGAAGCCAAGGCTGTGGGGATTCCGATGGGTGCTCCGGCATTTCAAATTAAAGATTTAATACGCGAAAAAAAAGTCCAGATTTTCTCTTCAAATTATGCACTTTATGGTGATTTGAGTAATCGTGTGATGAAGATTTTAAACCAATTCACGCCAAATCTAGAAATTTACAGTATAGACGAAGCATTCCTGAATTTTGACGGTTTGACTATCTCTGATTATCATAATTATGGCGTCCAAATGAAAACCCGTATCCAAAAATGGGTTGGCATTCCGGTTTGTGTTGGCTTTGCCGAAACCAAGGCCTTGTCGAAAGTGGCCAATAAAATCGCCAAAAAATTCCAAGAACGAACCCAAGGAGTTTATGTTATCGACACCGAAGAAAAACGTCTCAAAGCACTGAAATGGACCAAGATTGAAGATGTTTGGGGCATTGGTTATCGCACGACCAAAAAAGCAAAATCACGAAACATCAACACCGCTTTAGACTTTATTCAGCCACAACACGAAGCTTGGATCAGGAAAGAAATGGGCGTGATTGGAATGCGATTGAAATACGAACTGGAAGGAAAATCGGTTTTAGATTTAGAGCCAATTGTGGACCAAAAGAAAAGTATTGCCGTTACCCGAAGTTTTCCAAAACAAATTGCCGATTTTGATTTGTTACGCGAACGAGTGGCGACTTTTGCCTCGGTTTGTGCGGAGAAATTGCGAAAGCAAAAATCTTGTTGTCACACGATTATTGTGATGTTAGTCATTGACAGACACAGCATTCAAACCTCGAAATATTATTTTAATATGGCGACTACGCTGCCTTTTGCCACGAATTCGACGCTAACTATTTCGAACACCGCAATTGACATGCTGAAAAAATTACACCAAGGAAACGAAAACATAAAGTTCAAAAAAGCAGGCGTAATCGTAACCGAATTGATTGACGAAAACAAAAAACAATTGCAATTATTCGATGAGGAAAACCCAAAACATTTGGCTTTGATGCAAGTGATGGATAAATTAAACAACAAAATTGGCGAAACGAAAGTGAAATTGGCCACGCAAAATTTAAATCTCACTTGGAATATGAACCAGAATCATTTATCATCAAAATATACCACAAACTTTAACGATATTCTCGAAATACGATGTCCATAAAAAAAGACCAAAAACTAACCTTCTTCACACCAGACTTTGAAAGTGGATTGCGAATTCCTTTCATAAAAGAAGGTGTTTCGGCGGGATTTCCCTCGCCTGCGGCAGATTTTATGGAAAACGGCATCGATTTAAACAAAGAGTTGAGCGAAAATCCTTTGGCTACTTTCTACATCAAAGTCAAAGGGAACTCGATGATTGACGCCGGTATCAACGACAAAGATGTTTTGGTCGTGGACCGAAGTCTCGAACCGCAAAATAACAAAATCGCCATTTGTTTCATCGACGGCGAATTTACCGTAAAACGCATCCAAGTCGAACAAGACTGCTTGTATCTTATGCCCGAAAATCCCAATTACCCTCCCATAAAAGTCACCGAAGAAAACCAATTAATCATTTGGGGAATTGTGACTTATGTGATAAAGAAGGTGTGATAGAAGTTATAAATTCTTTTAAAATCTCTTAATCCTATCTTCCATCAACTTCAGATATTTTTCTTTCATGCCATCTGATAAAAAGGATATTTCTACCAATTCCGTCCATTTAGACACACTTTTATTCATATCAGATAAAATGACATCAATGGTTTTGTCATTAAGACCCAGCCTTTCTTTTGCGTAATAATCTATCAATTCCGTTGCCTTGAAATTACTCTTTTTACCTTTGAGAGATAAGGCTAATTCCTCCTGTGGATTTTTAATAGAAATGGAAGAATTCAAAAAATCATAAACTGGAGCCAAGATTGTTTTTCCCGCTTTTGTAATTACTGAAAAGTTCTTTAGGTGCATATCTTCATTACCAGTTATAAAACAAAATAAAACGCGTTTAAAGAAATCGGCTTTGGCTATGGCTGGAAAAGTGCAGAATTCGTCAATTATTTTGACCAATTTTTCCATCGTGTAATCATACTTCGTATCCCTTGAATTTCCAGATAATTGTGCAAAATCCTCGGTGGCATATTTTTTGCCTTTACTATATCGATCAAAGCGTTTGATAAAATAAGAAAAACTGCCGTCCTTGGAATAAACCAATCCGTGAAAAGGAACTTCAAGTCCGTAAACTTTGGCCATTTTCATCGTTACATCTTCATTTTCGGGCAATTCTGGAAAAATATCATTTTGAGGTTTGATAATAAAGTTGCCAAACTGATCCACAATTTCAAACTGTTGATTCACAACAGAAATAACAGCACTTAATTTGGGTTGAACGCCTTGAATAGACAATTTATTGGCTCGATTGGCTGCTTCTTGCCTTTGTTCGGCTGCGGTAAATGGCAAATCATTTAATGCGGTAAGTTTAGGAGCAATCAGCCGAAGCCCTTTTTCACTATATTTTTCAGTACCACAGATTTCGTAAGTTATCGGGCATCTATTCATCTTTCCATTCTTTTACCGTTACTGCTCCTACCAAATCATTTCCTGTAGCCACAAGTTGAGAGAAATAATCGTTTTTATCAATTTTAGCTATTTTCAAAAGTCCTTCAAGCATTATCCCTTCTGGCAATAATCCTTCAAAAAAAGAAGGGAATTTGGCAAATGAAAAAGTCTTTGCAGTCACTGGCATTGTCAAGGATACAGGTTCTCCTTCATAATTATCATCATAGGCAAATTGATACCCGCCAGCGTTGTCTTCCGTCAATATTCCTGCTCTTTTATCGTGAACTACTATTATTGCTTTTCTCATCATTATTTATGGATTGGACTTTTAAATTGCACTTCTATATTCAAAACTTTCAGTATCGCCAAAAGGTTATTCCAACGGACTGTTTCTTTATTTTTCTCAATATCAAAAACCGTAGTTTTCCCTACTCCTGCCAAATTAGCCAATTCTAATTGTGTTAACCCTGCTACTTTACGATGGTCTTTTATGAAGAGACCTAAATCAAAATCATTCATATTTTACCGTTTTAGCAGTAAAAATAAAGAAATAAATGTTACGCTATGGCGTTTTTATAATAAAATGTGCATTATTTACTGTTATGACAGTAAATAATGCACATTTTGTTGAATGCTGATTGAATAAACAGGGGGTAATTCCATTTTTTACTGTTATAACGGTAATTTTAAAGAATTGATTTTCTTGCTGGGAAATAGTGAATTGTATGATAAAGAAAGTGTGAATTAAAAAAATTATCTCGCTTTACGGGAAACCGTAAAGTAAATGATTTTTAAAAGATTACATTTGAATATTAATTTAAATTAAATTTATATGAAACTAATAAACATAATACTTTTTGTGGTTACACTCTTATCATCAAATATTAATTTTGCACAAAACAATAATTTAAATTTTCTAAATGGAATGAAATATGCCTTTTACAGCGGACCCGCTGAATTAGAATATATAGCGAATAACGCAATAAATAAATTAGGATTAATTGCACTTCCTAAAGATAGTAATCAATGGCCAGAGGAAGCAAAAACAAATCCTTGTTTAAATAGTCAATGGAGAACTATTATTAATAGCGCTTTTGGTTCTGGAGCAAAATGCAATTTACAAATATTAGATTGTTTGAATGTTGTACTTTATGATGAAACAAATACTGCGTCAGGTTTTGGAGCATCTTTTGACAAAAATGTAAATGTTGCATCAAATAGAGCATTTGATAATTTTAAAAATTTTAAATATTCCTACAACAAGTCAATAACCAAAACAATTGCATATCCCGTAGTCGAAAATATAAGCATAGACGAAAACGAATTAAAATCATATTTTGATTCTAAAAAATCAGACCCGATAGAAGGCATCTATAAAACCTATAAATCGGATTCGAATTATAAATTGGGAATAATTAAAGTAGCGGATAAATTAAAGGCTATTGTCATTGAAAGCAATTTGCCACAATGGCGTAAAGGAGACGTTAAAATACTTTTTGAAAGTACTGCGGTAGAAGGAGTGTTTTCTGTTAAGTATTATATGGCAGATAAAACTTCAATCGAAACATTTGCAAATTTAGAAGGGGGTTTGATTACAGTTGAATTAAAAAATCAAACTGGAGAAAATGAAGACATAAAATTATTAAAATTATATCCTAAAAATTAAATTATTATGAAAAAATATTTTTTACTTCTGATTTTATTTCCGTTTGTGGGATTAACACAAACTTATACCGTTATTCAACAGCCAACTTATGGACAAGACCCTAAATACACGCCTACAACTTATACGGTAAAACAAACTACACCTGCCACAACACCAAACTACGTTGGAGACGCACTAAGCCAAGTTCAAAATAATATCATTCAAGCACAACAAGCAAATGCGCAAAGAGAGGCGCAAAGAGAAAATGCACAGGCAATTATAGATAATCAAAATAGAATTGAACAACAAAGAATTGAAGAACAAAAAAAGATACTTGTTGAACAACAAAGAATTGAAGAAGAAAAAGACCCTAACAGTATCTTAAACAAATTCAAAAATGCTAATTTAAAAAAAGAAAATGAGGATTTAAAAGCCAAATTATTGCAGATGGAGTTACTATTGTCTCAAAAAGAAGAAAAAGAGAGGTTAGAGAAGGAAAAAAATAAAAAAGAAGAGTAACAGAAAAAACCTCAAGGAAAAAAATAAAGTTTATTTAAATTGTTAAAACCTGATATTTTAGTATAAATAAAAACCTTTCAGAGATGAGAGGTTTTTTTTATGGAAAAAAGTATAAAAAAAGATAACTTTTAAGAGATTTTTTAAAAATGTCGGGCAATGGTCGGGTTATTGAATTAAAAAAAGCCTGTAAAGTATTGATATACAACACTATTACAGACTTTTTAAGTACCCGGAGCCGGAGTCGAACCGGCACGGTTTCCCACAGGTGTTTGAGACCAGCGCGTCTACCAATTCCGCCATCCGGGCTTCAGCAGACAGAAATAACGACAGTTATTTCACGCAATAAAGAGATATTTAGTGGTAGCTAAACGTCTTTTTCCTTTAACACGGTGCAAATGTAAAAAATAATATTAATGTTTCTAATAAAAATACTCGAAATTTTCCTTTCAGAGTTCGATTTTATTCCTAAATTTGCACCTCGGTAAAACGAAACACACTAACTAACTACAAAACAACACACTAAATGTCACACTTAGAACCAGAAGCTAAAATTTTTGCGTGCTCTGAAAGTGTTTATCTCGCAGAGGTAATTGCCAAAGAATACGGAATTCCTTTAGGTAAAGTTACGATGGCGAAATATAGTGATGGCGAATTTCAGCCATCTTATGAAGAATCAATCCGTGGTTTACGCGTATTTATTGTTTGTTCGACATTTCCGAGTGCTGACAATTTAATGGAATTATTGCTAATGATTGATGCTGCAAAACGCGCATCGGCAAGACATATAACAGCAGTAATCCCTTATTTTGGTTGGGCAAGACAAGACAGAAAAGACAAGCCAAGAGTTCCGATTGGAGCTAAATTAGTGGCTAAATTATTAGAAACTGCCGGTGCAACAAGAATTATGACTATGGATTTGCATGCAGACCAAATTCAGGGATTCTTTGAAAAACCAGTAGATCACCTTTTTGCATCGACAATATTTTTGCCTTATGTAAAAAGTTTAAATCTTGAAAATTTGACTATTGCATCCCCAGATATGGGAGGTTCTAAAAGAGCTTATGCGTATTCAAAATTTTTAGAATCGGATGTGGTAATTTGCTACAAACAACGAAAAGAAGCTAACATCATTGATACGATGGAGCTGATTGGTGAAGTGAGAGGAAGAAATGTAATTTTGGTAGATGATATGATTGATACCGGAGGCACATTGGCGAAAGCCGCAGATTTAATGATAGAAAAAGGAGCTTTGAGCGTGAGAGCGATTTGTACACACGCCATTTTATCAGGAAGTGCCTATGAAAAAATAGAAAATTCGAAATTGCTAGAATTGATAGTGACCGATTCTATTCCGTTGAAGAAGCAATCAAACAAAATAAGAGTGGTGAGTTGTGCGCCTCTTTTTGCCGAAGTAATGCATATGGTACACCACAACAATTCAATCAGTGGAAAATTTTTGATGTAACCCATCAAATCTTCCGAAAGGGAGACTTTAAAAATGAATTTTAATAATTATTAACTATATTTTTTTACAATGAAATCGATTACAATTAAAGGATCAGAAAGAGAAAGCGTGGGCAAAGTTGCGACTAAAGCCTTACGTAATGCTGGAGCGGTTCCTTGCGTTATATACGGAGGAAATCAACCAGTGCATTTTTCAGCAGACGAAAGAGCATTCAAAACCTTGGTTTACACCCCAAACGCACACACTGTTGTGATTGAACTTGGAGACAAATCATACAATGCTATTTTACAAGACATTCAGGTACATCCTGTGTCTGACAAAATTTTACACATTGACTTCTTTCAGTTATTTGACGACAAAGAAATCACTATGGAAGTTCCTGTAAAAGTAACTGGTGTATCTCCAGGTGTACTTTTAGGAGGTGTTTTACGTTTAAACACCCGCAGATTAAAAGTAAAAGCATTACCAAAAAATCTTCCTGATTTTATTGAAGCTGAAATTTCAGAACTTCAAATGGGAAACAAATTGTATGTAACGAAACTTGTTTCTGATAAATACAAATTATTACACACTGACAACACAGTTGTTGCTCAAGTAAGAATTTCTCGTGCAGCTATGAAAGCAGCTCAAGAAGCAGCAAAAGCAGCAAAAGCTCCTGCAGGAAAAAAGAAAAAATAATTTCTTTCGAACAATTCAAGAAAGCATCAGTTGTAAAACTGGTGCTTTTTTTGTTTTATGGAGCACGACGATTCGCAAACCTAATAACCATTGCTCCCGCTCTACGTTTTATCTCTTATGGCGAACCCCGCCACAAGAGGATATCACTTCCATCGGGGCTCTAATTAGAAACACTCATTTTCAAATCAACATTACTTAAAGCTTCCAGCCTTTGGAAGGCTGGAAGCTTTGGAAAAAATTGAAAAATTAAGTTTACTTTTGTACTATGATAAAATGGTTAAACGCACTGTTTTTAAAAACAAAAACAGAAGGCAATACTGATTATATGAAACCGGAGGTTCACGAACACCAAAAAAACAATATAAAAAACGTGAGTAATAAATTTTTAATAGTTGGACTTGGAAACATTGGCGCCGAATATGTAAATACCCGGCACAACATTGGTTTTAAAATTGTAGATTTCTTTGCAAAAAAAGAAGGAATCAACTTCGAAACCGTGAAACTGGGTGCGCTTGCCGAATACAAATTTAAAGGAAGAACCTTTTTACTGTTGAAACCCAATACCTATATGAATTTGAGCGGAAAAGCGGTAAAATATTGGATGGACAAAGAGAACATTCCACTCGAAAACATACTTATAATTACAGATGATTTGAATCTGTCTTTTGGGAAAATCCGCATCAGAAAAAAAGGAAGCGATGGTGGACACAACGGATTAAAAAGTATCCACGCCACTTTAAACACAACCGACTATACTCGATTCCGTTTTGGGATCAGTGACGAATTCAAAAAAGGAAAGCAAATAGATTATGTTCTTGGCGAATGGGACGAAGACGAAAAAGTAGCTCTTCCGGAACGTTTAGAATTAGCTTCAGAAATCATAAAATCTTTTGGAACAGCAGGATTAGAGAACACGATGACCGCTTTTAACGGGAAATAAGGATTGGGGTTTTTTAATATTTTTCTTAATTTTGGGAAAAAATGTAAGCAATCAGCAATCTGTTTGCTGAATTTTTCCAATTTTTTTTCTATAAGCTACTAAAAGCATTAACTTTGACAAACTTTTTTTCATAAAATGAAAACAACCATCCCCATTTCTATTAAGATAGTCCTTACTGTCTTTTGCTTGTTTATCCTTGGCAACACCTATAGTCAGGATCAAAAACAAACTAACAAAACACTATTTGGCAAACCTCTTAAGGCTGGAACTATAAATCCAAATAATGGTCACATTAGATGTGCATCAACAGAGTATGAGCAATATCTTCAGGGAAAAGACCCAAAAAGAATGACAAGTGCGCAGTTTGAAGCAAGGTTGGCTCCATTAATTGATAAATACAAAGCGATGAAAACCACTTCTCAAAGTGGCGGAATAATTACAATACCCGTTGTTATTCATGTAATATATGATGGCGAAGCTATTGGCGTAGCCCCAAACATTACTGATGCTCAAGTACAGTCGCAGATTACTGTGCTTAACCAAGACTATAGAAAAATTGCAGGAACACCTGGCGATAACTCAAATCCCGTTGGAGCAGATACACAAATCCAATTTGAACTTGCTAAACAAGACCCAAACGGAAATCCAACAAACGGAATTGATCGAGTGAGTCTTAATCAAACCTCTTGGTCTGATATTGATATTGAAGCAACTCTGAAACCTGCCACTATCTGGGATCCTTCATCTTATATGAATATGTGGAGTGTTAAATTTACCGATAACACCCTTTTAGGATATGCTCAATTTCCTGATGGCTCAGGGCTTGGAGGACTTAATGCCTCTGGCGGAGCCTCAAATACTGATGGTGTTGTTTCTAATTATGATGTGTTTGGCAGTAACGACTATAATGATGGATCTTTTTTATTGGATGCAACATACAACAAAGGAAGAACAATGTCTCATGAGGTAGGGCACTGGCTAGGATTAATTCATATTTGGGGTGATTCTCCTTGCGGTGATGATTATTGCGCAGATACCCCTGTTCATCATGACGCCAACTATGGCTGCCCTACGGTTGTAAATTGTGATGCTAATGGAAATGAAATGGTAGAGAATTATATGGATTATACAGATGATGCTTGTATGAACATTTTTACCAAAAAACAAAAAATTAGAATAACAACTATAATTAACAATGCAGCCAGAAGAAGCTCACTGAAAACATCAACTAAAAATGCAACAATCCCTTTGTTTGCAAATGACGCCGAAGTAAAACTCGAAGCATATTTTCCTACTGGTATTTGCGGAGCAGTAGCTTACCAGACTATACAAAATGTAACGATTTATAATAGAGGAACAAGCAATTTGACATCGGCAACAATAGATTACAATATTAATGGAGGAAGCAATATTGTATATAATTGGTCTGGTGATTTGGCTACTAATAAATCGGCAACTTTTCCAATTACAATAAATTCAGCTTCAAACGGCACTATTAATATTACTAGTATCTCCTCCGCTAATGGAGGAACAGATCAAAGGTTAACTAACAATACTGCATCTGGAACTTTCATTATTCCAATACCTCCTTCTAATTATGCCTATACTAGTTATGATTTTAGACTACAACAAGACAAATATGGAAGCGAAACTACTTGGAGTTTAAAAAATGGCTCTGGAGCCACTTTATATAGTGGCGGTCCTTATGCAGATAAACCCGCTTTACCATTGCCCGAATTAATAACCGAAACCTGGATATTAGCCAATAACCAATGTTATACTTTTACCATAAACGACTCTGTAGGTGATGGAATTTGTTGTGGAACAAGTGGTGATGGTTATTATGACATAAAAACAAATAGCGGAGCAATTATTGTCACATCTGGATCCTCTTATACTTCCAGTGCAAGCAAAACTTTCACAACTAATACCCTTGGAACTAACAAATTTGAAACTTCAAATGACATTTACTTGTATCCAAATCCAACAAAAGGAACTTTAAATGTTCGCGTTCCAAGTGATTTTGGACTCCCAAATAGTTTAACAATTAGCAACAGCCTAGGACAAATCGTTAGCCGAAAAGAAGTTTCAAAAGAAAATGATTTAACCATAAACACTTCTACTTTAAGTAATGGAGTTTATTTTATTACCGTTTTGAAAGAAAATCAGAAAAAAACACTGCAATTCATCAAAGAATAGTATCGCCAAATATAGATTTTGAGAGGATTGATTTATGTCAATCCTCTTTTTTTACCTGCCTGTCGGCAGACAGGTCTGTTATTATTATACCATTACTTATTATATTTTAGTCCAAAGGTTTTGGTATAATGACGCTGTATATTTCATTTAGTTCAACTTTTATTGGACTAATTTGAAATAACTAGCGGTATTAGTATAAATTTGCACCAACATAAAACAATTGCTTTGAAGATTTTTCATTCCATAAATGATTTCATTTCCACAAAAAAAACAATCCTTACTTTGGGCACCTTTGATGGCGTGCATGCTGGTCACAGAAAAATTCTGGAAAGACTAACACAAAATGTAGAAAAAGGCAAATATGAAAGTCTTGTGCTTACTTTTTTTCCGCATCCAAGGATGGTTTTACAGGAACAATCAGGAATAAAACTGCTAAATACCATTCCTGAAAAAATAGATTTATTAGAAAAAATTGGAATTGAAAATCTAGTCATTCATCCTTTTGACGAAAGTTTTTCAAAATTAACAGCTCAGGAATTTGTAAAAAACATTCTTGTAGACAAATTCCATATCCAAAAAATTATTATTGGTCACGACCATCGGTTTGGAAGAAACCGTACTGCAAATATTGATGACCTGATTGCTTTTGGCAAACTATATGACTTCGAAGTAGAACAAATTTCGGTTCAGGAAGTTAATGATGTTTCTATAAGTTCAACAAAAATCAGAAATGCTTTAATGGGAGGAAATATGGCTTTGGCCAATGAGTATTTGGGTTACAAATACTTTTTGACGGGAACCGTTTTCAAGGGAAAACAATTGGGAAGAACGATTGGATTTCGCACTGCAAACCTTCAACCGGAAGAGGACTATAAACTTATACCTGGAAATGGCGTTTATGTTGTGAAAAGTATAATCAACCAAAAAACTGTTTACGGCATGATGAATATTGGATTTAATCCAACTGTAGCCGGAGAAAATCTATCCGTCGAGATTCATTTTTTTGACTTTGACGCTGATCTATATAATCAGGAAATAAGAGTTTCTATACTTGAATACCTTCGCCCGGAACAAAAATTCGATTCTATAGATTTGTTAAAAAAACAATTGGAAATAGACAAAGAAACTGCTTTGGAGTATCTTAATAATCACTAAAATTAATCCCGAATTATTTTTCTTTCCTCTTTCAACCAAACGATACTCTATTTTTTGTAAATTTGGAATACCCTTATTGAATTGCATAGTTACGGTTTTGTTTACCTGAGATTTATTTTTTCTAACCTTTTAAAAACAAATCATATGAAATTATCAAAAGAATTCACAAACGGCTTCATTATCTTCCTAGGAATTTCAGTCTATTTTCTATTCATTAACATAATTGGTTACGGAGATAAAGCTTACTTACGCCTTTTTAACACCGTTTTTGTGTTATATGGCGTAAACCGGACTATCTCTATGAATATTGCCGAGGGTAAAAAGAATTTTGTTTCAAATTCCATTTCAGCTATGAAGACTTCACTTGTAGGTGTCTTTCTGAGCGTCATAGGATTGCTTGTTTACAGCTACATACAAGGAGGCGATGCTTATGTTGAATCTTTATCCAAAACCTTTTTATTCACAGGAAACCCGTCAATTGTTACCTACTGCATTTCCTTGTTGTTTGAAGGAATCGCCTCTTCGGTAGTAGTTACTATGTTATTAATGCTGTATTGGAACGATCGCCATATTTCAGATTAATTAATAATCTGCAAAAAGGCTTTTGCTTTTTTCAATACTACAACTTTGCTTGATTGGAACAATTTAACTACTTTTGATGCATTAAAAAATTAGATTAATGAGCATCACAAAACACAATTGGACGAAAGAAGAAATTATTGCAATTTATACTAAACCTATGATGGATTTGCTTTATGAAGCAGCCACTATTCATCGTGAACATCACGATCCTAATGTGGTGCAGGTATCCACTTTATTGTCAATTAAAACGGGTGGTTGTTCAGAAGATTGTGGCTATTGTCCGCAAGCAAAAAGATATCATACGTCTATCAAGACGAATGATTTAATGACCGTAAGCGAAGTCAAAGAGCAAGCTGAACAAGCAAAATTAAGCGGTTCATCACGTGTTTGTATGGGTGCTGCATGGAGAAATGTGAAAGATGGTGCCGAATTTGACCAAGTGCTCGAAATGGTTCGTACCATCAATAAAATGGATATGGAAGTGTGCTGTACCCTTGGTATGATTACCGAAAACCAAGCACAACGATTGGCCGAAGCCGGTTTGTATGCCTACAACCACAATATTGACACTTCCGAAGAATATTATAAAGAAGTTATTTCGACTCGTGGATTTGAAGACCGCTTGGAAACCATTAATAATGTTCGGAAAACAAACATTACCGTTTGCAGTGGCGGAATCATAGGAATGGGCGAAAGTATTGAAGACCGTGCCGGAATGCTAGTGGCGCTTTCTACATTAGACCCACAACCCGAATCTGTGCCAATTAATGCCCTAGTTCCAGTTGAAGGAACTCCACTTGAGGGTGAAAAACCAGTAGAAATCTGGGAAATGATTCGAATGGTGGCCACAACCAGAATTGTGATGCCTGAAACTCAAGTAAGATTATCGGCAGGAAGAGTAAATATGAGTCGAGAAGGTCAAGCGATGTGCTTTTTGGCAGGAGCCAACTCTATTTTTTCAGGCGATAAATTGCTTACAACTCCCAATAATGACGTAAACGAAGACATGAAAATGTTCGAAATTTTAGGCTTAAAAAACCAACAACCTTTTGCCAAGGTTTACCAACGTGAAACCGTTGAAGCTGTTGATTCTAAATTTGCTCCGCTTGGCGAAAAACCAAAATGGTCACGACCAGGACACACAATTGAAAGAAATGTAGAAGCAACAGTTAAAGGAAAATAAAATAATAATTCATTCATAAAAAACCTCATTCACAATCCTTGTGAATGAGGTTTTGTTTTTATCATCACTTCGACAAAGTCAGCTTGATATTCCCATATTAATTAACGATAATTTTTTTGCTGCTTTCGCCTATCGTTGTGTTTACTTTTACAATATAAATTCCTGAATTTATACTTTTTATTGGAATCTGGATATTCGTTTGCTCGCTGTCTTTAACATCCCAATTCGAAATCTTCTGACCTGTTATATTGTAAAGTGCAACCGAATTTACTGTTGAATCCATGACATTGTTGTGAATGATTAAGGTTTTATAATTGTTGGAATATAACACTAAAATACCATCCTCTTTATCTGTAGCATCTACACCTAAAGTTTTGCTTGTATTGGTATACTTCAGCACAAAACGATCATTGAATGTACCTGCAACAGTACTGAACTTGTAATCCCCATTTTTTAAATCAGTGACGGTATTTGTCAACTTGTCTTCAATAAACACCGCCTGATTGGTTAATACGCCATCAATTTGATCAATATTGACAGTATAATCGCCATCACTACTCGATCTAAATCCTAGAGGGATCGTATCATTTTCATCAAATGGCAAAGCACGTCCTTGTATTACGAGATTACTATCTCCATTAACACTATAGAAATCAGCCCCATCAAGAGAATCATAACTATCCGCATCATAGGTAGTTTCATAATCATTAGTAGCGCCAGTGATGTAGCCTATCAACGTTTGTTTGAAAACTCCTTGTTCATTCGATAAGTTCAACCAAACACGGCTTTTCTCTATGGCGTTGGCATTTTTAGCTTTAGGGTTTCCTTTAGTTTTAAAAAATTGGGGGTTTAACCCTAATACTCCATTTCCAACACGCATACTATTGTCAAATACAATTTTTGTATCAGTAATTGAATTTGTATTACTCCCCACAAAAAATCCTTGCCCTGCTGCAATATATCCATTAGGAATATTTGCATTAAAAAACAGATTACTATTTCCTGAAGTACTGGCAAGCCCTTTTGCCCCTTTTGTTGTTCCTGTTCCTCCAGTTAAGTTATAGGTAGCATAATCATCGTATGAATATTGGCCTTTAACTGGGTCTGTATTGTGCGTCCAGAAATAAAGTGATCCATCTAAAACTCCGGTATTTGCAGATATAAATAAATCAGCATCTATGGCAGAAGGATAAGGATTACCTATAAGGTAGCTTTTATTAATTTTCACACCAGTTATGGAGACAGAACCATTATTTGGTGTTCCAGTAAAAGAACCATAAAAAGTTGAATTACTTATGTTTTGAGGCCCATAAATGGAATAGCCTTTTCCTTTAACCATACTATTCGATGGAAGTTCTGTTGTCCAAGCGTCTAAATCAGCATCAAAGGAGTAAAATTTATTTTGACTTTGAGGCGAAAATGTTGAAAGTATCTCACTTGAAACTGGCGAAGACCAATATGTATAGTCTGTATTGTGAATTGCAGAAACCGTTCTATTATAAATTATATTACCAGAATTTGCTACCGGTGGAGTATTATTTTTTTGAACTAAACTGCCTGATTTGCTGATAGGATTAGATGCGCTAACCGTAGCAGAAGAATCGAAAGTCAAAGTTCCTGTGCCTAAAACAGCAACTTGATTATAAATCGTTAAAGTGTTTGATGGACTAATAATGACTTTTACTCCTGAATTCACCTGGCAAGTACAACCTGAAACATCTGTATTTGATGTGTAATTTCCATTAAAAATAATATTTTGATCAATTGTAGGAACTGCTAGAGTTGACCACTGAGAACCATTCCAGGTATTGGTAACCAATGGAGATATTATTACACTGCCAGAAGCTGCTGATGTACATCCTGCAGCATTGGTAACTTTAAAATTATAGGTCCCCGCTGCAAGACCTGAAATAGTCTTACTTGTTGTATTCCCTGTAACTCCTCCTGGATTTATTGTCCAACTTCCGGATGGTAAACCACTTAAAACAACACTTCCTGTAGGTGATGCACAAGTAGTGGGCTGTGTAATAGCCCCCACATCCGGAGCGTTTATTGCCGAAGTTACCGTTAATGAACCTGAATTTCCTGTTTTAGAACAGCCCTTAGTTATTATAGCCCTGTATTGATTACTGTTTACCGAACTACTACTTATAACAGTTAGTGTGGCTGTGGTTACTCCAGAATAAATAGCATCATTTGATAAAGTTTTCCAATCACTAGTGCCAACTTTAACCTGCCATTGATATCCAGGAGAAGTTGCCGAAGTAGTCGCTGTAAAAACTGCGCTTGATCCAGAACAAATAGAAACACTTGCAATATCACCAACCGTAAATGTACAAGTTGAGTATATTACTGAATTAATTAAATCTATTAAAGCCTGAGATTCTGTAGGGTAAGAAGGAAAAAGACCTACATTAACATTGTTATCAATTGAACTCGGCGAAATAGTAACTGTTGCAATAGGATTTACTGCATATATTTGCCCTGTTCCAGTCCCTCCTGTAAGATCGAATGTTCCTAAAATATCACCCCCAACAATTACATTACCGTTGTTTTGTAATTTAGAAGTAGACTTAGTAGTATCTAAGTTACCCGTTATTATCACATCACTTTTCCATAAATCACTAGCGCCGTTATTAATATAATTACCGTAAACTATTAGAGTGGAATGATCATTACTTGTTGAACCTGAACCACCCATTGTAAAGGTTCCGCCTACGGTAAAACTCCCAGCAGCAGTAGCACTTCCAATTGTAAAAACTATTTTGTCATTTTCAATTAAAGTTCCAATAACATTCACACTTTGAACTGTTGCATTTACATCAACATTTACAGTATTGTTGATTGTCACATTATCTAGAGATGATGGAACAACTCCTCCATTCCAAGTAGAAGCGGAAGACCAATTACCAGAAACTCTACTGCTGATATTTGCTGCATTACCAGCATTAACAAACAAACAAACAAACAAAACCATCAATAACAAGGGAATTGTCATTGATGGTTTTAATGATACTGCAAAATTTCTTTCAGAATTTAAGTAGGATTTTTTCATAAGATATGTTTTTTCTTTTGATTTGAATAAAAAAAGGGGTGATTCCTTATTCAAAAACTAATGCTTTTTGTTTTGTTAATTTTGAACATAAGACTGTGTAATCCGTATTCAAAATTTATTTTTAATTTAAGTCTTTCAGGACTGGTTAGATGTCTTTTTAATCTGGATGGACAACAACATCTTTTTTTAAAGCCAAAACCAAGTTTGAAGGGCGAAAGTAAATACAAAGTAAAAGACACAAAAATAATTTTGCTTAAATGCCTATAAACTCGTCATATAAAACCTTTTTACCTTTAAAACAACCTCTTAATGAAGCTATTGGGATTAAATAACAAAATTCTTTATTCAAATTAATCATTCGATTCTAGGTCAATAAACTTTGACACCAACTATTTCATAATTATGCACTCGGGTTATGAAATTATTTATTTACAAATAAAAATAGATTTCTTTTTTTTTGAAAATATTGGCTTTAATTCAACATACCATTCTTAATTCCCGAGTAACAAATATAAAAAATAAATCCGATAAAACGACATATTTATACGATTAAATGCACTATTTGCGGTTAAAGTAAGTTTTTTTGTACGTTTTCGTCGATTGTTATAAGTGTAAAACAAAAAAAACCACCACTTAATTAGTAAAATTTAAGTGGTGGCTTTTATCAAAAAATTATTTTTAGTTGGTATTAAAAAATAATTTTATCAGTTACTGTTGTACCGTTTTGCAAAACCGTTTTTACAATCAAAGTTTGACGACTTGACACTAGATTAGCTATTGACAATTCGCTGCTGTTTACCTTGTCTTTTTGATAGATTTGTTTTCCTGACAAGTCATAAATTGCAACCTTGTCAATAGTTTCAGCAAAGGAATTGATTTTTAGTTGTTTGTTTTTGTTCGAGACCAATACCTTATTTGCTTGTGTATCAAAATTCGTTGTGCCTAATGTTTTATTGTTATACTTCAGCACAAAACGATCATTAAATGTTCCTGCTACCGTGTTAAAAGTATAGTTCCCGTTTTTTAAATCAAAAATGGTATTAGTCAACTTATCTTCAATAAACACCGCTTTATTGGTAAGCGAACCATCTACTTGGTCAATGTTGATAGTAAAAGCACCATTAATTGTGGTACGATAACCTAGAGGCACTTCGTCATTTTCATCAAACGGTAAAGCACGCCCTTGAATCGTTAAATTCTTGTCTTGGTTCACGCTATAAAAGTCTACAAATTCATTGCCATCAAAACTCTCGCCATCAAAACGATCATCGTAGCCATTAGTGGCATCAGTTATATAACCTACTAAAGTTTGCTTGAAAGCCCCTTGAGTATTTGTTAAATTTAACCAAATGCGATTTTTTTCTATAGCATTCTTAGTTATTGTTTTAGGGTTTCTCGATTTGAAAAACTGTTGATTAATCCCTGACAAATCTGTCATTGCGACTCCACTGGCTACACGCATTGCATTTGTAAAGTTAATAGTTCCCGTGGCTTTGGCTGTTGCAAAAAATCCTTGACCAGCAGATATATAACCATTTGGTTTTGCTCCACCACTTGGAGCATAACCTCCACCTCCTGGATCTGGATAAGGTTTACCTGTTGCAAGGTCAATGTCACGTTGAGTTGCTGCAACACCTCCAGTGGCATTATAAGTGGCATAATCATCACGCGAATAGGCATAAACCCCAGTTCCTGGATTTGAAACACCTATCCCAATTTTCGTTTTGTGCGTCCAGAAATAAAGTGTTCCACTCAAAACACCAGCATTATCTTTCAAAAAGGTTTCTGCGTCTAAAGCAGATGGATATGGATTTCCTAATAAATATGAAACTCCAAAATTAGGATCAGTTGAAGGCAAACTAAAATTACTATTGTATGGAACTGGTAGTGTAACATCCCCATTATTTGGAACGCCTGTAAAAGTTGCAGTATATGGCGCTCCTGGAATTATTCCTATACCAGGTTCTGGTCCACGAACAATATAACCTTTTCCAGGCGACATAACCGTTGATACTGATTCTTGTTGCCAATTTTCCCCTATTTCTGTGGGATTATACGAATAATATTTATCCGAAATTGTTTTGTTCCGAGATACACCTCCTAAAGTAAAATCTTTCACAGGCGATGACCAATAGATGTAATCAGTGTTAATAATACCGGTATTTGTAGTTCTAACGTAATCAATATTCCCTGAATTTAAAACATTATTTGTTTGTACTAAACTTGCGTTGTTAAAAAAGGTCATATCGCCAAAACCTGGTGTGTCAACTTTCAATCCGTTAGTTAAAGTTAAAGTGTGCCCAGCATTTATATTAACACTTACCCCCGCATTTACTGTGCAAGAACAAGCAGACAGGTTTATGCCCACCAAATTTAATGAAGAATTATAATTTCCGGCAAAAACAATATCTTCTGAAATTACTGGCTGTGTGCCATTTGACCAAGAACCAACTCCTGATATAACATTCCAAGTATTTGTAGGTTTTTTTATTAAAACACTTGTAGCATTAGAAATACAACCTGATGAATTTTTTGCTGTTACGCTATATGCTCCAGGAGAAAGCGAAGTAAAAACTCCTGAGGTGTTTGTATAAGTTAATCCATTTATACTATATTTCATTCCAGAACCTGTTGGTGCAGAAACAGTTATTGTCCCTGTTGATAATGTACAAGTAGGCTGTGCTGTTGCGCTTGCTACTGTTGGAGTTGTAGTCATAGAAGGATTAACAACAACAGTTGTTTCTGCAATCATCACAAAAGGCACGTCAGGATTAGGGCGAGTATCAATAATTGAACTTTTCATTTTTATTTGATAAATACCCCCACCTGTAGCAATTAAGCTATAATTTGGACTGCTTATGAAAGGTGTAGCTGATAGCCCTGGTCCAGACCAGGAATAAGTATATGGCCCTCCATTTGGAGGAGGTGTTGCAGTAAGATTTATGGCATTCCCCACGCAAACAGGAGAATTTGATGTTGCTAAACCTGTTCCGCCTAAATTTGATAAAGTAGTAAAATCAACATCGGCGGAAGCACCACCATTACAACTTGCAACTAAGTTTTCCCCAATATATATACGTTCAGATGCATTACAACTACCTCCAATAAGTATACCTCCATTTTCAATAATTACTGAAGATCCTTCCGAAAGTCTCAAAGAATTATTCCCTGCAGAAAAATCTAGAGATGATCCACTCCTAACAATTATCTGAACGGGACCTAATCCACAAGTTGTTAAATCTAATTGAGCATTCATTACCAAAGTACAATACGGTAGTGAACCATTTCCAATACTAATTACATTGTTGCCAGAAAATGTCGTACAAGTCAAATTACTTGCGTTTTTATTTGTAGTAATTGTGTATGTTTGTGCATTAACTTTTCCATAAAAAGCAAACACTAACAACAAAACCGTAAGAAGTACTTTTTTAACCATAACCCTATATCTTTTATTCTTTTAAAATCTATTTAAAACCTACTTAATTTAAAAATAAAACGTAGGTTGAGTGCAAAGCAACCACAACTTATTAATAGCTCAAAATTTTTTCGTTTAAATGCTATTATATCAGTTATACTGCAGTCTGATAAAGACAAAAAAATGCTTTTTTTTGAAAATTCCTAAAAAAGGTTTTCAAATTATTAAATATCTGATTGCTACTATAATTACGAGGTCAAATAACACTTCTTTCTTATTGGATAATTCATAAACAAAATTGTCTATTTTTGTCCCTTTGAGAAAAGCAATAGGAAGATCAAAACACTTAATATTATTCCTAATTAATGAAATAACTCCCAACCCATGAAAGACGTTTTCTCCATAAAAGAAGCCATTCAAAAGATAGAATATTTTTGTTCCTATCAAGAACGTTGTCACGAGGAAGTGGTTACCAAATTACGCTCAATGAAAATGGATTCAGAAGAAATAGATACCATTATGGTACATCTTATTGCTTCTAATTTTCTTAGCGAAGAGCGTTTTGCCCGTAGTTTTGCCAGAGGGAAACACCGCATCAAACATTGGGGAAAAATCAGAATTATTAATGAATTGAAATATAAAAACATTTCTCAAACGCTAATCAATACTGCACTCAAGGAAATTACTCCCGAGGAATATTTGGAAACATTTCACTCATTGTCGGAACGGCATTGGGAATCCATCAGAGAGACAAACGCATTAAAAAAACGAAAGAAGTTTTGTGATTATATGCTTCGCCGCGGTTTTGAAAGCAATCTGGTTTATGATAAAGTGAAAGAATTGGAAGGGATGGCACACGGACAATACGGATGAAACGGATTGTCACGGATTTTTATATTTTAACCCTATAAGAGATATAAGGTCATTTAAGTGATGGCACACGGACAGAACAGATAAAACGGATTGTCACGGATTTTTATATTTTAACCCTATAAGAGATATAAGGTCATTTAAGTGATGGCACACGGACAAAACGGATAAAACGGATTGTCACGGATTTTTATATTTTAACCCTATAAGAGATATAAGGTCATTTAAGTGATGGCACACGGACAGAACGGACAGAACGGATTGTCACGGATTTTTATATTTTAACCCTATAAGAGATATAAGGTCATTTAAGTGATGGCACACGGACAGAACGGATAAAACGGATTGTCACGGATTTTTATATTTTAACCCTATAAGAGATATAAGGTCATTTAAGTGATGGCACACGGACAAAACGGATAAAACGGATTGTCACGGATTTTTATATTTTAACCCTATAAGAGATATAAGGTCATTTAAGGGATGGCAAACGGACAAAACGGATAAAACGGATTGTCACGGATTTTTATATTTTAACCCTATAAGAGATATAAGGTCATTTAAGTTAGAAAACATTTCAAATTATCTGTGCAAATCCGTTTCATCCGTTTAAACCTGCCTGTCGGCAGACAGGTCTGTGGCTAATTTTTTATTATCGAAACTAAAGAGATAGCAAAACACTCACTGCATTACCTCCAAAACCAACCGAATTTATAAGCACTTTTCGGATTTGTTTTCTGGGTATTTGAACTTCGGCAAAGGGAACACCTAAAAATTTCTGGTGTTGCATCATCAAAATCCCCATTTCAACACTCAACATTCCCGAAGCGCCAAAAGTGTGACCGATTTTCCATTTATTGGTGGTAAGCATCGGTAAATCGCTTTCAAAAACTTTTTGAATCGCTTTATACTCGGTTAAATCACCTGCTTTTGTTCCCGGAGCGTGCATTACAATGACATCAACTTCGGATAAATCAGTGTTTTCCAAAGCCATTTTCATCGATTTCTGAAAGCAAATCGCTTCTGCCGAAATGGATATATTATGTTCCAAGATTTCGGTGGCATAACCAATTCCTTCAATAAAAGCCAACGCATTTTCTTTTCTACCAATTTCCAAACAACAAACTGCAGCTCCTTCGCCAAGAATCATCCCACTTAGGGTTTTCTTCAGGTCGAAAGCCCTATTTGGAAACGCTTCTACACTATTGGAATAAATTTTCAAAGCTCGCATTTGGGCAATGGTAAAATCGGTCAATGGAGCTTCGCTTCCGCCAACAATAAATTTATCGGCCATTCCGGAACGAAGCCAAGCCACACCATTTAACAAAGCGTGCAAAGCAGTCGAACAGGTGATAGAATGTGAAATTTCAGGGCCTGAACTTTGCAAATCGTGAGCCACCCAAGAGGAAATATTTCCCAAAGTGGTCGTTGGTGATGCCAAAGTTTGTGCCTTTCCGGTTTCTAAATATTCCTGATAGTGTTTTTCGAATAAATCAGTCGCACCACGCGAAGAACCTATGTTAATTCCGAAAACATCATTTGGAGTCCAACCTGCATTTTGTAAGGCTTTGCGCGAAGCTGCCATCGCATACAAAACAGTTTTGTCTAAAGATTTATATTTAGAATCGGATTGTTTTAATGCCTCAATCATTTCACTAGAATCTTTATCTAATTTCCCAACGAGTGTATCTTTATGGTCTAAAAAATGTTCGGTGAAACAATGATTGGTGCTTTGATAGTTTTCCCAAATCGTTTCTGGATTATTTCCTAACGGAGAAATCGAGGCTATAGCAGTTATGGAGATAGTTTGTGACAAGACTGTTTATTTTACCGCAAAGGTCGTGAAGTTTTTGCAAAAATGGCAACTATTTAACCACGAAGAGCACAAAGAAGGCACAAGGTTCACAAAGTTTTTATTTGAAATACTATGAAAACGGCACACAGATGATACAGATTTAGACCGATAAAAACGGGTTTTTATAATTATGAGAGCGATAAATGGAACGTAAATAAAAAACAGATTTATAAATTTTAACCCTATAAGGTCATTGAATTTTAATAGTGCTCTTAGTGCCTTCTTAGTGCACTTTGTGGTTAAATTCTAAACTATTTCCAAAACTTTTTCGACCACTTTGTACACTTTTTGTAATTGTTCGTCGGTGATAATATAGGGTGGCAAAATATAGACTATGTTACCAACAGGTCTCAGAATTATTCCGTTTTCAATGAAAAAATCATAGAGTTTGTTGCGCAAAGTTCCATAGTAACTTGCTGAACTTTCGGTTTTTATTTCCAAAGCAAAAATCACTCCCAGCACTCTTGTTGTAGTCACTTTTAGATTGGATTCAATATGCTTTTGAAAAGCCAAATGACTTTTATTTACTCGAGCAATATTGTCTTGCATTTCCTGGGTTTGCAACAAGGTTAAACTTGCCAAAGCAGCAGCACAACCCGTAGGATTTGCTGTAAATGTATGACCATGAAACAATGCTTTATTGATGTCTTCATCATAAAAAGCATCAAAAATGGCTGAAGTAAAAGTCGTAATAGCCATTGGGATTGTGCCGCCGGTCAATGCTTTTGACAAACACATCATATCTGGCTTTTCGGTCAGATAATCCATAGCAAAAGTCTTCCCTGTTTTTCCAAAACCTGTCATCACTTCATCGGCAATTGTGAGCACATTATTTTCTTGGCAAATCTTTATTAATTCATCAAGCGATTCGGGTTCGTACATTACCATTCCGGCAGCTCCCTGAACTAGTGGTTCAAAAATAAATCCTGCACAATTATGGTTTTTTATAACTTCGTGCAAAGTATCAAAACTTTCTTTTTCATGTCCTTTTATTGGAACCGGAATCCGCACCACATCAATAAACATTCCTTGGAAAGCTTGGGTGTAAAAGGATATTCCGCTGGCTGCCATTGCTGCAAAAGTATCACCGTGAAAAGCATTTTCGAAAGCAATTATGGTAGTTTTCTTTTCTCCCTTATTAAAAAAATATTGCAAAGCCACTTTAATCGCAACTTCAACAGCAGTTGAACCATTGTCAGAGAAAAATATTTTTTGTTGGTTTTTTGGCAAAATTTCCATCAGCCTTTCAGCCAAAATTACGGCAGGTTCATGTGTAAATCCTCCAAAAAGGACGTGCTCCAAGGTCGTCAATTGTTTATAAATTGCATCGGCAATAACCTTGTTCGAATGTCCATAAGGATTCACCCACCACGAGGCGATTGCGTCAATATATTCCTTGTTGTTTTCGTCCCAAAGTAAAGCGCCTTCCCCTCTTTTTATGGCAATAGGAAGCGCTGCGGTTTTGTGTTGTGTATAAGGATGCCAAAGGTGGTTTTGGTCTCTTTCAGTTAAGTTCATTGGATAAAGAATATAGATATTAGAGTATAGAAAAAAGACTAAACACTGTGATTTTCGACAAAGATAGGGAAGTCTATCCTCTTTATTCTATATTCTATTGTCTTGTAAACTCAATAGATTCTCTCGAAACAAATCAGCGTATTCCTGAATTACAGTTTGATCAAAAAAAGGTTCTTGTTCTATTCTTCCAATGCATTTTATTCCGGTTTTATTCAGAATCATTGTTTCAGAAGATTCGTTTTTGTCACCGCTGAAAATGATTCCTGCAATTTTTATTTTTCTATTTTTTAGTGCTTCGATGGTAAGCAAAGTATGATTGATACTTCCCAAATAATGCCTTGAAACCACAATCACTTTATAATCGGCTTGGATTAAATCGATGACGCAATCATTGCTGTTTAAGGGAACAAAGACACCGCCAGCACCTTCTATGACAAGATGATTTTTTGTTTTTGGTGCTGCAATTTGTTTTAAGTCAATCGTAATTCCGTCACGTTCAGCAGCGAGATGCGGACTGGCGGGCGTCTGCAATTGATATCTGTTTTCGTGGATAAAAGTTTTATCATTTGAAATATAACTTTTGATTTTATGACTGTCGGAATTATCCAAATCGCCTGCTTGAATGGGTTTCCAATAATCGGCCTCGAGTGCTTCAACAATTATAGCTGAAGCAATGGTTTTACCGACATCGGTTGAAATTCCTGTTATAAATAGTTTCATAGTTAGCCCACGGATAATACTGATTTAACAGATTATCACGGATTTTTTTTGTTTTGTTTCCTGTCGTTTGTATATATAATACGTTTAAATTCTGCGTCTTCTCCAAAATTTAATAATAAGCCAACTTCAATTTCAGTAGCTTTAAGATAATTCATTAATTGAGCAGAGTGAACATTTATAAGTAACTCACAAGCTTTAAGTTCAACTATTACATTGCCTTCTACCAATAAATCAGCATAATATTCGCCAACTAATTGATTTTTGAAATAGACTTTTATTGGTTTCTGTGCTTCAACTTTATATCCTAACGATTTTAACTCAAAATACATTGAGTTTTGATATACTTTCTCTAGAAAACCATAACCCAACTGATTATAAACATCATAATAGGTCTTTAAAATCGAATCAGTAATTTCCTTATGAAGCAAGTTTGACATAAATAATCCGTGTTAATCAGTAATATCGGTTTCACCTGCCTGCAGGCAGGCAGGTCAGTGGGCTAGTATACAAAAGTACTCAACAATCCTAACACTTCCGATATTTCTTCTTTTGAATTGAAGCTGTGAATACAAAACCGCAATCTTTCCTGACCTTCGGGGACGGTTGGCGACAAAATAGCCTTTACATCAAAACCTTTTTCCTGAATTTGCTTAGCAATTGATTTTACGTTCTGGTTTCCTGGAATTATGGCACTTTGAATGGCTGATTTGCTTCGGATAAACATAGGTTTCAATCCCAACAGATTTTTTCCCTGATTGAAATGAATTATGTTTTCTCTGAGTTTATTAATAGTATGTTTTTCAGATTCCAAATGTTGGTATGCTATTAAAATCGTAGCTGTAGAATGTGGAGAAAGTCCGGTAGTATAAATGAAACTTCGGGCAAAATTGACGAGATAATCCTTCAATTCTTCCGAACCTAAAACCGCTGCACCGTGACAACCTAATCCTTTTCCGAAAGTCATTATTCGGGCAAAAACTTGGTTTTGCAAACCCAACATTTGAACTAATCCTTCTCCATTTGAACCAAAAACCCCAAGCGAATGTGCTTCATCAATAACCAAATAACAATTGTGTTTTTCTGAAAGTTGTGCCAACTCTTCAAGATTTGGAGTGTCTCCGTCCATAGAAAAAACACTTTCGGTGACGATGTAAATGGCTGTTGGATCTTGGGTTTTAGGTCTTGGGTTTTGGATTAATCTTTCTAAATCCCCAAAATCGTTGTGCTTAAATTTATAGGCTTTTGCATTCGAAAGCTGGATTCCGTCTCGAATAGAAGCGTGACATAATTCATCATACAAAATCAAATCCCCTTTTTGAGGCACAGAACTAAAAAAACCAACATTGGCATCATAACCTGAATTAAAAATCAACGCACTTTCCGATTGATGAAATTTGGAAATATAATCTTCGGTTTCTTTATAGACTTTGTGGTTTCCGGATATTAATCTGGAACCGGTTGCGCCGTTTTGGATGAAGTTATTTTCAATTAAATACTGATGTGTTTTTTCGAAAATGGATTTGTTTTTTGAAAAACCGATATAATCATTGGAAGAAAAATCCATTGAATCATTGGGTAGAGATAATTTCCGTAAAGCATTGTTCTGCTTGCGGGATTCGAGTTTAACTGATAGATTTTTTGGAAACTTCATAAAGGCAAAGTTAGAAAAAAAATACAACTAAAAATTTAAACCTTCCAGCCTTTGAAAGGCTGGAAGGTTTAAAAAAAAAGTCACACATTACTGCATGACTTTCGGTTTTTTATAGTGAATTTTATCTTAGTCGGCTAAAACAATCACTTTATTATCTTTCATTTCGATAGTTCCGGAATTGATTTTCAGTGTGTAGGTCTGATCATTTATTCTAACAAAATTATCTATTGTTTCTTTATTAAAATCAAAACTTGCGGCTATAATTTTAATGTTTCCTTCTTTTAAAATAGAAACAATTGCTGCGTGATGATTCAATATTTGAAAACTACCGTCAACTCCGGGAAGAGTAACTGAGGTTACTTCTCCTTTAAATAATTTTGCTTCTGGTGATACTATTTCTAAAATCATAATTTTAAGTTATGAGTTATGAGTTATAAGTTATGAGTAAAACTGAATACTGCAAACTGCAAACTGTAAACTGATTTAAGCTTCTGCCAACATTTTTTCTCCGGCTTCGATAGCGTCTTCAATAGTTCCTTTAAGGTTGAAAGCTGCTTCTGGCAAGTGGTCTAATTCTCCATCAATAATCATATTGAATCCTTTGATGGTGTCTTTAATATCAACCAAAACTCCTTTTAATCCTGTAAATTGTTCTGCTACGTGGAACGGTTGTGACAAGAAACGTTGTACACGTCTTGCTCTTGAAACTGATAATTTATCGTCTTCAGAAAGTTCTTCCATACCAAGAATTGCAATAATGTCTTGCAATTGTTTGTATTTTTGAAGGATTTCTTTTACTCTTTGCGCACAGTTATAATGCTCATCTCCAATAATTTGAGGAGTTAAAATCCTTGAAGTTGAATCCAATGGATCAACTGCAGGATAAATACCTAACTCAGCAATTTTACGAGACAATACTGTTGTAGCATCTAGGTGAGCAAAAGTTGTAGCTGGTGCCGGATCAGTTAAATCATCCGCAGGAACGTAAACCGCTTGTACAGATGTAATAGAACCTTTGTTTGTAGATGTGATACGTTCTTGCATTGCTCCCATTTCTGTAGCCAATGTTGGTTGGTATCCTACCGCAGACGGCATACGACCCAAAAGTGCCGAAACCTCAGAACCTGCTTGTGTAAAGCGGAAGATATTATCAACGAAGAAAAGAACGTCTTTTCCTTGATCAGAACCTGCACCATCACGGAAATATTCTGCAATAGACAAACCTGAAAGTGCTACGCGAGCACGAGCTCCAGGAGGCTCATTCATTTGACCGAAAACGAAAGTAGCTTTTGACTCTCTCATTCCTGGCATATCAACTTTAGATAAATCCCATCCTCCATTTTCCATAGAGTGCATGAATTCATCACCGTATTTTATAATTCCTGACTCTAACATCTCACGAAGTAAGTCATTACCTTCACGAGTTCTTTCTCCTACCCCTGCGAATACAGAAAGTCCACCGTGACCTTTTGCTATATTGTTGATCAACTCTTGAATCAATACTGTTTTACCAACACCTGCACCACCGAACAATCCAATTTTTCCTCCTTTTGAATAAGGCTCAATCAAATCGATTACTTTGATACCTGTGAATAAAACTTCAGAAGAAGTTGATAAATCTTCAAATTTTGGTGCTTGTCTGTGAATAGACATTCCGTTTTCACCATCTTTTGGCAAGTTTCCAAGACCATCAATAGCATCTCCAATCACATTAAACAAACGTCCGTAAACATCCGCTCCAATTGGCATTTTAATTGGGTTTCCTGTTCCAACTACTTCATAACCTCTGCTCAAACCGTCTGTTGAATCCATTGAGATTGTACGAACAGTGTTTTCACCGATGTGAGATTGTACTTCAAGAACTAATAATGTTCCGTCTTTTTTAGTAATTTCTAATGAATCATAAATTTTTGGAAGCTCAACATCTTTTCCGTTGAAAACTACATCGACAACTGGCCCGATGATTTGGGCAACTTTTCCTATTACTTTTGACATTGCTTATGTATTTATTAAATAGCTATTCAGGTTTATGAAGTACAACCAATCGAAACTAATCGACTGGATGCGATTTCAGTGCGCAAAGGTAATTTTTTAAAATATAAAAATCAATACTTTTTTTATAAAAAAACAGACTGTTTTTGATGGTCTCTTCACATAAGGGAAATTAATTCCCAAAAGTGATTAAAAACAAAAAAACCATCCCTACAGGCGGGATGGTTTATCGAATAGATGAAAATTTTATTAAGGATTAATTGTCCAAGAAACAAAATATTGATGTCCAATTGCACCAGCCCCTAACACTTGGGTATATTCTTTACCTCCCAAGTTAGCTGCTCCAAGTTTAATTACCGATTTCAGTTTTGGAAGACTGTAATTAATTTGTGCATCGATAACCGTTGCAGAAGCTATTAAACCGTCCGCAAAGGTGGATTGCCATAAATATTCGTTATTCCATCTTACGCTGGCATTAAATCCAAAATTGTCAAAAAGTTTTTCATTCCCAATAGAAGCTTTAACTCTGTGTTTTGGGGTATTGAAACCAGCTTCAAAACTTGGGTCTTTGGCTTGGTCAAAATTAAATTGAGAATAGTTATAGTTAATTCCAAATTCATAATTTCCGAATATTTTTTTAGATAATCCTATACCAGCTCCAAGTGATTTAATTTCAAGATCCGTATTGGTGTATAATTGATATACTCTATAGTTCCCATTTGCAAGTGCGTGAACGGACTGTCCACCTGCATCAGCAGGACCCGCCAATAGATTTGGTGAATCTTGGGCAGTTCCATAATAAGGAGTAATTACATTTAAGTTTCCAATAAAGTTGTTATAAACATTGTAGTATCCATTAATATCAATATTAACATTTCGTATTTGAGAACGGTAACCCAATTCAAATGCTTTAACCTCTTCTGGTTTCACTAAACTAACATTTGCTTTTCTCAACAATAGTGCTGCTGCTACTGGATTAGCCCCTGCTAATACAGAAAACCCTCCTACAGATGACGCTGTATATGAGTTATTGTAGGCGTTTAATCCTTTCAAAACTTTTGTTGCTCCACCTGCTAAAACCTGTCCAATAGCTGTTGCTACCGGTAGTGTTTCTGAAAACCTTATCAAATTGTCTGGTGCAGAACCGATTAACGCTGCTGGCCCAACATTGAAACCAATATATTGATCTTGTGTGCTTGGATTTCTGAAACCTGTTTGAAAGGATCCTCTATAATTATGTTGTTTATTTTCCCCGCCTGAATATACGAATGATATTCTTGGAGAATAGCTCCCAGCAAAATTTTTGGATTTATCATATCGTAGAGAGCCTGTAAATTTTAACCTATCATTTATGAATTTTTTTTGTAATTGAGTATATGCTCCGTATTCATTATAATTAATAGGACTAATAGCGTCGGTATATATTCTACCGTGAGAATTTAATTGATATTCTCTATAAGATCCACCAACTTGAATTTCAGCAAATTTGATAATGTCTTTAAAATTGTAATTGGCGTCAGAATGGTATATTTTAGAATTATCTACCAATTTTGACCCTGTTAATATACTTGGATCAGCAATTACTTGATTAAATGCATTTTGAAAAGCAGCAGTACCAGGGACTAATCTGCCTGTATCTGCAACAGAACGAGCGAACGCATTAGATGCTGTTGAATTTCCCGCTAAACCTGAAATAGGAACTAATCCAGCTACAGCTTTAGCATAAGCTACTGCATATTGCGTAAACCAATCTGAGTCAGATTTCCATTTTCTATTTACATTCCAACCCGTAAATTGCATATCATAAGATTTTCCGCCATCCTCTGTAGTGGTATATCCTCTTACAAAAAAGTTTTTCCCTTTTATTTCCAATTTATGCTGCTGCATAAAAAAATTGTTTAAATAATATCTATTTCCACCTTGATAAACGGCATTACCGTAGCCAAATTTACTTTGCCAAATAATTTCTAGATTTTCATTTCCCAATGGTCTAAAATGAAGAGAAAAATCAATTTTAGTGTTACTTGCTTTATTATTCGTTAAATCCGTTTCATTATATCCTGTTCTAGATACGTTACCTTGATTAGCCAAAGTTGGCAATAATGGAGCAAATGCAGGGTTAGCCGCTGCAATTTTTTGCCCTATATTATAAATATTTGCACTTACTTCATCTCCATATACATTTATACCGTCATAATTTTTATCGCTTCTGGTCACTCCCGGTCTAGTCTTGTCGTCGTAGTTCGTGGCAAACCAATCCGTCCCATTCAAATAGGTAAAGTTAGCTTTTGCAGCAAAATATTTATTGAAAGCATGTGCCATTCTTATTCCAAAATCATGAAATTCATTTGTTCCCGCAGCCTTTTGGCTAGTTTCACCATATTTAAGATACGTAGAAATTCCTTGATAGGTAAATGGGCTTTTGCTGTTCATAAACAGAATTCCATTAAAAGCATTCGCCCCATACAAAGCAGATGATGCTCCAGGCAACAACTCTACACTTTGAACATCAATTTCCGAAACACCTACTAAATTTCCCAAAACAAAATTCAACAATGGAGAAGAATTATCCGCTCCATCAACTAATTGCAAAAAACGGGTGTTGGCAACAGTGGCAAAGCCACGAGTATTTATTGATTTAAAAGTTAAACTACTTGTGTTCATTTGTACTTCTTTCAAGTTTTCCAGCCCATCGTAAAATGAAGGAGAGGCAGTTTTCTTGATCTCCTTAATCCCCATTCTTTCAATGGTAACAGGCGATACTAAAATTCTTTCTGGAGTTCTTGATGCTGAAACTACAACTTCACTTAATTGTGTTTCTTCATTTGTAAGTTTAACACTTACATTTTGAATGTTTGAAGTAACACTTACTCTTTTAGATTCATAACCTACGCTTGTTACTTCGATTGTTAGAGGGGCATTTTTTGAAGTATTTAAAGTGAATTTTCCATCACCATCGGTGACTGTTCCAGCTTTATCACCAATAACTTGGATGTTAGCACCAAGAATAGGCTGGTTGTTAATGTTTGTAACAGAACCTGTTATTGTATTTTGAGCAAAAATAATGCTGCAAAAAAACAAAGACAAGATAAGTAAATAGTTTCTCATTGGGTTAAATTTTGTTGGTTAATGCGACCAAAGTACAAATAATTTTGATATTAATAAAAAAACACACTATTAATTTAATATATCATAATTTAAGAATATTTACACAGACAGTCAATTATTAAATTAATGATGATTATTTAGTTAAAAACATGCGATATGTTATGCGTGCATATAAAATTTATTTACAAAAATGAACTTATCTTAAAAATTTTATCAAAAAAAATTTACAAAAAAAAGCGAAATCAAAAAATTTCGCTTTAAATGAAGGTATGTGAAGCATTAGTCTATTCAACAGTAACTGACTTAGCTAAATTTCTAGGTTGATCTACATTACAACCTCTCATAACCGCTATGTGATACGATAAAAGTTGTAAGGGAATCGTCGTTATTAATGGAGACAATGCATCAGATGTTTCTGGAATTTCAATAACATAATCTGCCAATTCACGTACTTGGGTATCTCCCTTTGTAACTACGGCTATAATTATTCCACTTCTGGATTTAATCTCCTGAATATTACTTACAATTTTGTCATAATGACCTTGTTTTGGAGCAATAATCACTACTGGCATATGCTCATCTATTAAAGCTATTGGCCCGTGTTTCATTTCGGCTGCAGGGTAACCTTCGGCATGAATATAGGAGATTTCTTTGAGTTTTAAAGCTCCTTCAAGTGCAACAGGAAAATTATAACCTCTGCCTAAATATAGACAATTGTGCGAATCTTTGAATACAGCAGCAATCTCTTTGGCTTTCGCATTCGTTTCTAATGCTTCTTTTACTTTTTCAGGAATAATTTCCAACTCCTGCAAATATCTATGAAAATCTGTGTTGGATAATGTTCCTTTGGCTTTGGCCAAACGCAACGCCATCATTGTTAAAACAGTAATTTGAGTGGTAAATGCTTTTGTAGAAGCTACACCAATTTCCGGGCCTGCATGAGTATGAGAACCTGCGTGAGTTTCACGAGAAATTGAAGAACCTACTACATTACAAACTCCGTAAACAAATGCTCCTTTTTCTTTGGCAAGCTTTATGGCTGCCATTGTATCTGCCGTCTCTCCAGATTGAGATATAGCAATTACGACGTCTTTGCTACCTATTATTGGATTTCTATATCTAAATTCAGAAGCATATTCCACTTCAACAGGAATTCTGGTAAATTCTTCAAATATATATTCTGCAACTAACCCTGCATGCCACGAAGTGCCACAAGCAACAATAATAATTCTTTCTGCATTCAGAAATTTTTCTAAATTATCTTCAACACCTGACATCTGTATTATGCCTTCATTTGCATGAAGCCTTCCGCGATAAGTATCTTTTATAACGCTAGGTTGTTCATAAATTTCTTTTAACATAAAGTGCTCGTAACCGCCTTTTTCAATTTGTTCCAAGTTCATTTGAAGTTCTTGAATATAGGGGTCAACTAAAGAATCATCTTTAATTTTTCGGACTTTCATCGGTTTGTGCAGCCTGATATTTGCCATCTCACCGTCTTCTAAATATACCGCGTTCGAAGTGTATTCTATAAATGGTGAAGCATCTGAGGCAATAAAATATTCACCTTCTCCAATTCCTATTGCCAATGGACTTCCCAAACGGGCAACAACAATTTCATCAGGATTTTTTTTATCAAAAACAGCTATTGCATATGCTCCGAATACTTGATTCAATGCAATCTGAACTGCTTTTCCTAATTTTAATTTTTCCTTTTTCTGAACTTCTTCTATAAGATTTATAAGGACTTCAGTATCTGTATCAGAATGAAAAACATAGCCTCTTTTTATTAATTCTACTTTGAGAGGAGCATAATTTTCAATAATTCCATTATGAATTATGACCAAATCTCCTGAATTTGAAAGGTGAGGATGTGAATTTACATCGTTTGGCACCCCGTGAGTTGCCCAGCGTGTATGACCAATTCCTATAGTTCCATTGGTGGAAATTTCTTTTGCGGCTTTGACTTCGAGGTCTATAACTTTACCTTTTGTCTTACAGAGTTTTATGTCATTTCCATCATATAACATTACGCCGGCACTATCATAACCTCTGTATTCAAGCCTTTTTAATCCTTTTATAACAATAGGATAAGCCTCTCTATAGCCGATATATCCAACAATTCCACACATGATTTTTTGGTTTATTAATTAGGTTTTGTATAGTAAATTTCAAGTTTTAATCTTTTATCGACCGGAACTGTAGTTTTGCCTCCAAAAAGAATAGTCCCTAAAGGATTCATGACACTGGCTTTTGGAGCTTGTGAAATTTTAGCGGTTGGCGTCCTTAAACTATTGGAATTAGCAATTCTTATATCTTCAGTAACGACAACCCCCAACTTAACATTAGTTGAATCCGAATATTTAACAAGGTTTCGGATATGATTTGTGATTCTGATTTTATAGGTTGTGCCTCTCTTAGTTACAGCATCTCTATTGATGTTTCCGTCAAATACTACTTTTGCTGCTTTGGGTCTCACGGCAGGAGATCCATCAACAAAATAATCTATTACTGGACGATTATTGGTAAAATCAAATAAATAAATTCTGTCTGGTTCGTAACTTTTTTTAAATTCTGTGTTTTCAGAATCAACATTAAAAACTAGATTAGCTTCGTTTATTAACCAGCCACTTTTTCGAATTATATCTAATTCGTCAGCCACTCCATTTGGACTACCTGTTGTTCCGTCAGCACCAAAAAGGTCAGGACCAAAAAGTTTTAAAACAGCCAAAGAACCTTCACCACCTTTTAAATATAATTTTTCATCTCCAAGAATAGGGTTTGAGTTAGTTGTGGCATTAGAATAATCAACATTTGTGTTGCTCTGAACCGGCATACTAACCGTATTTCCTGTCATATTAAGAATAATCGACTTTTCAACTCTTGTTACGGTAGTTACGCCACTTACTGTAGTAGACAAATCTTCTTTGTATTTAATGGTGATTGTTCCTTTTGCGAAATTTATCATTGCTAAACTTCCAGCGTCAGTAGATTGTTCTACTTTGAAATACAATCCTCTAAAATAATTTTTAAAAACATCATTTGTGGTTAAACTTCCTGATGGTGCATGAATTATTTTAGAATCGAAAAATGCCTTGTTCAATTTCAAACGCATACTTGGTAAAGTTCTTGTTGTGGTAACTTTACCCGTTGTTGCATCCGTAACATTTACTTTATGCTCAGCTGGGTCAAAGAAAAACTCATTATTTTGAGCAACATTTGCATTATCATTTAAACGATTTCCAATTTTAAGATTGTCAAAATCAGTATTTTGATCAGTGAAGTATTTTTGTGCATTTAGAAATCCTCCAATAGGATCTAAATCCCTCATATAATACCCAGATTCATAAACGCTTAGCTTTATTTTTGCTTTAGGCTCACCATAAATAGAGTCTAATTTATAAACATGATTGCCGTCTACATCTGTCGATTTTAATGTGCTGAAATAAGGCACCTCAACATAAACACTATCAATCACGGGATTTATTCCAATAACAGGATCCGGGCTTGATAATATTAATTGTGTTGCGAAATTTGCTGTAGTTTTTCCAAAAGCGGGATTATCATATATTCCCAACGCATTTACAGCTAGATTATCTGATTGTATTGGAGTGATTTTTTCGTTATAAGCAACTACATTTGAAGTATATTTAGCTAAATCAAAATGATTATCACCAATTAAAGTATCTCCAACCGAGCTAAATTCTTTATCGCATGAAACGAAAAGAAGGATACTTACAAAAAACAAAATTGATTTAATAATAGAATTATTGTGCATGTTTACTAGAAAATATTTAATTTAAAGAACAAAATTTTTATAAAAATTCGAATACGCTTCTGCGAATTTATCTTTCGGTGCGAAAGGTAAAAAAGGTTTTCCTGAAGATTCTATAAATTTTGTTAAACTTGGAGAGAGGTTATCCGAAGCAATAATAACGGCATCAGAATGGCTGATTGTTGCTTTCATAATATTTTCATAGTCAGGGTTTTCCAAATCTAAAATAGCTTCACCCGGCACATTGTCAAACTTAATTTTATTAATCATTTCTATATCCAATGTCCCTTCAAAAGACTGGCTGTAAACCGAAGTTACAATTTTAGTGTCTGAAAATAAGGCTTCATTTTTGTAAAAATGCTTCATATAAATGGGCAACATTGCTGCCATCCAGCCGTGAACATGAATAATATCAGGAACCCAATTAAGTTTTTTTACGGTTTCAACAACTCCTTTTGCAAAGAAAATAGCTCGTTCATCATTATCAGGAAACATAACACCCTCTTCATCAGTAAATGTTGCTTTCCGTTTAAAATATTCATCATTGTCAATAAAATAGACCTGTATTCTTTCTTTAGGGATTGAAGCTACTTTTATTATCAAGGGCATATCCAAGTCATTCACTACCAGATTCATCCCCGAAAGTCTAATTACTTCGTGCAATTGATGCCTTCTTTCGTTTATATTTCCATATCTAGGCATGAAAATTCTAATTTGTCCGCCTTGATTATTAATCATTTTTGGAACTTCGTAAGACATTGAAGAGACCTCATTTTCAGCTAGATAGGGCACAACTTCTGATGATACATATAATATCCTCTTATCTTCCATATTGTATTTTACTTAATTTATTGGGAATAAAATCCATGCAAAATTACAAAAATTTATGCAGTTATAGACTAAAATATTATGTTTGCATCTTATTTCAATAAAACATCTATGCATATTTTCTACGGAAAAGCAGTTTTAATAGATTATTTAAAATCAATTAAAACCAATCATTCCACCATTGGTTTTGTTCCAACTATGGGTGCTTTACACCAAGGCCATTTGTCATTGATGCAACAATCAATGTCCGAAAATGAAACCACTGTTGTGAGCATTTTTGTAAATCCAACGCAGTTCAATAATCCCGAAGATTTAGCAAAATATCCCAGAACACTAGAGGAAGACCTGAAAAAAATTACCGGTTTAAGTTCAGAAATCATAGTATATGCGCCGCCAATTGACGATATTTATGACGGAAAACCATCTTCCAATTTTTTTGATTTTGACGGTTTAGAAAATCAAATGGAAGGCAAATTCAGACCCGGGCATTTTAACGGAGTAGGCACAATTGTAAAACGCCTTTTCGAAATTGTGGAACCTTCAAACGCCTATTTTGGAGAGAAAGATTTTCAACAATTACAAATTGTGAAGAAAATGGTCGCTAAAAACAAGATGAAAGTCAATGTGATAGGTTGTCCTATACACAGAGAACCTAATTATCTGGCGATGAGTTCCAGAAATGTACTTTTATCTCCAGAAGAAAAACATGAAGCTTCAATAATTTATAAAACATTAATTGGTGCAAAAGAAAAATTCAAAACAAATAGTGCCAAAACTGTAACGGAATGGGTTCAAAAAGTATTCGATAAAAATCCAACTTTCACCTTAGAATATTTCGAAATTGCAGATGAAATGACACTTTTGCCTTGCCTAAGAAAAAGTAAAACCAAAAATTACCGTGCTTTTATTGCAGTTATTGTCAACAAAATTCGATTAATTGACACCATTTCATTAAATTAATTTACTTTTGCCAAATGCAAATTCAAGTCGTAAAATCAAAAATTCACCGTGTAAAAGTAACTGGCGCCGATTTAAATTATATCGGTAGCATTACTATTGACGAAGCATTGCTTGAAGCTTCAAATATTATTGAAGGCGAAAAAGTCTCCATAGTAAACATCAATAATGGGGAGCGATTTGAAACTTATGCAATCGTGGGTGAAAAAAATTCCGGTACAATAACTCTAAACGGACCCGCTGCCAGAAAAGTGCAAAAAGACGATATTATCATTATTATTTCTTATGCCACGCTAGATTTTGAAGAAGCCAAAACCTTCAAACCTTGGATTATATTCCCGAATGAAAAAGACAATTCACTGACTTAATTATTATAAAATTTATTCTCAAAATTTCTAAGATATTTTTCGTCTTTGGTTTTGATTTATTTTCTTTTTACCATTTCTGATTCAAAAAAAGCAAATAAAAAGTATTATATTGCTACTCTTTTTGCACCGAAGATTCGGGATAAAATTAATTTCAAAAACTCCAGAAATTATGAAGAAATTATTGCTAATGTTGCTTTTTTCAGTCTCCGTTTTTTCGCAAAAAACCACCGAAACTTTCGTTTCAACCAAGTTGAAGGAAAGTCGGGAAATCACGATTGGATTGCCTCCATCTTATGAAAAAAATCCAAATAAAAAATATCCAATACTCCTTTTACTTGATGGGGATTACTTATTTGACCCTTTTTATGGCGCTTTGAACTACGGTGCCTATTGGGATGATTTACCCGAAACAATTATCATTGGCATCAGCCAAAATAAAAATGAGGAACGAATAGACGACAGCAATTATGACGAATCAACTGATTTACCTTCCGGGAAAGGAGCTCAATTCTTTGAATTTATTGGCGGTGAATTACTCCCTTATATCGAAAAAAAATATCGGATTGCTCCTTTCCGACTTATTGCCGGACACGACACAACAGCAGGTTATTTAAACTTTTTCTTGTACAAGGATAACCCAATATTTAACGCCTACATTTCCCTAAGCCCAGAACTTGTTCCTGAAATGGAAACCCGCATTCCTGATAATTTTTTGAAATTAAAACAACCCATCTTTTATTACCAATCTACTGGAGACGGCGACATAAAAGACATATTGGAATCAGTAAAAAAACTGGACGAAAACATTAAAACAGCAGTAAATCCAATAGTTAACTACAAGTACGATGCGTTTAAAGACGCCTCACATTATTCTGCTGTGCTTTTTTCAATTCCAAATGCTTTGTACCAAATTTTTGATTGTTACAAACCCATTACTATGGCTGAATTTACAGAGAAAATTGCTGTTCTTCCAAATGGACAAGTAAAATATCTAACCGATAAATACGATGGCATTACAAAAACATTAGGACTGAAAGTCCAAATAAGAGTATCCGATTTTAAAGCTATCGAGGCAGCAATTTTAAAAAACAAAGCTTATCAGGAATTAGACAAATTAGCCGAATTAGCCAGAAAAAATTACCCGAAATCGATGCTTGCCGATTATGAATTAGGCTTAATGTATGAAAAAATGGGAGATTCAAAAAAAGCAGCAAAATCATATCAAAAAGCAACTCAATTAGAGCAAATTGGAGATTTGAACAAAGATTTGATGTTTGAAAAATTAGATGAAATGCAAAGTTTAACACTCAAAAAATAATGTCAAAAGTAAAAACTTCCTTTTTTTGCCAGAATTGCGGTGCACAATATTCAAAATGGCAAGGACAATGCAATTCCTGCAAAGAATGGAATACCATTGCAGAGGAAATTATTCAAAAAGAAGAAAAATCAAGTTGGAAACCTTCAACTCCTGACTCCAAAAGAGTTTCAAAACCCTTACGGATTAACGAAATTGATTCCAGCCAAGAAGTAAGAATGGACACGCGTGACAGCGAACTCAATCGGGTGTTAGGTGGCGGGATTGTTCCTGGTTCTTTAATCCTTTTGGGCGGTGAACCCGGCATTGGAAAAAGCACGCTTTTGCTCCAAATTTCTTTAAAATTACCCTACAAAACCTTATATGTTTCGGGCGAGGAAAGCCAAAAACAAATAAAAATGCGTGCCGAAAGAATCACGCCAAACAGCGATAATTGCTATATTCTTACAGAAACCAAAACACAAAATATTTTCAAGCAAATTGAAGCTATTGAACCTGAAATCGTGATTATTGATTCCATTCAAACGCTTCATACGGACTATATCGAATCAACTCCCGGAAGTATTTCCCAAATTCGGGAAACTACTGCAGAATTGATAAAATTTGCCAAGGAAACGAATATTCCCGTCATTCTGATTGGTCATATTACCAAGGACGGAAATATTGCGGGACCCAAAATTTTGGAACATATGGTCGATACCGTTTTACAATTCGAAGGCGATAGAAATCACGTGTACCGCATTTTACGCTCACTAAAAAACCGTTTTGGCTCCACTGCCGAAATCGGGATTTATGAAATGTTGGGGAACGGTTTACGCGAAGTTTCAAACCCTTCTGAGATTTTGATTTCACACAAAGACGAGGAATTATCAGGAACTGCAATCGCTTCAACACTAGAAGGAATGAGACCGCTGATGATTGAAATTCAATCCTTGGTCAGCACCGCAGTTTATGGAACTCCTCAACGTAGCACAACGGGTTACAACGCCAAAAGGTTGAATATGATTTTGGCAGTTTTAGAAAAACGTGCCGGTTTCCGTTTGGCTTCAAAAGATGTTTTTCTTAATATAACTGGAGGAATTTCTGTAGATGATCCCGCCATTGATTTGGCAGTTGTGGCGGCCATTTTATCCTCTAATGAAGATATTCCGGTAAATAAAGATTTCTGTTTTGCGGGCGAAGTAGGACTTTCTGGTGAAATTCGTCCCGTAAACCGCGTGGACCAACGCATTCAGGAAGCAGAAAAATTAGGCTTTTCGACTATTTTTGTATCCAAATATAATAAAATTGCCTTGAAAAACACGATAATAAAAATCCGATTGGTCGCAAAAATTGAAGACGTGGCTGGCGAGTTGTTTGGGTAAAACTTTATTTACATAAAACGTTAAATTTGACAAAAAGGGACTATTTCTCTAATTAATCAAGATTGAATTTCATTTTTTCTTCGTAAATTTATGTGTTCTTTTCTACTATGGGAAGAATATAGAAAATGAAACCATCATCTAATACAATGATTCATTTCTACCAACAACTTGGCAAGCTATTCTATGGCGTCGCCTCAGTGGACAAAACCATCCGTAAAGAAGAAATCGCACAACTCAAAGAAATCGTTAAAAAAGAATGGGTTCCAATTGAAAACACCTTTAACGAATTTGGTGATGATTCTGCATACCAAATCGAAATTGTTTTTGACTGGCTCGTAGAGAATGATTGGAACATTGGCAAAGTGATTCCAAATTTTAAAATTTTTAAAAAAGAACATCCTAGTTTATTCACACCCCAAGTAAATGACTTAATCCTAAAAACCGCAAAGGCAATCGCAAATTCCTTTTCGGGAAAAAACAAATCAGAATCGGTTCTAATTACTGAATTGCGCAATATTTTGTTTCAATAGCAAACATTAAATTGAGGAAACCGTTACTGAAGTTACTTGAAAAATAATTCATTTTAACATAAAAAATAAAGTCATGGAAAAGCAAGTAGGCATCTGGATAGACACCAAAAAGGCAATAATTGTTACTCTTGATGGTCACAAAGAAGAAAAAATCACCGAGATAGATTCTGAAGTTGAAAACAGGGTTTATCACGACAAAGAAGGCGACAAAGGGACTTTCTCAGGAAGTCATCATAGCGACAGCGAAACTAAATTTGACAACCGAAAAAAGGAGCAAATGGACTATTATCTTGATGCAGTGATGGACTATATCAAGAAATCTGATTACTTATATGTTTTTGGCCCAGGGGAAACCAAAACAAAATTGGAACAACGAATACGTGACAAAAAATCACTTGGGAAAATTAACTTAAAAGCAGTTGAAACAGCTGGTAATATGACTTTAAATGAAATTGTGGCACAGGTTAAGGATTTCTACAATCCTTTGCAACGCAAAGTTAATTTGGCAAAACAACGATAAATTTTTAAGCCAAACCATTTCTAATCCACAACACATAAAAAGTGTTGTGGTTTTTTTTGCTCTTAAATAAAAGAAGTTGTTATAAAAGAAATTTGCAAAGAGAATCATAAAATTATTCCTGTTTCAGTTTTTTTACTTTCCTTTATAGCCGTCGATTCCAACTCTAAATAAGTTGGGCTTTAGAACGCCTTTTTATTTGTAAAATTTTTTATGAGAACCCGAAAACAAAAAATAATCTTAGCTGCAAAAATAATTGCAACAATTTTTTTGGTGATAATCATAGCTCTTTTTGCATTTAGAAATGCGTTGTTGAAACAAGCCATTGCAAAGATTTCCTTTAAAATGGAACGGGATTACAACAGCGTTTTTTCAATAAAAGAAGCTTCTTTTGTCGGGTTTTCAGGCGTGAGTTTGTCCCAAATAATTTTAGTTCCAAAAGATGCCGACACACTTTTTAACATTCAAAAAATGAAAACCAGTGTCAATTTCTGGCGTTTGTTAATTGGCGATATTCAATTGGGAACATTAGAAATTGAAAATGGTTATGTCCAATTGGTAAAAAACAAAAAAGGACGAAATTTTGAAGCTTTTCTAAAAAAAGATGAAGCCACAACTAATTCCAATGAAAAAAGGAATTACGCCAAATTTGCTTATAGAATCATTTCGAAAGTGCTCAATTTAGTGCCAACGGATATGAAAATAGAAAACCTTTCATTCAGGCTGAATGATGACGGAAATAAAACCACCGTTAATTTCCAAAAACTGCGATTGGTAAATCAACAACTTGAAACTTATATTAAAGTCGAAACCAACACTTTTACACAGCGAATCCGGATCCGGGGTTTTGCAGATCCAAGAAATAAAAAAGCCGATATTCGGTTTTTCAATATGGATTCCGGTGCCATAAAAATGCCTTATATTGACGAACGATTTAACCTGAAATCCAGCTTTGATTCCATCCGAGTAAACATCGAAAATATTGATAAATCAGGTGGTAAACTGCATATTGACGGCTTTGCTTCGATTGCTAATTTAATGGTAAACCACCCGAAAATTGCGAGCAAAGATGTGGTAATAAAAAATGCAAAATTTGACTTTCGATTCTTATTGGGTTCTGATTTTATTTCAATTGACAGCAGCTCAACAGTTGAATTTAATAAGATAAAATTCCATCCTTACCTGTCTTACGAAACTAGGGAAGACACGATTTACAAACTCAAAGTGGCAATTCCTAAAATGAAAGCGCAGGATTTTATCTCTTCACTGCCAGATGGTTTATTTTCCCATTTTCAAGGAATGGAAGCCGAAGGCAATTTCGAATACAATCTGGATTTTATGTTCAATAAAAATAAGCCCAATACGCTGATTTTTGACAGTAATCTGAAGAAAGAAAATCTAAAAATTACCAAATATGGCGAAGCCAATCTCAATAAACTTAACGGAGAATTTGTTTATCGGGCAATTATAAATAATGTGCCACAACGTCCTGTTTTAATTGGTTCCTCCAATCCAAATTACACACCTTTGGATCAAATTTCGCCTTATTTGCAAAAATGTGTTTTAACCTCGGAAGATCCATCGTTTTTCTCACATCGCGGTTTTATCAACGAAGCATTTAAACAATCGATTCTCAAAAATATCCGCACCAAGAAATTCTCACGAGGCGCCAGCACGATTAGCATGCAATTAATCAAAAATGTGTTTCTTACCCGCGAGAAAACGGCTTCGAGAAAACTGGAAGAAATTTTATTGGTTTACATCCTTGAAAACAATAGAATCGCCAGCAAAGAACGAATGCTTGAAGTCTATTTCAACATTATCGAATGGGGACCAAATGTATATGGAATTGGCGAAGCAAGTCAGTTTTACTTCCAGAAAAGACCAGCAGATTTAACCTTGAAAGAATGTTTGTTTTTGGCAACCATCGTTCCAAAACCAAAGAAATTTATGTGGCAATTTGACAACGAAGGAAAGCTAAAATCTTTTGCAAACCAGCAACAAAAATTCCTGAGCAATTTGATGTTGCGAAGAGGAATTTTAATTCCCGAAGATACGATTGGTCAATCTATTCCGCTAAATCTTTCGGGAAATGCTCATTCGCTTTTGAAATTGAAAGTGCAAGATTCAATTCCTGTGGATTCTCTAGCGGTCGAAGAACCTTATGAGTTTTGATAACTTAAACACTAAGTTCACGAAGAAGGTGCAAAGTTCGCAAGGGTTTTAGAATCCGTTTTATCTGTGTTCCATTTTAGCCACAGATGAAATGGATTGAACTGATTTACACAGATACAGCATAAAATACAATAACAAACAAATAATATTGTTTCAACAAAAAAAGTCCACAAAGAATTATTTTTCTTTGTGGACTTTGTGTTTTCTTCGTGTCTTTGTAGTTAAAAAATCAAGGCGCTGGATCCGGAATTATAGCTTGAACTGCATTTATTTCCATCAATATTTCATCAGATAAAACGATGTCAATCGTAGCAATATTTTCCTTTAATTGTTCCATAGTTGTGGCTCCAATTATAGTGCTTGTCACGAATGCTTGTTGGGTTACAAATGCCAAAGCCAATTCTGTCAGGGTTAATCCGTGTTTATGGGCAATTTCTTGATACAATCGAGTAGCTTCAGCAGATTGTGCGCTGTTATATCTTGAAAATTGAGGAAATAATTCAATTCTCGATTCAGGATGACTTTTTCCGGACAAGAATTTTCCAGACAAAACGCCAAAAGCCATTGGCGAATAAGCCAATAAACCTACATTTTCTCTAATACAAATCTCAGCAGAACCGTTTTCGAAAAGTCTATTTAATAAGGAATACGGATTTTGAACCGTTTTTATTCTTGGTAGATTTTTATATTTACTTTCTTCCAGAAAACGCATAATCCCCCAAGGCGTTTCGTTTGAAAGTCCAATATGATTTATTTTTCCTTGTTTAATCAACCCTTCCAAGGTTTCAAGTACATTCTGAATATTGTCTTCCCAAGCATCGTCTTGCACTTTGAAACCACGTTGCCCGAAGAAATTGGCTTTGCGTTCTGGCCAATGCAATTGGTACAAATCGATATAATCCGTTTGCAGGCGAGTTAAACTTTTGTCAATGGACAAGGCAATACTTTCGGGCGAAAAATCCATGTTTTCTCTTATATAAGACAATCCTGGGTTAGGTCCGGCAATTTTCGAAGCCAAAACTATTTCTTCTCTTTTTCCTGATTTCTTGAACCAAGTTCCAATGATTTTCTCAGTGCTTCCGTAAGTCTCCTTTCGTCCCGGAACGGAATACATCTCGGCGGTGTCAAAAAAATTGACTCCTTTTTCGAGTGCATAATCCATTTGGGCGTGACCATCGGCTTCTGTATTTTGTTGACCAAAAGTCATTGTGCCAAGGCAGATTTTACTGATTTTTATGTCGGTATTGGGTAAAGTGGTGTATTTCATTTATTTGAAGTGCTAAAATTATAAGTTGCAAAAGTAAAGTTTAGTCTGACAATTGGATGTAACATTAACAATTTTTTAAATAAAAAAGGTTCAGCATTTTCATGTGAACCTTTTTTTATTTAGTTATTCAGCCTTAATTTATATCCTTTAACATTTCAGCAATTTCGTCTAATCTCGGAGTTAAGATAATTTCGATTCTACGATTTTTAGCTTTTCCTTCGGCAGTTGTATTGCTAGCTAATGGCGAGAATTCGCCTCGACCGGCAGCTGTAAGATTTTGTTTGCTTACTTTTTTGTTTTCACTCAAAATGGCAACAATTGCAGTGGCTCTTTTAGTTGATAAATCCCAGTTATCAGCAATTGGTCCTGAGCCTCCAAAAGGATCATCATCCGTATGACCTTCAATTAAAACGGAAATGTCAGGATTTTCACCCAATACTTTTCCCACTTCGACAACGGCTTTTTTACCTTCGGTTCCAACAGCCCAACTTCCTGAGTTGAAAAGCAATTTGTTCTCCATAGAAACATATACTTTTCCGTTTTTTTGCTCTACCGTCAAGCCTTTTCCTTCAAAACCATTCAAGGCATTCGAAAGCGTTTCTTTTAGTTTTCGCATACCGGCTTCTTTGGCGGCAATCAAATCTTCCAACTCTTTTAATCGCTGATTATTTTTGTTTAATTGTTCTTGTTCAAAAGCCAATGCTTTTTCTTTGGCTTCCAATTGCTCCAATAATTCACGGTTTTTAGCCACATTTAATTTCAAGGATTCATTACTGTTTTTTTCCAAAGCTGAATATGAATCTTGTAAAACATCCATTTTTTTGTCTAAAGCAGCGTAATCAGCCTGAACTTTTTCACGTTCTGATTTTACTTTCGCCAACTCTTTATTCAAAGCTTCTTGGTCTAATTCCAATTGGCTTTTGGATTTAAGCAGGTCTGCATTTTCATCAGAAATGCTTCTGTTTTCTTTTTTTAAATCGGCATATTTATTTTCTAAATCATTGTAAATCTTCTTGGAAACGCAAGAAGTAGAAAGTACTATAATCAGCAATCCGAGGGAAATTTTTTTTATCATTTTATTTCTGTTTAGGGTATTTTTTATTCTACTTCAACCATAATCGGACAATGGTCAGAATGTCTAGCTTCGGGTAATATAACGGCTCTTTTTAGTTTTTGTTTCAAAGGTTCGCTAACTAGACAATAATCAATGCGCCAGCCTTTATTTTCTAATCTTGCTGATGGAAATCGAACCGTCCACCAAGTGTAATTATTGGGTTCTTTGTTCAAAAACCGGAAACTGTCTATGAAACCATTTTTCAAAAAGGTATCTAACCAAGCTCTTTCTTCGGGTAAAAATCCGGAGACTTTCTTGTTCCGAATTGGATCGTGAATATCAATCGCTTCATGGCAAATGTTGTAATCACCACAAATGATAAGATTTGGAATTTCCTTCTTAAGTTCATTAATGTAACTTTGGAAATCATCCATATACTTAAACTTATGATCCAGTCTTTCAATATTGGTTCCCGAAGGCAAATACAAACTCATCACTGATAATTCTTCAAAATCAACCCGAATGTTTCTTCCTTCAAAATCCATATGGGAAATTCCTGTTCCAAAAACCACATTTTTTGGTTCTGTTTTGGACAAAATTGCCACACCGCTATATCCTTTTTTTGTGGCTGGAAACCAATAATGATATGGATAACCGGCAAGTTCGAAATCTAAAAGCGGGATTTGTTCTGGAGTTGCCTTAATTTCTTGTAGACAAATTACGTCGGGATTAGCTTGTTGAATCCAGTTAATGAACCCTTTAGAAATTGCTGATCTTATTCCGTTAACGTTATAGGAAATAATTTTCATTAAAAATATTTTTGAATTTCAAATGTAATGAAAAACAATAAAGATTGATGGCTAAAAAAAGAAGAAAATGGAGTTTTTTGCTATCTTTGTTACTTGCTCAAAAAATAAAAGCTACATGGGTTTAGTAACCGCCAAAGAAGTTTCAAAATCAATAAACGCCGATAAGTACGGAATATTAGGTACTTTTTCAGGTTGGCTATTGATGAAAGTTTTAAAAATTTCTACCTTAAATAAGGTGTATGACCGAAACAAACACTTAAAAGAAGTGGAGTTTTTGAATGCTATATTGGATGATTTACAAATAAAATTCGAAATTCCGGAGGAAGATTTAAAACGTTTACCTAAAGAAGGTGCTTATATAACCATCTCTAACCATCCTCTTGGGGGGGTAGATGGGATTTTACTTTTGAAATTAATGCTGGATCAGGAACCTGATTTTAAAATTATCGCTAATTTCCTTTTGCACAGAATTGAGCCATTGAAACCTTATATAATGCCCGTAAATCCTTTCGAAAACCACAAAAACGCAAAATCCAGTGTTGTTGGGATAAAAGAAACCTTACGGCATTTGAGCGACGGCAAACCACTTGGAATGTTTCCGGCTGGTGAAGTTTCTACCTACAAAGACGGGAAGTTAATGGTTGACAAACCTTGGGAAGAAGGCGCTATAAAAGTGATTAGAAAAGCTCAGGTTCCTGTTGTTCCTATTTATTTTCACGCCAAAAACAGCTGGTTGTTTTATTTGCTTTCTAAAATTAGTGACACGATGCGCACGGCAAAATTACCTTCGGAAGTATTTAGTCAAAAACATCGGGCCATAAAAGTGCGTATCGGAAAACCCATTTCTGTTGCAGAACAAAACGAACATACTACACTTGAAGATTATTCAGAATTTTTAAGACGAAAAACATATATGTTGGCCAATCCTTTCGAAAAGGAAACACCCTTTTTACCAACGCCAAATCTAAAACTTCCAAAGAATCCAAAGGAAATTGTTACTGCTGCCAATCAGGAAAAAATGATCAAGGAAATAAATTTCCTGAGAGAGAACGATTGTCGATTATTGGAAAGTAAAAATTACGAGGTGTTTTTTGCCAAAGCTAAAGACATGCCCAATGTACTTCACGAAATTGGCCGATTAAGAGAAATTACGTTCCGGGAAGTAGGTGAAGGAACAAACGAATCGACAGATATTGACTCTTACGACAAATATTATCGGCATATGTTTTTATGGGACGGTGATGCCCAGAAAATTGCAGGAGCCTATAGAATGGGATTGGGTTCAGAAATTTATCCTAAATATGGAATTGACGGGTTTTATTTAACTGATTTATTTAGGTTTGAGCCTGAATTATACGATATGATGCATAATTCAATCGAAATGGGTCGTGCCTTTATTGTTAAAGAATACCAACAAAAACCAATGCCTCTTTTCTTGCTTTGGAAAGGAATCATTCATATTACATTGCGTTATCCCGAGCATAAATTCTTGCTTGGTGGCGTGAGTATCAGCAATCAATTTTCGGATTTTTCAAAATCGTTGATGATTGAATTTATGAAATCTAATTTTTACGACCCTTATATTGCCCAATATATTCATCCTAAAAAAGCCTTTAAAGTCAAACTTAAAGATGCCGATAAGGATTTTATCTTTGATGAAGCCGAAGCTGATTTGAATAAATTTGACAAATTGATTGATGAATTAGAACCTGGAGCTTTAAGATTGCCGGTTTTGATAAAAAAATACATTAAGCAAAATGCTCGCGTGGTTGCTTTTAACGTTGACCCTTTGTTTAACAATGCGATTGATGGATTAATGTATATCCGTATTTCTGATATTCCGGACAGCACAGTAAAACCCGTAATGGAAGAATTTCAGGCAGAGTTGGAAAGAAAATTAGCGGATAAAGAAGAATAGTATTTCCGTTTTTATCTCCAAATTGACTGATGCAAAATGTCGTCAATAGAATTGTTTCTGATGAAATAAATGATTCTGATGAAGTGATAAGTTGCTAAAAAAATTCCCAAGCCATACGCTAGTTTTTTATTGAAAAGCAAATTGTTGAAATACTCTTTTTTAGTTATTAATTCCGTCGTGAGAACTACAATTGTTACAACACAAAACACAATCACCAAAGGTCCAAGAATATGATAGTACAAGCTTTTTTGTAAATCTCCCTCATAGAAATAAACCAATGATTTTGTGATTCCGCAACCCGGACAAGGAAAACCGGTAAGCATCTTTAACGGACACAAAGACTGATCCGTTTCAAGATGATTGTTGTGGTTAAAAAACATCAAAAAAAACGGAATCATCAGCGTAATAAATGCGCCTATAATTCCGTAAATTTTACGTTTTGATTTTATATTAATTGTATAATTTATTGATGTCATTTTGAACAATCATTGCAGCAGCCATTGGAAAGAAAAACCCTAAAACCATCAACAATGTTGAATCGTCTTTTTGTGGATAACCAATGCGTTTATACACTTCCGGCAAACCTTCTCTTCCTGCTAAATAAAAGAAATAAATATTTATAGGGAAACAACATCCTGCAAAAATAGCAATCGGCGACGAAATAACTTCACGCTCTGTGACTGCATTGAGCACTTCGGCAATTTTATAATTCCAATAAATATGATACAATCCACAGGTTATAAATCCAAGGATTAATACTAATACAGGATCAACTTTAAATACTGGAATTTGATTGTTTGGTCGATTCCAGTGCTCTGTTATTGTGTTTTCCATTCTTTTTGATTTTAAATTGGTTAGGGTAAAAATATAAAAAATATTGAAATTCAGCGTTTTTTGTTTCCAAAGTTGCCCTTTTATCTCAAAGAATATATTTTCTTAATTTTATCGACAATCACTTGCGCCAATCGTTCGTGACTTTCAAAAGTCCAGCCGGCAATGTGTGGTGTGAGAATTACATTTTTGGCATTCAATAAATATTGGAAAGCCTCTGGTGTGTCTTTGTCTTGAAAAAGGGTTTCAAAAGACAACTTTTCATATTCCAAAACGTCTAAACCAGCTCCGAGAATTTTCCCAATCTTCATCGCTTGGACTAAATCGGCTGTGACAATATTTTTTCCTCTTGAAGTGTTTATGATCCAAAACGGTTTGGCGAAAGCATTAATAAAATCAGTATTAACCATCTTGTCCGTTTCTGGCGTCCAGGGAATATGCAGACTTAAAACATTCGTTTTTTGTTGTAATTCTTCGAGTGAAACTTGTCGCGCATTTTCATCGCCTACATTTTCAAGAATGTCGTAACACAAAACCTCAACCTCAAAACCCCGAAGTTTTTTGGCAAAAGATTTTCCCATATTTCCGTAGCCAATGATGCCCACAGTTTTTCCGTCGAGTTCGTGTCCACGGTTACTTTCACGGTTCCAATGACCAGATTTTATTTCATTGTCGGCTTTATTCAAATTATTAAAAAGTGACAAAATCATTCCCAAAGTATGCTCAGCAACTGCGTTTCTATTGCCTTCCGGAGCGGCGATAAGTTGGATATTTTTTGAAATAGCATAATCACAATCAATGCTTTCTAAACCTGCTCCAACTCGGGCAATGAATTGCAAATTTGTGGCTTTGTCCAAAAATGTTTTATCAATTTTGAATCGGCTACGGATTACAATTCCTTGATAATCTTGAATTTTGGCTTCGATTTCTGCTTTGGAAGAAGTGAAATCTTCGTGATTTATAAATCCCGCTTGCTGCAATTGTTCCCAAAGCAGTGGATGATTGCTATCGATATGAAGGATTTTGATGTCCATAAAAAGTGTTTCAATATTTGATTTACCAAAATAACAAAAAAATTGCGGTTTATCGTTTTACAAAAAGGATTTAGTGTTGCATTTGTGTAAGTTTGTATGAAATTTTTGGACACAGATAAACGCCGATTCGCTTTGCGAAAAACACGGATCAAAACGGATTTTAAAAATTAATTTAAAAATCAGTTTTTTTCAGCGTCTTTGCTCCCGAAGCTTCGGGAAGCAAATCTATTTTATCAGTGTCCCTTTTTACAGATATGGATTAAATGAAAAGAATTTAAAATATGAAATTAACAAAAACCTTTAAATCCTTCTTTAAAAGTGAAAAATCTGGCGGAATTTTGCTCCTTTTTGTAACCATTTTGTCGCTTTACCTTGCAAATTCCCCACTTCAAACCGAATATATTCAGTTTTGGTCTACCGAAGTTGGGCATCATTCCATCACGCATTGGATTAACGATGGCTTGATGACAATATTCTTTCTTTTGATCGGATTGGAATTAGAACGCGAAATTTATCACGGAGAATTGTCGAGTATTAAAAATGCAGCTTTGCCTATTTTTGGAGCATTGGGCGGAATGCTTATTCCTGCGGGACTATTTTTGTTATTGAATTTTGGAACCATAACCCAAAACGGTGCTGGAATCCCAATGGCAACTGACATTGCATTTGCAATAGGAATTTTGTCCCTTTTAGGAAGTCGCGTTCCAGCATCCTTGAAAATATTCCTAACCGCACTCGCCGTAATCGATGATTTGGGAGCCATCATCGTGATTGCCATATTCTACACAGCGTCTATTTCTTTTGTGAATTTATTTATTGCTTTAGGCATTATGGGGTTTTTGTTTATTCTAAATCGGATGAAGATTTACAACCTGATTCCCTACCTGCTTGGCGGAATTGCAATGTGGTATTTTATGCTTAATTCAGGTGTTCACGCTACGATTACCGGAGTATTGCTGGCTTTTGTCATTCCTTTTGGAGACGGAAGCAAGAAATCACCTTCCTATATTTTACAACATTTTTTACACAATCCTGTGGCCTTTTTAATCCTGCCATTGTTTGCCATCGCCAATACTTGCATCGCCATAAATTCGGGCTGGCAAGATGGATTAAGTCATTCAAATTCGCTTGGAATTATTCTAGGATTGACTGTAGGAAAGCCGTTGGGAATTTTCCTTTTTTCATTCATTGGAGTGAGTTTAGGACTTTGTACGTTGCCCAAAGATTTAAAATGGAAAACCATTATTGGCGCTGGAATGTTGGGTGGAATTGGCTTTACAATGTCAATTTTTATTACGTTGCTTGCCTTTAAAAATGACGGAGAAGATGTGATCACCTATTCTAAAATTGCTATTTTGATTGCTTCTTTTATTGCAGGAACTTTGGGCTTCTTTTGGTTAAAATTTACTTTGAAAAAACCTGTTCATTAGAAAATAACTGTCCCAAAAGAATAATTAGATTCGGAATAAATGGAAAAAGGGAATTTAGCGTAACACTAAATTCCCTTTTTTGGCCTTTATAAAAATTTTATCCCTTAATTTGTTTCAAAGAAGTCTTGATCCCTCTAATCAATGACGAACTGAAACCGTGCATTTCCATTTCGTTCAATCCCGCAATAGTACAGCCTTGTGGGGTTGTCACTCTATCAATTAATTGTTCCGGATGTATGTTTTCTTCCATAATCATTTCGGCAGCACCTTTTACAGTTTGGGCAGAAATAGCCAAAGCAGTTTGCCAGTCAAATCCTATTTCGATTCCGGCTTGCATTGAAGCGCGAATGTAACGCAACGCAAAAGCCGTTCCGCTTGCCGCCAAAACCGTGGCAGCATCCATTAATTTTTCGTCAATTATAGGTGCAGTTCCTAACTCTTGGAAAAGAGCCACCACATTTTGGGCATTCTCTTTGTCTTTTTCATTAAAAGCAATACAGGTTGCCGATGCGCCAAATTGAGCCGCAATGTTCGGCATAATTCGAATGGCATGATGCTTGTCGCCAATCTTGTTTTGCAGTGCTTCAATAGACAAACCACTTACCGCAGAAGCAATAACTTTGTTAGAAATTACAGGAAGAATTTCGGCCAAAACAGTATTTACCTGATACGGTTTTATGGCCAAAATGATGACATCTGATTCTTGAATGTTATGTTTGTTATCAGTTGAAACCGTAATGCCCAATTGTTCCAAATACAGAATACTTGAAATGTTTCTTCTGGTTACTGTAACTTGGTTGTCTTTCGAAAATTTTGTTATTCCTAATGCTATAGAAACGCCAAGGTTTCCACCGCCAATTATATGTACTTTCATTCTAATTTGAGTTGATGTGTTAGTTAATAGTTATTAAATTCATTCAGGTTTTTATAATAATTTGCCTTTTAATAATAAAGAGGCAATTGTAAAATAAATAACCAAACCAGTTACATCAACTAAAGTTGCCACAAATGGTGCTGATGATGTTGCGGGATCCAATCTTAGTTTTTTTAATAAAAATGGAATCATTGAGCCTGAAAGTGTACCCCATAAAACGATAAAGACTAAGGATATTGAAACTGTCATTGCAACAGCAAACCAATGAATTCCATATTGATATAAACCTGTTTGTTGCCAAATCATAATCCTAATAAAGCCCACAATTCCTAATATGGAACCTAATAAAAATCCAGATGCAATTTCTTTTTTCATTACAAACCACCAGTCTTTTAAGTCCAATTCTTTCAATGCCATGGCACGAATAATCAAAGTTGCGGCTTGTGAACCTGAATTTCCTCCACTTGAAATAATAAGAGGAACGAATAAGGCTAAAACGACTGCTTTTTCGATTTCTCCTTCAAAAAATCCCATTGCCGAAGCCGTAAACATTTCGCCAACAAATAAAACCACCAACCAAGTGGCGCGCTTTTTGACCATTTCGAAAAGTCTTGTTTGCACATATGGCAATTCAAGAGCCTCCAAGCCACCAAACTTTTGAATATCTTCAGTGTCTCTTTTTTCGATCTCGTCTTTAATAACATCGATAACGTCATCAATCGTAATTCGACCCACTAATCGACCCAATTCATCTACAACAGGAATCGCTTCAAGGTCGTATTTATCCATAATTCGAGCTACATCAACATCCGCCATTTCAACATCTACATAGTTCAGTTTTCGGATGTAAAATTCGCTAATAGGCGTTTTAGTAGTTGGCGCTGTCAGCAAATCTTTTAGCGATAAACGCCCCTTAAGTTTGTTATCATCATCAACCACATAAATAGAATGTACTCTGGAGATGTTTTCGGCCTGAATTCGCATTTCCTTTACGCAAGTCATCACGTTCCAATTCTCATTGACTTTCACCAATTCTTTGTGCATGATTCCACCCGCAGTATCCTCGTCATAACGCAACAAATCGACAATTCCTTTTGCGTGTTCAATATCTTGAAGTTCTGATATTACCTCAGCTTTTCTATCTTTAGAAAGTTCTCCAATAATATCGGCGGCATCATTTGTCTCTAATTCATCAAGTTCTTCCGCTATTTCTTTCGAGGAAAGTCGGCTTAAAATTTCCTCTCTTAAATCATCCTCCAGTTCAAGAAGAATTTCAGCTGTTTTTTCGCTGTCTAAAACTTGGAAAATATAGGTTGCCTCTTCAATACTAACCTCATCAAGAATTTCCGCAAAATCAGCATGATGCATATCATTCAATAAAATTTCCAGTTGATGGTTATTTTTTTCTTGAATAAGTTGCGCTATTTGTTGGATTAAATCCTTGCTGATTTTAAATTCCATCGGCTTCTATTTTTTTGGTAAGTGCTATAAATTGCTCCACGTTAAGTTGTTCTGGTCGAAGGTTGAAAACTTCATCTTCTCTTAAACTATCGGACAAATTTAGTGTTTTTAAACTATTTCTCAAGGTTTTTCTACGCTGTTGGAAAGCTGTTTTTACAACCGTGAAAAATAATTTTTCTCCACAGGGCAAACTGTAATTCTCTTTTCGTCGCAAACGTAAAACTCCCGATTTTACTTTTGGCGGTGGAATAAAAACGTGTTCATCGACCGTGAATAAATATTCGGCATCGTAAAAAGCCTGAACTAAAACCGATAGAATTCCATAAGCTTTTGTTCCCTTTTTTTCGCAAATGCGTTCGGCCACTTCTTTTTGGAACATTCCTGCAAATTCTGGTATTTGATTGCGATATTCCAATGCTTTGAATACTATTTGAGTCGAAATATTATAAGGAAAATTTCCGATTATAGCGAATTGTTTCCCTTCAAAAACTTCGTTAATATTATACCTCAGGAAATCTTTAGAGATGATTTTATCCTTTAATTTTGGATAATTCTCGTCCAGATAGACCACCGATTCCGTGTCGATTTCGATAACATAAGTATTGATTGGTTTTTCCAATAAATACTTGGTCAAAACGCCCATTCCCGGACCTATTTCTAATACATCATCGTAACCTTCGAGATTCAAGGTGTCAGCAATTGCTTTGGCAATACTTTCATCTTTTAAGAAATGCTGTCCGAGGTGTTTTTTGGCTTTTACTTTTTCCATTTCTTTGTTTAATGTTCTGAAATCAACTCCAATTCCGTTCTAAAAGAGAGCATTTTATCTCCAAATAATTTCAATCCTTCTTCCCTTAATGCTGGAGCATCTTCAAGATAATATTTTTCCAAAGTTTCCTTGCTGTCGGTTGTATATTGAACAGAATAGGTTGTTCCTCCCATTTCTTCCTCAATTAAAACGCGCACCATTATTGCCGAAGAGAATTTTCCCGTGGCCAGCATTTCAGGAATGTGTTTGTGTTGCATCCAAATCATCCATTTTTCGTGGACGCTTTCGTGTATGTTTGTGGTAACGTTGTAAATTATCATTTTTACTGTTGATTTGGTTATTTGTTTAATCGGTTAATCGTTAATTCGGTTAAACAAATAAACAGTTAACCGATTAACCTTTTTACAGTTCTTTGTCTCCTCGCAATTGTCGGAATTTTTTTCGAGCTTCCACAAAGTAAATACTATCTTGATGATTAAAAATTATTTTCTCGTAAAGCGGTTTTGCTTTATCCGGTTGTTGTAACTTATTGTTCTCAATTTCTGCCGAAAAAAACAGGCCTTCGTCTATGTAAATTCCATCGGCGTGATGGTCAATAATATTTTGATATTGGCTTAAAGCCAAATTATATTCGCCTTGTTTTTCATAAATTTTACCCAAACGCAACAAAGTTACCGCTTCGATTTCTTGTCCTTTGAAGCTTTTCAAAATCGACTGAAACTGCGCAATCGCTTCCTGATTCCTGTTTTGATATAACAAATAATCACCTTTGGCAAACTGTTTCAAGGCGGTTTGTGTCGAATCGGCGACTGTATTATCGTTTATCAAAAGGAAATATTCCAATGCATCATTGGCAATCAATTGCGTACTTGCCGATTTCAATTCCTTGAACTGTTTCAAAGCCCACACAAAATCCCCTTGAAAATAACTGGTCTTGGCAGCCTTCAGACTCGCTTCGTGTGCCACTCCATCGTTCTTTAAATTCTCTTCAACTTGGGAATAATAAAGTAACGCCTGATTGAATTTTTCTTCATAAAGCAAAATATCTGCCAACTCCATTTTGGCCTGAGCCGCTTCATAATCGTTCAATTGTAACTCAAGTGCTTTCTTGACAATTGCTTTTCCTTCCTCAGGTTTTCGCAAATTAAAAGCCACAAAATGCGCCTGAATCAGTTGCAAAGATAGCGTAAATGGACTTATTTCATATTCCGTCAACAAACTGGCTAATTCAGTATTGATTGTCGCAAAATCTTTTTGCTGCGCTTTTTCAATTTTCATTTCAATCAAATACGAATTTGCTTGGATAAGCAACTCTAAATCTTTGGTGTTTTCCAAAACAAATCCCAGAATTTCTTTGGCCGCTTCCGTATCATCTTCTTCGATGGCAAGTTGTCCCAAATTCACGATACTGGAAAGTGATTCCGGATTGCGTTTGAAGATTGCTTTTTCTTGGATAAAAGCCTTGCCAAACTCTTTTTGTTGGACATAATACCAACTCAAATAATGATTCCAAAAAACATCTTGGTTCTTTTGAGCTCTTACAATTAATGCTTTTCGTAAAATTTCATTGAAGTTTTCATCACCTTCTTCGAACATAAAACGAGCCAATTGATTTTGGATTTGAATCGAGTTTTGGGGATTAGCGTAAGCTTCGTCCAGAAAAGTGGAAATCATCATTTCAGTGTTGCCCAATTGTCCGTAAAGCAACGCCATTTGATAATTGAAATTATAATTGGGTTGCAATGTCGTTGCCGTTTGATAGGATTTCAAGGCATATTCCAATAAGACTTTTCTCTCGAAAGAATTTGAAATTCCATACACTTCATTTGGATTTTTCTTGATTCGGTCGATGGCCTCTTCGTAATACTTTTTGGCGGAAGCCTCGTTCTTTTGCAGCTGAAAATTATAACCCAATTCGACCAGAAGATTGCCTTGTTTGTAAGTATTCAATCGAGTTTGAATGGCTTTTTCGGCAACATCAAATTGTTGTAATTGCTGATAGCAATCTATAGTTCGCTGAAAATATTGGGAGTTCGACGGCTGATTATTTAATAATTCTTCAAAACTGATTTTTGCTTTCTCAAAATCGCCTTTATCGAAATAATACTGTGCCAATTGCTCGTTTTGTGAGAAACAAACCAATGAAAAAAACAGGGCGATATATGGAAATAGTTTTTTCATTGTCAGTTTTTAGTTGAAGATTTAGTTTTCAGTCGCAGCTCTGAAAACTGCAACTGATAACCGAAAACTAATTTAATCAATAATATCAAACCCGCAATAGCTTCGCAAAACTTCAGGAATTACAATGCCTTCCGCAGTTTGATAATTTTCCAAAATTCCAGCCAAAACTCTTGGCAAAGCCAATGAACTTCCGTTTAGGGTGTGTGCCAATTGGTTTTTTCCGTCTTTGTCTTTGAAACGTAATTTCAAACGATTCGCCTGAAAAGTCTCAAAATTAGATACCGAACTGATTTCTAACCAACGCTCTTGCGCCGTAGAATACACTTCGAAATCATACGTCAAAGCAGATGTAAAACCCATATCGCCACCACAAAGACGCAATATTCTATAAGGTAATTTCAATTCTTGCAAAATACTTTTTACGTGAGCTACCATTCCGTCCAATGCTTCATAAGATTTATCAGGATGCTCCACGCGCACGATTTCGACTTTGTCAAATTGGTGCAAACGGTTCAATCCACGAACGTGAGCGCCATAAGAACCGGCTTCACGACGGAAACAAGGCGTGTAAGCAGTTGTCAAAATTGGTAATTCGTTTTCATTCAAAATCACGTCACGAAACAAATTCGTCACGGGAACTTCTGCCGTTGGAATCAAATATAAATTGTCCGTAGCATCGTGGTACATTTGCCCTTCTTTGTCTGGCAATTGCCCCGTTCCGTAAGCCGAAGCTTCGTTGACCATGTGCGGAACCTGAACTTCATTATAACCTGCAGCCGTATTTTTATCTAAGAAATAATTGATTAAAGCACGTTGTAATTTGGCTCCTTTTCCTTTGTAAACCGGAAATCCTGCGCCAGTAATTTTGTTTCCTAATTCGAAATCGATGATGTCGTATTTTTTTACCAATTCCCAATGAGGTTGAGCACCTTCGTGCAAAACGGGAATGTCGCCTTCTTGAAAAACGTTAAGGTTTTCTTCGGGAGTTTTTCCTTCGGGAACAATATCAGCAGGAAGATTGGGTAAAGTGTATAGTTTTTCAGAAAGTTCTGCAGCAAGTAGGTCAGCAGTTTCGGCTAATGCTTTGCTTTTTTCTTTTAATAGAACAGTTTTTTCTTTGAGAATGGCAGCTTTTGATTTTTCGCCGCCTTTCATCAATTCGCCAATATCTTTGGATAATTTATTAGATTCGGATAAAATTCCGTCCAACTCTACTTGCGTAGCGCGACGGCGTTCATCCAGTTGTACCACTTCTTCAACAACAGCGGTGGCATCCATATTTCTTTTGGCCAAAGCCTTGATTACTTTTTCCTGATTCTCTCTAATAAATGCGATTTGTAACATAACTTAATTTTTTAACTCTTATTTATTTTTAATAAGGTCACAAATTTAAGGAAATGTTTGATACTATTGAGACAAAAAAATAGTCAAAAGTCGAAAGTCATAAAGTCATAAAGTCAAGCGCTAGGAAACAACCTTATTTAGGCACACTTTATTTAATGTTAAAAAGACAATTGAGTGCAATACAAAACACCTTTAAGACTTTTGACTTGCGGCTTTTGACTCAGTTTACTCTCTTTTAATCTCGTGACCCACAAATTCTTCTAAGGTGGCGAACATTTCATCCACAGAAAGCACTTCGAAATCGGGATGCGTTTTTAGAAAATTGGCGTTCAAAGTAATGAGATTTTCTTCCAATTCGAAAAAAGTATCGTTGTTGAGAAAATCTCTAGTAGGATTTACACCTTCTAATTTTCCTTTTAGGAATTTATTGAGCTTGACGCTGCTCATTAGTTTTACTTTTTTGGATTGCTGTTGGAATAATTCCAAGTGGTTGTAGGCGCCAATTAAGGCCAAACCTTCTTCTATCAATTCGTTCAACTCCTTGTCCCAACTCGAATTATAAACAAACTGGGCAAAATTTCCCTCGGTATATTGTGATGTATAATAATCTAAATAATAACTCATCAAGGCGTCTTCGTGAATCAAATCGTCGTCCACACCTTCCTCGCGCATTAAGTTAATGACCGAAATATTGGAGTGAATGATATCTTGAAGATTTTCACTGTTGAAGGCTGTTTCTGAAACTATTATTCTACCGAATTCCATTTGTTTTGTATTTGAATATGTGCCGCAAATTTCAGTTAAATAAAAACAGAAAAGAAATTTTATTTACTCTTTGCCTAAGTTTTAAATTTCAACAAAAGTATTTGGGAAACAAAAAAAGCTACATCTATTAAAATGCAGCTTTTATATTGGATGTTGAAAACCTATTCTTTATTTCGTTTTCATTGGTGGTAAATCAAATGCTTTTGAATCACTTTCAAAATTATTACGGTGTGATCCATCGCAAAAAGGTTTATTTGATGATAATCCACAACGACAAAGACCTAATGCTGCCCTTCCCTGTAGTCCATAAACGTTTCCTTCTTGATCTACTATTTCAAAATCCCCTTCTATTTTTATAGAACCGTTTTTATTAATCGTTAGTTTTGTCTTGCTCATATTATTTTTTGTTTTTTGAGGTCAAAGATTGTGAAAATTTCTGTACCAACGGTACTTTTTCAATAAATCATTTAATTTTGGGTGGATTAAAATCCATCCCTATAAATATGTCGCGCCTATGGCTCTATAGATTGGTCACTATTCTTTTGCTGATTTATTTTGGCAACCAAAGTTCTCAGACGTAATGCTTTTTCTTTTTTATCTTCTTGCAATTTAGCCTTTTTCCGATTGAGCAATTTGGTGTGCAAAGCCTTGTTTTTGGTATTTTTTTCGGGTCCTTTTGGCATGGTTGATATGATTCTAGAATTATGGTTGTAAAGATAAACAAAGCCATATTAAAAACTCGGCGTTACTAGAATGAACTAATTAATGTATTTCACTTTAACTTATGGTGGAAGAATATAATAAAACAAAGTATCTTTGTGAGTAAACACAAAAACAATGAGTAAAGATTTAACAAATTCTAGTCTCGATAGAAAAAATATATTAAATAATAATATTGCTATCCAAGGTATATATGAGGAACTGGGTTTTTACGGAATTAAGTTTGACGGTAAATATCGCTTTACCAAACAACAAATTGCTCAATATTTTGATGTAGATATACGGACTATTGATCGAATCTTGGAGAATAATAAAACAGAATTAGAAATTAGCGGGTACGAATTATATACAGGCTCTAAGCTAAAAGCTTACAAAGAACAAGTGTTTAATTTTGTGAGAAATGCCAAAGACAAAAAGGATGTTCACGACATGGATGTCGTGAACATCCTTCAATTAAATGAAAGTGAACTAGATAGCCTGTCAAAATCACCCCAATTATCGATATTCACATACAAAACTTTTTTAAATATTGGAATGCTTCTAACTGGTTCAGATAAAGCTCAAAAATTAAGAAGTTCAATATTAGACATTGTAATTGACGTTTTAAATAAAAAATTAGGAGGGAAAACAAAATACATTAACCAAAGAGAAGAAGAGTTTTTACCCAGTGCTATTAGAGAACATAATTACCGTAAAGAATTTACGAATTCATTGGATTTTTATATTGTTGAAAATAAATTTAAATATAGCCAACTTACAGACAAAATTTATAAAAGTATTTTTAAGGAAAATGCCAAAGAGTATAGAAAGATACTAAACCTAAATTCAAAAGAAAGTGTCAGAGGCACAATGTATTCAGAAGTTCTAGATTTAGTTTCAGCTTATGAAAATGGATTTGCTAACTATTTAAAAAACAAATCTGAAACTTTAAACAAAAAGCTCTCTTTATCTGAAACTCATCTGATTTTTTCTGAATTTGAACAAATAATGGAGGCTTTTGTAAACCCTTTACAAGAAAAAGCAAGAAGCTTAATGGCTAGCCGTGATTTGGTTTTTAGAGATGCTTTACATGAAAAATTAAAAGACTATATAAACGAAGTCAGCACAGAAGATTTTGATAAATTTTTAGGCAATAAAAGCATGGAGCTTGAAAAAAGATTAGAAGAAAACAAAGAAGTATTTAAGAGATTAAAAGAACGTTAATTATGAAATTAATTTATTTTTCTTCAGAATACGCAATAAAGATTCATGACAAAATAATCGAAATTTCTGGTGGGCATCCTGGAATTAAAAATTTTGGAAATATCGATAGCCCTCTTCATCATATTCAAAACGATGACTACTATCCAACGTATGAAGAAAAACTTAGTCATTTGATTTTCTCCTTTAATAAATTTCACGCTTTTAATGATGGTAACAAACGTACTTCAATTGCAATAGGAGCTTTTTTTTTAGAAGTAAATGGTTTAGATGTATTTACCAACAAATTTATCATTGAAATGGAAAATATTGCTGTAACAGTTGCTGATAATTTAATAGAAAAAGGCCTACTGCAAGAAATAATAACAGCAATAATTAACGAGGTTGATTATAGTGAAGAGTTGAAATTAAAAATTATAAATGCTCTTCGTCTGGTAAGAGATGATGCCGAGAAAATAAATTTAGGCATCGATTTTTACAAGGATGTTTTCTAAAAAAGGTTATCAAAAAACCCCTGCTTACCTAGCCCCGATAGAAGTGGAAATCCTTTTGCTTTTTCCTTTAAAAAGCAAAAGATTGCAACGGATAGCGGGAAATAGCTCCAAATAAAAATTCTATTGCTTATTTTTGCAGCAAATTAAACTGAATTATGTTACAGAATCCAAAAAGATATACCATTACGGCGGCATTGCCTTATACAAACGGACCCATTCACATTGGGCATTTGGCGGGTGTTTACGTGCCTTCGGATATTTATTCCAGATATTTAAGATTGCAGGGAAGAGATGTCGTGTTTGTTTGCGGAAGCGACGAACACGGTGTGGCGATTTCGATGAAAGCCAAAAAAGAAGGCATAACGCCACAGGAAGTAATCGATAAATATGATGGAATTATTCGTAAATCGTTCTCGGATTTTGGAATTTCGTTTGACAATTATTCGAGGACTTCAGCTAAAATTCATCATGATACGGCTTCGGAATTTTTTAGAAAACTGTACGAACAAGGCGATTTTATCGAGGAAGTGACCGAGCAATTGTATGATGCCAAGGCCGACCAATTCCTCGCAGACCGTTTTGTGGTTGGAACTTGTCCACGCTGTGGCAACGAAGAAGCCTATGGCGACCAATGCGAAAAATGTGGTTCGACTTTAAACGCTACGGATTTGATTAATCCAAAATCGACCATTACAGGAGAAACGCCTATTTTGAAATCGACAAAACACTGGTTCTTGCCTTTGGATCGTTATGAAGATTTCTTGAAAGAGTGGATTCTCGTGGGACATAAAAATGACTGGAAACCAAATGTTTACGGACAAGTAAAATCTTGGATTGACGGCGGATTAGAGCCTCGCGCAGTAACTCGTGACCTTGATTGGGGAATTGATGTTCCCGTTGAAGGTGCCGAAGGAAAAAAATTATATGTTTGGTTTGATGCGCCGATTGGCTATATTTCTTCCACGAAAGAATGGGCTTTACGCGAAGGGAAAGATTGGGAACCTTATTGGAAAGATCAAGATACGAAATTGGTACACTTTATCGGGAAAGACAATATTGTTTTTCACTGCATCATTTTTCCAGCGATGTTGAAAGCCGAAGGAAGTTATATTTTGCCGGACAATGTTCCTGCAAATGAGTTCTTGAACTTGGAAGGAAACAAATTATCTACGTCCAAAAACTGGGCAGTTTGGTTGCACGAATATTTGGAAGAATTCCCGAATCAGCAAGATGTTTTGCGTTATGCATTGACGTCGAATGCGCCAGAAAATAAGGACAACGATTTTACCTGGAAAGATTTTCAGGCGAGAAATAACAATGAATTGGTGGCTGTCTTTGGAAACTTCATCAATCGTGTCGTGGTTCTGACCAATAAGTATTATGAAGGAATCGTTCCAACGCCAAACGAACTTTCAACAGCGGACGAGACTATTTTGACCGAATTAAAAGCCTACCCAGCCGTGATTTCGAGTTCAATAGAACGTTACAGATTCCGTGAGGCTTTGGGCGAATTGATGAATGTGGCCCGATTGGGGAATAAATATCTTGCCGACGAAGAACCTTGGAAAATGATAAAAACAGATCCTGCTCGTGTACAAACCCAAATGTATGTGGCTTTGCAAATTGCAGCTGCTTTGAGTTCACTTTGCGAACCTTTCTTGCCATTTACCGCAACAAAATTGTCAAGAATTTTAAAAATTGAAGATAAAATCGACTGGGAAACAGTTGCTGATAATTCGGATTTAATTCCTACTGGACATAAAATTGGGGAAGCCGAATTGCTTTTTGCCAAAATTGAAGACGAAGAAATACAAAAACAAATCGACAAATTAGAAGCCACGAAAACTGCTAATTTAGTCGAAAATAAAGTTGCCGAACCACAAAAAGAATTGATTCAGTTTGATGATTTTGCCAAAATGGATATCCGTGTGGGAACGATTCTCGAAGCAGAAAAAATGCCGAAAGCCAATAAATTGTTGATTTTGAAAGTAGATACCGGAATTGACGTTCGCACGATTGTTTCGGGAATTGCCGAAAGTTTCAAACCTGAAGATATTATTGGAAAACGAGTGACAGTATTAGTGAACTTAGCACCAAGAAACCTTCGTGGCGTGGAAAGCCAGGGAATGATTCTGATGACGAATAACGCCGAAGGCAAACTGGTTTTTGTAAATCCGGATGCGGATGGTGTTGGGAATGGGGAGACGATAAATTAAAGAAATTAGTTTTTTGTAATAATTAAATTATAAAAACTAACTCTTTCAGAGTTTTAACATTCTTAAAGGCTTTTGTCTTTACTGACTAAATTAAGTCGTTTTATTAAAAACGATAGTTAAAATCGTTAATTTTTTCGAAAAAATCGAAGTTATATTTTTTTAAATGATAATATATTCTTTATTTTACTTGAATATAATATTTTTAACGAAAAAATCGTAAAATCATGCTAATCCGTTTTGTTGTTAGTAATTTTATGTCTTTCAAAGAAGAGACAGAATTTAATATGCTTCCTGCAAAAGGTAACGGATCAAAACTATTGCAAAATCATATAACAAAAACAAAATCTGGTATTGATGTTTTGAAAACTGCTGCTATATATGGAGCTAATGCCGCAGGGAAAAGTAATCTAATCAATGCTATTGATTATTTTAAAAGTATTGTCTTTAATGAAGAGTCATTATTAGTTCCGCAAAGTAAAAAATTCAGAGTTGATTCATCTTATAAAAGCAAACCGACAACATTCAGAATGGAATATGAATATATGGGTATTCATTTTGATTATGCAATCGAAATTTTTAAAGGCAAAATAAAGGAAGAATGGTTGTATCAAATTGAATCGGTAAAAAAAGGAAAAGAAAAATTATTATATAAAAGAATTGATAATGAAGTAGAGTTCGGGGATACCTTTAAGAATTCTAAAGATCTGAGCTATATTCAAAAATATTTGAAAAAAGAATTAAAAGACACCGAATCTGTACTTGATGCTTGTTTTGGCGTAATTGATGACATTGATATATTAGATACCGTCTACATTGGTTTAAGTAAACTGACAATTGTTACCCCATTTTCTAGGAGCTATCATTATTCCGAATCTATTTTAACAGGAAACAAATCTACAAAATTTGCAAAAGATTTATTAATTAACAGCAAAACCGGTATTGAGGATTTAATAATAAAAGAAATTGATGCAGATGTGTTTTTTAGTTACTCTGATGAAGATTTTAAAAAAGAAATGATTGACGATTTAGAAACATCTCTTGATAACAGAAAAGACAAAACAACGAACGTTGTTTTAACATTTCCGTTTAATTCTCAAGTAAACGTTTTGAAAAAAATAGGAGAAAAATATTTTGTTTCAATACTAAAAACTAAGCACTTTAATTCGCCTGATCTATTTGATTTTGATGAAGAATCTGATGGAACTAATCGACTATTTGAACTATCGCCAGCATTTGAACAATTAATACACGAAGGCAATGTTGTATATATTATCGACGAATTAGAACGAAGTATGCATCCATTATTAGCGAAAGAGCTATTAAAAATGTATTCATTAAACTCAACTTCTAAAAGTCAATTAATCTTTACAACTCATGAAAGTCATTTGTTAGACAATAATTTATTACGTAGAGATGAGATTTGGTTTACTGAAAAAAAATCTGATGGAAGCACTGAATTTTATCCATTAAGCAATTTTAATCCTCGCGGAGATAAAGTTTTAGAAAGAGGATATTTAGAAGGTCGATATGGAGGAATTCCATTTCTAGGAGATTTTTCAAAATTAATTGTTGAGGAAAATCAGATATAAAAATGAATCGTAAGAGATATACAATAGACGATTATAACAAGAAAGAATCCTTTGAGGATGCAACAAAATTCTTTATTGTGTATGAAGGAGAGAAAGAACTAAAATATTTCGGAACGTTTAACAATTTGTTTTTTGAACCTAAAAAAGCAAGTATTCTCCATGTTCTTGAGAAAGACACAAACGTCATTGGCTCTCAACCAAAAAAATTAATAGAAAGAGCTAAATCATTTATTGAAAATCCTCCAAAAAACATATTAGTAACGCCCTCATCAGAAGATAAATTTAGATTTGTACTTGATGTTGATGAACATCCGATTCTAGAATTTTCAGAATTAAAACAATATTGTGAAAGTCTCTTTGATGCGAATTTGTTTATAAGTAATTTTTGCTTTGAAATTTGGCTGTTGTTTCATTTAGAAGATCAAAAAAATATCAAATGCACAAACAGTAAAGAGTCAAAAACTGAACTTGGGGAAAAGCATACAAAATCAAAATTAAAAAACTATCCAAAAGGTTATTTAACCGTAGAATATATTTCAAAAGCTATAGAAAGAGGTATTGATGCAGATTTAAACAGAAATGATTTCTTTCCAGTTGAAAAGTCGACAAAAGTATATTTATTAATGCAAGAATTATTACAATATTCAATACTTAATAATCCCGTAGAAGACCCGAAAATCTTATAATATGAACCTAAAAGTAATCGCTTTCGATGCAGACGACACCTTATTTATCAACGAACCTTATTTTCAGGAAACGGAACAAAAATTCTGTGGTTTAATGGAAGATTATTTATCACATCAAGGGATTTCGCAGGAACTTTTTAAGGTCGAAATTGACAATTTAAAAATATATGGTTACGGAATCAAGGCCTATATTCTTTCGATGATCGAAGCCGCTATGAAAATTTCGAACAATACAATTCCTGTTGAAGTCATTGAAAAAATCATAGAATACGGAAAAGAATTACTTGAAAAACCCATTGAATTATTAGACGGTGTCGAAGAAACTTTAAACGCTTTGCACGGAAAATACAAACTCGTTGTTGCAACCAAAGGCGATTTATTAGACCAACGCAGGAAATTACACGATTCGGGTTTGGGACATTATTTTCACCATATTGAAGTGATGTCTGACAAACAGGAAAAAGACTATTCGGATTTGATAAAACGTCTAGATATTCAACCTTCAGAGTTTTTTATGATTGGAAACTCACTAAAATCGGATGTTTTACCGGTTTTGGCTATTGGCGGACACGCCGTTCATATTCCGTTTCACACTACTTGGGCACATGAAAGAATTGACTATAAAGTGGAACACAAAAATTTCAATACTTTTGAAAAAATGATCGATGTTTTGAAAAGACTGCAATAGCGAAACCCTTTAAAAAAACAAATTACTATCCAAAATTTAGAAATAAAAGCTTAGCCAATTTGATGGCTAAGTCTTTAAATTGTGCTTCTCTAATCAAAATCATCCCTAAGATTTATAAAAATAATTTGAAAAACTCTTATTTTTTTTAATTTTCATTAAAAAAATTAACTTTTAACGTGTTGTAATAAAGAGTTTTAACTTCATAAGCCACCTTTTTATCTGTAAAATAAAAAATAAATACTTACATAATTTACAGTTTAAATATTTTTTTTTAAATATTGTGATGTATTTTTGTCGAAAATTTTAATTAAGAAATTATGAAAAAAACCCTACTTACTTTAGTTTTTGCATTCGCTTTAAACACTTTAAGCGCACAAAGTGAACTTGTAAAAAACAATACAAATGAGTTTAATCATTGGTCTATCGAATTGACTGGTGGTTTTAATAAACCACAAAACCCCTTAACACGTGGTTATTTTACTTCAACAATTAGCCCTTTTACAGTCGAATTAGGGACTCGTTACATGTTTAATAATAAATTTGGTTTGAAAGCCGACTTTGGCTATGTAAGCATAACCGGAGAGAACAAATCAAAAGATTTTGGATCCAAGTATTACAGATTTGACTTGCAGGCTGTTTCCAACTTGGGAAGAATAATGAATTTTGAGACTTGGACTAAAACCATTGGTTTATTAGGGCATGCCGGTTTTGGTGTAGCACAACTAAACGACGATAATTCTTCTTTGACAGACAAAGTGGGCAATATTATTTTTGGGTTTACCGGTCAAATTAAATTGAGTAATAAAGTCGTGTTAACTGGAGATATGACAACCATCCTAAATGCTAAACAAGAGAACGCTTTTGATTTTGCAAGTAAAACAAATGAAAAAGGATTCAACGGAAATACTTTGTTTACAGGAACAGTAGGTTTGACATTTTACTTGGGTAAAAACGCAAAACATGCTGACTGGGTTATCGAAAATGATGATAGATTTGCCGCAATTAATGCAAGATTTGTTGCTGTTGAAAATAGAATGCTAGACACCGATAAAGATGGTGTGGCAAATTATTTAGATGAAGAAACTGATACACCTGCTGGAGCAATGGTTGATACTAAAGGACGTTCAATTGATAAAAACTATAACGGTGTTCCTGATGCAACAGAAGCTTACGTAATGAAAAATTACAGTAGCAAAACTGATAATCCCCAAGTTTTAACCAATAATGATCAGATTAAAAGCACAATCAACAGTGGTTATGTTTGTACTTATTTTGACTTCAATGTATCTAAACCTAACAATACTTCTACAGAAGGTATTGATTTTATCTTGACTTATTTAAGAAACAATCCTACTGCTTCTGTTGATATTATTGGACACGCTGACGAAGTAGGAAAATCTGCTTTCAACGACAAATTGTCTAATGCTAGAGCTACCAATGTTAAAAATATTTTGTTAAAAGCAAACATTAATCCTTCAAGATTAAATGTTATCGCCAGTGGCGAAGACAATTCAGTTGATAAAGATTCTGATGGCGCCAGAAAATTAGTTAGAAAGGTTACTTTTATGGTAAAATAAACGGCTCTATTTATTCCGTAAAAGCCCTAAAGGAAATTTCCTTTAGGGCTTTTTTATTTTGGCTCTTTCAAAAAAATTAATTACAAACTTAAAATTCGTGACTACAAAAAATTAAAAAAATAGCTGTATTTTTGAAGACAAAAATTTTAAAAAACAGTGAAAACCCTTTTAGACCTGGAAAACTGGAACCGAAAAGAACACTTCTTGTTCTTTAAACAAATGGAAGAATCTTTTTTTGGGATTAACACAACCATTGATTGCTCGAAAGCATATGAAGCCGCAAAACAACTGGGAACCTCCTTTTTTGTGTATTATTTGCACAAAACAATTGCTGCCGTGAATATGATTGAATCTTTTCGATATCGAATAATTGATAATGAAATTTACATCTACGATACAATTGATGTCTCGGCAACATTAATGCGGGAAGACAAAACTTTTGGGTTTTCATTGATTGAATATTCTTCTGATTTTGATGTTTTTGCAAAAACCACATTCCAGGAAATTGAAAGAATAAAAAACACTTCGGGACTCTTCACCAGAGAATTTCCAAGCGATAATTTGATCCATTTTTCGGCAATACCGTGGATAAATTTCACATCACTTTCTCATGCTAGAAGCTATACTTTTCCGGATAGTTGCCCTAAAATTTCTTTTGGAAAAATGATGGTTGACGAAAAAGGAAAAAGAACAATGTCGATGTCGGTTCACGTTCATCACGGTTTGATGGATGGGTATCATGTAGGACAATTTATAGATTGTTTTCAGGAATTGATGAACGATTAATTAGCAGATAGCAATTTTACAGTGATCAGTAAAATAAAAATCGCAGTCTGCGAACAAATTATTGCTGCAAACTGCGATTGTAAACTGAAGATTATTTTATTTTCCTAAAAGAAGAACGTCATTTGCGACAACTTCGGTAATGTATCTTTTTTCTCCGTTTTTATCGTCGTAACTTCTGTGGGTAAGTTTTCCTTCAATGGCAATTTCTTTGCCTTTGGTCACATATTTTTCGATAATTTCGGCAGTTTTACCCCAGGCTACAACTTTGTGCCATTCGGTTTGTTCCACTTTTTCTCCTTTGTCATTTTTGTAACTATCGTTTGTGGCGATGGTCAAATTAGCTACTTTTTTTCCTCCATCAAGATTTTTGATTTCTGGATCATTTCCTACGTTTCCGATTAATTGTACTTTGTTTCTCATTGCATTCATGGCGTGTAAATTTAAATTGTTAGTATACTTTTTGTTGAATTGTTCGTTCAAATCAACAGGGCAAAGATGCGATGACTCTAAAAATTTATTCGGTTGATAACTACTTACTTTCGGTTGTAACTGTTTGTAACCGTTTGTAATTGGAAATTAATGTATATATTTGATTGATTTTAACAGAATTAATTTCTGGAATGTGCGAATACTTTTCAAAAAAGCAACTAAAAAAGAATGATTAATAAAATACTGAAATTTACAGACCTTCATTTTGGAGAAGAAAATAAACAAAAAGTATTGGAAACCGTAAAATCCAATATATCTTTTAGAGGTTCAAACCTGTGGATTTTAGCTTGTGCGATTGTTGTGGCTTCAATAGGATTAAATGTAAATTCGACAGCGGTTATCATTGGCGCAATGCTTATTTCTCCGTTAATGGGACCAATCATAGGAGCTGGATTTGGTCTCGGCATATATGATTTCGCATTGCTAAAAAAATCATTAAAAAACCTTTTAATTGCTACTATAGTTGGTTTAATTGTTTCTACAATGTACTTTTATTTAAGTCCATTCAAAGAAACACAATCTGAATTATTATCAAGAACTTCGCCCAATATTTATGATTTATTAATTGCTTTTTTCGGCGGACTTGTAGGGGTAATTGCCATCACAAGAATTGAAAAAGGAAACCCAATTCCTGGAGTCGCCATTGCAACTGCATTAATGCCTCCCTTATGTACGGCAGGATATGGATTGGCTATTGGAAACTTGAAATTCTTTTTTGGAGCGCTATTTTTATACGCCATAAATTGTGTTTTTATTGGCATTTCAACTTTTTTAATAGTGAAATATTTAAAATATCCAGCTGTAAAGCAAGTGAATGACAAACGTCAAAAACAAGTAAAATATGGTATTTCAATCTTAATTGTAGCATTAATGTTGCCAAGCATTTACTTTGCTTATATGCTGTATAATCAAAAACAATACAACCAAAAAATAGATCTTTTCATTAAGAATGAATTCGAAAATAAAGGATATACCGTTCTTTATAAAAAAGTAGATCTTAATAAAAGTCCGAAAAAAATCGAATTAGCTTTCTTAAGCAAGAAACTTAACAAGGAAGATATTAAAATGCTTAATCAAACCCTAAATGACAATTATATCAAGAATGCCGTACTTAAAATTCGGCAGGACACAACTGATATAAAAAGACTTATTTTAAATCAAATCCATTCTGAAAAATCTGATTTGAATGCAAAAGACATTAAAATATCGCAATTAGAAAATGAAATTGCAGCTAACAAATACAACAATAAGGCTTTATTAGAGGAGATAAAAATCATTTTTCCTGAAGTCGAGAACATATCCATTTCAAATCATACCTATAATAAAAATACCGATAGTTCTTATGTTCATCCTGTTTTGATTTACAAAAGCAAGAACAATTTGACTGAACCATCAAAACAAAAACTACAAATGTGGTTACAAAAAAGGCTCTCAAAAGAAAAAATAGAAATTTACAGACAAGAAACAATTTGATTTAAAAATTTGATTTAAAAATTATAGTAATACAATGAATACAGTGAACCTCGAAAAACTAAAATTTCCAATAGGAAAATTTCAAAAACCAGATTCAATAACAGATAAAGATTTAAAAATCTGGATAGAAGTCATTCAACTTTTTCCAATTAAAATTAAAAACCTAACCGCAAAACTTTCTGTCGAAGAATTGAATTGGGTTTATCGTCCTGAAGGCTGGTCGATAAAACAAGTGGTACATCATTGTGCTGATAGTCATATGAATAGTTTTATCCGATTTAAACTGGCTTTGACCGAAGATACTCCAACCATAAAACCATATGAAGAAGCTGAATGGGCTGAACTTGCCGATGGCAATTCAGACGATATTTCCCCTTCCATTCAAATCATCGAAGGAGTACATACCCGTTGGGTTTTGCTTCTGAAAAGTTTTGGAGAAAATGAATTAAAGAAAAAATTTATTCATCCGGCTAACAACAAAACATCTTGTTTAGACGAAATAATTGGGCTTTATGCCTGGCATTGCAACCACCATTTGGCGCATATAGAACAAGCCTTATTGCACAAAGGTCAATTTAAAAAATAAAAAACTATGACTAAAACCTGTCTGGAATGTGGAGACAAAATTGTGGGTCGCGAAGATAAAAAGTTTTGCAGCGACGGTTGCCGCAACGCCTACAACAACAAAATAAACAAAGACAGCACTAATTTTATGCGCAACGTGAACAATAAGTTGCGCAAAAATTACCGAATTCTTTCAGCCCTGAATGTCGATGGAAAAGGGAAAACCACCAAATCAAAACTCTTGAGCAAGGGTTTCGATTTTGAGTTTTTTACCAATATTTTAGAGACCAAAACAGGAAATACCTACTTTTTTGTTTACGACCAAGGCTATCGCGCATTGGAGAATGATTATTATATGCTTGTCAAAAAAGAAATTTAGACCCCAAAACCTACTAATGATGAAAAAAGATTATTCACCACTTTTATCCGTTTTGTTTATCCTCGGAATCCTTGGATCTATTTTCTTCACATTGATGCCACAATGGACATCTGACGATGAAGTTCCACTTTCGGAGTTTTCTACCAAAAGAGCATTGGAACAAGTAAAAAATATTTCTAAAGAACCTCATTTTGTGGGTTCAGAAAATCATGATGTTGTTGCTAATTATTTGACAAAAGAACTGCAAAAAATGGGTTTGGAAACTTCCGTTCAGGAAGGTTTTGCTTTTTCTGATTGGGGAACATTGACAAAATGCAAGAATATTTTGGCACGAATAAAAGGAACAAACAGCGACAAAGCCTTGCTCCTACTTTCGCATTATGACAGCGCACCACATTCTGCTTCACACGGCGCGAGCGATGCAGGTTCAGGCGTTGCGACAATCTTGGAAAGTGTCCGTGCCTTTATTTACAATAAAACACCGAACAAAAACGATATTATCATTCTATTTTCGGATGCCGAAGAGTTGGGATTGAATGGTGCTGCGCTTTTTGTCACCGAACATAAATGGGCAAAAGAAGTAGGTTTAGTATTGAATTTTGAAGCCCGCGGATCTTCAGGTCCAAGTTATATGTTAATGGAAACCAATGGAGGAAATGCCGGATTGGTTAAAGAATTCGCTGCAGCAAATCCAAAATTTCCAGTTTCAAATTCGCTAATGTACAGCATTTACAAAATGTTGCCCAACGATACTGATTTAACTGTTTTTAGAAAAAACGGCAATATTCAAGGCTACAATTTTGCTTTTATAGACGGTCATTATAATTATCACACGGCTCAAGATGACATCAATCATTTGAGCAAAAACACTTTGGCACACCAAGGAGAATATTTGATGCCGTTGTTAAATTATTTTTCGAATGCCAATTTAAGCGCGACACAAACCACCGAGGACGATGTTTATTTTACGATTCCTTTTACTTTTATAAGCTATCCTTTTAGTTGGGTTTTGTCAATGGTAATTATCGCTTTTGTACTCTTATTAATTTTAATATTCATAGGAATTGGCAAGCGAATTATAATCGGCAAAGAAATTTGGAGAGGATTTATTCCGTTTTTAGGTTCGATAATCGTTTCGGGATTAATTGCCTTTTTTGGATGGAAATTGTTACTGAAAGTCTATCCTCAATACAATGATTTACTCAACGGATTTACCTATAACGGACACGATTATATTGCGGCATTCGTATTTTTGAGTTTGGCCATTTGTTTTGCTTTTTACCAACGATTCTCTTTCAAAAAAGTAACGATGAACCATTTCGTTGCGCCATTATTTATTTGGATTCTCCTCAATGGATTGATTGCCTTCTTCCTGAAAGGCGCAGGGTTTTTGATAATCCCCGTTTTTGCAGGATTGATTATGTTGGCTTCATTTATCCTTACCCAAAAGTCCAAATGGATGCTGAATCTTGTATTGAGTATCCCCACATTGCTGATTATTGCGCCATTTATTCAAATGTTTCCAATAGGTTTGGGTCTGAAAGTGCTGTTTGGAAGTGCCATTCTAACCGTGTTTCTATTTGGTTTATTGTTGCCGGTTTTTGGCTCATTTAGACGAAAAGGAATGTGGTCGTTACTGTTGTTTCTAGCTGCAATTGGCTTTTTTGCAAAAGCACATTACTATTCTGGTTATGAATTGGGCAAAGCCAAATCAAATAGTTTAGTCTACATTCTGGATGCGGATAAAAACAAGGCAACTTGGGCAACTTATGACACCAATCTTGATCAATGGACTAAAACCTATTTAGGCACGAATCCAAAAGATGCCCAAGATTTAAACTCAATTTCTTTACCAAGCAAGTACAATTCCGGGTTTACTTTTATGGCTGATGCGCCAATGAAAGAACTAGCGAAACCAACAATTGAATTCTTAAAAGACAGCGTTGTTGGTGCAAATCGCTATTTGAAAATCCAAATTACGCCCAACCGAAAAGTAAATCGCTACGATGTTTTTGCCAATGAAGATTTAGACATTCAAAATTTCAAAGCAAACGGGATACTTTATTAGGGCAAAAAGGTTCCAAATACGAACGAAAAGGCAAGAAATTGTTGAGCTATTATGTGGTGGATCAACTTCCGCTAGAAATCGAATTTAGTATTCCGGCTTCAAGCGTTTTAGATTTGGATTTGATGGAAAGCTCTTTCGATTTGATGAAAAATCCCTTGTTCTCGATGGCAAAAAGAGCCGATTGGATGATGCCAACACCATTTGTGCTGAATGATGCCGTGATTATTAAAGAGAAAATAAAACCAAGTGCGAAAATAGTTGAAGTTAAACCTTTGAACTCCAAAATTCAATATGCTGAAAAAAAGATAGCGTAACGGTTGTTGTTAAAGACAGTTTGAAAACTCCATAATATGTGATCACAAATTGTGATGACATATAAACAGTAGAAATAGAATTTCAGTAGGAAAATATTGATTATATTCGCTGAAAAATCATTTCCATTTTATATGCAAGTAGCAACTTTACAATCCAAAATATATGATATTCGAGGTCAAAAAGTCATACTTGACTTTGATTTAGCAATTCTTTACGAAGTGGAAACTAGAGTTTTGAATCAAACCGTTAAAAGGAATATTAAAAGGTTTCCTGTCGATTTTATGTTTCAGTTATCAGATGATGAATATATTTCTCTAAGGTCACAAATTGTGACCTTAGAGAATGTTGGTCGTGGTAAGTACAGCAAATACTTGCCCTTTGCTTTTACTGAACAAGGAGTAGCAATGCTAAGCGGAATTTTAAATTCGGATGTAGCAATAAATGTGAATATTGCCATAATGCGAACTTTTGTCATGATAAGAAGATATGCTTTGGAACACAAAGAATTCAGTGCTAAATTATTGGAAATAGAAACCAAATACGACAAAAAATTTAGTGATATTTATGAAGCCTTAAATTACCTCATCAAAAAAGAGGAGAAAGAAGTAGTGCAAAAGGAACGCAAACAAATTGGCTACAAAAAATAATACAAACTCAATTTCCAATGATTCAATTTCAAAGGCAAATTAATAATTATATTAGCTGAAAATATCAAAGCCTTTTATGGCACAAAGCCAAACCAAATTGGGTGGATTGGAGCCATTTTATGGCTAGTATAAAAACGAGTTATGCGTCAGTTTAGAGCGACACGAAAAAAATGAAAATAATTGAATGGAATTGCCAAGGCGCATTTAGAAAAAAGAACAACAAAATTTTGGCATTAAAGCCTGATATTTTAGTTGTTACTGAATGTGAAAGTGAAGTGAAACTTGAATTTGGAAAATCAACAGAAAAACCAAACGATTTTTTTTGGTACGGTAATGGACATAAAGGTATTGGAATATTTTCATATTGCGACTACAAATTTGAACTTTTAAAAGAGTTCAACCCAAAATTTAGTTACATAATTCCTTTAAAAGTTTCTGATAAAAAAAGTTCTTTTCTTTTATTTGCAATTTGGGCAAAAGACAACGTAGAAAATCCAGAAATTGGATATATTACACAAGTTTGGTTAGCATTAGAATACTATTCTAGACTATTAAATCTAAATTCAATTTTTATTGGCGATTTTAACAGTAACCAAATTTGGGACGATAAGCATAAAGTAAATTACAATCATACCGCTGTAGTAGAATTTTTTAAAAGAAATGACATTTTTAGTTTATACCACGAACAGAATAAAGTAGCTCACGGTCAAGAAAAAGAGCATACTTTCCATATGTATCGCAAAATTGAAAAGCCATATCATATTGATTATTGCTTTGCTTCATCTGAATTTTTAAAAACAGGCTTTGATATTCAGCTTTGTAAACCAAATGAATGGTTAGAACATAGCGACCACGTTCCGATGATTATTCAACTGAACAAACCCCAAAAAAAAATGGAACTAAATAATTCACTTTTAGACAACATAATTCACAAAACCAACAAATTAAATTCATTGACTATTACAAAATTTGACAAAATAATTAATCAAATTAAAACAAAGGCGACTAAATATGACTTCAAACAAAAGCAAGAAGAAAAAATGGAAATTTTTGAAGCAATGGAAAGAATTATAGAAATAGATAAACACATAACTGAATTAATAAAAAACGGCTACTAAGAGGCGTTTCACAAGATTTGGGTTTCAGGCTTAATTTAAAGTTGGTCTTGTATTTGAAAATTTTGTGTTTAACCGAAAAATAAATGTTAATTTAGTCCCAAACCCCATTTAGTACCGGGACGTCAAACTGTCTAAAAACCTTCCTTTCCAATGTTTATTCTTTTGTATTAAAAATCGTTCAAAATATTTGGATAACTCCTTAGTTTTCTTTATCTTTAAGCAAGTATTTATCGCTT
>NZ_JADHEC010000020.1 GCF_015277675.1 Flavobacterium soyangense
AAATTGAAATATTTGAAAATCATAGATTTTCAATTACAATTTTTTGGCTTCGTTCCAAAATTGAAATATTTGAAAATCATAGATTTTCAATTACAATTTTTTGGCTTCGTTCCAAAATTGAAATATTTGAAAATCATAGATTTTCAATTACAATTTTTTGGCTTCGTTCCAAAAAATATCCATTTCAGCCAAAGTCATATCCATTAATGGTTTTCCTAATTCCCCTGCTTTACTTTCTAAATATTGAAATCTTTTGATGAATTTTTTATTGGTGCGTTCCAAAGCGTCTTCGGGATTTATGTTTAAAAATCTCGCATAATTTATCATAGAAAACAACACATCGCCAAATTCGGATTCCATTTTGTCCTGATCACCCGCTTCGACTTCAACTTGAAATTCCTCGATTTCTTCCTGAACTTTATCCCAAACCTGATGCGTCTCTTCCCAATCGAAACCTACGCCTTTTACCTTGTCTTGAATTCTACTGGCTTTCACCAATGCGGGTAAACTTTTTGGAACACCTTCTAAAACGGATTTTTTTCCTTCTTTTAGCTTTAGTTTTTCCCAATTTTGTTTTACTTCTTCCTCGTCTTTTACCACGACATCGCTATAAATATGAGGATGACGGTGAATGAGTTTTTCGCAAATTTCATTACACACATCGGCAATGTCAAAATCATTGGTTTCGCTTCCTATTTTGGCATAAAAAACAATGTGCAACAACAAATCACCCAATTCCTTCTTAACTTCGTTTAAATTATTATCCAAAATAGCATCACCCAATTCATAGGTTTCTTCGATGGTCAAATGTCTTAAAGATTGGATTGTTTGCTTCTTGTCCCAAGGGCATTTCTCGCGCAAATCATCCATAATATTCAATAATCGTTCGAAAGCTTGGAGTTGAGTTTGTTTGGAATTCATCGTATTTTGGTTTTTTGTAAAAATAAGAAATCCTGTCAGGAAAAACATCGTGACAGGATTAAAATATGTTTTAAAAAGAAAAATTTATTCTTTTTTAGCTTTTGCTTTTTTAGCTGGAGCTTTTACTTTTTCGGCAACAACTTCTTCTTCAACTTTCTCCAATACTTCTTCTGCATTTTGCTTCGCCTGTTCGTTTTCACTCGGGTCAATTATTGGCTCTTCTTTAGAAACCAACCCTTTTGATTGCAGCAAATTGTACCAACTCAAAACTTTCTTTATATCCGAAGGATACACTCTTTCTGAATCATATTCCGGAAGAATTTCCTTGAAATAAGCAATAAGTGTGGCATTTTCTTCCTTGTGAGAAATAGCAGGACCATTATCTTCTTTAATGGCGATACTTCGCATTACTTCGGTCAATGGTTTTTCTTCATTATAAGTGTAAATTGAAATTTCCGATAATAAACTTACGTTAATTTTCAATCCAACGCTGATTTTTTTTCCATCAACTAACGATTCTGCTAAGAAACCTGAACGTGTTTGAACTTTCAATGCGTACAAACCAGGTTTGCCTGAAATGGATAATATTTTTTCTAAATTCATTTTTATAAATGTGTATTTAATTATTCGTTTGTTTGGTTATTTGTGAAATCGAAATTTTTTATCTTCCTTTTTTATTGCAAAATTTCATTCTATAATCTGGTCGGCTTTTACCATCCATTATGTTTTGTAATTTCTTTTTTATTAATTGTCTTTTTAGAGACGAAATCAAATCAGTAAACAAAATTCCTTCAATATGGTCGTATTCGTGTTGAATAACTCTCGCTACTAAGCCATCGAACACTTCAGTTTTAACGTTAAAATCTTCGTCGCAATACTCAATCGTGATTTTTTCGTTTCTGTAAACGTCTTCACGAACGTCAGGAATACTGAGACAACCTTCATTAAAACCCCATTCTTCGCCTTCTTCTTTCAACATTTTGGCATTGATAAAAGTGCGTTTGAAACCTTTTAATTGTTCTTGCTCTTCAATTGGCAAGTCTTCATCATCACCAAAAGGCGTTGTATCAATTACAAATAAACGAATGCTCAATCCTACTTGTGGTGCTGCAAGCCCCACGCCATAAGCATTATACATCGTTTCATACATATCGGCAATGGTTTGTTTCAAGTTTGGATATTCTGATGAAAGAACTTCTCCGACTTTTCTTAAAACTGGATCGCCATATCCTACAATTGGTAAAATCATTATTGTTGTATTAAGTATTATCTACTGTAAATTCAAAATCTCTTTACTAAATTTCAGTTTGCAAAAATAGTAAAAAATAGACATCCAAATATCCTCGATTGATAATTAAATTCAGTATCAAAATCAAATCCATTTATTCTAGATATAATTTAACACAATTCTTACCTTTGTATTTAATGTAAATGTATGATTAACCAAATTCAAAAATTTACCGATACCTCCTATTTTACCAATGCTCTAAAAATTACAATAGCGGCTGTTATTCCTGTTTTATTGTTCTCTTTTTTTGGGAATTTCCAAATAGGATTTACCATTGCACTTGGCGCTTTTTTTACCTATCCCAGCGATATCCCCAGTAGTCTAAAAGACAAAATCAAAGGAGTTACCGTCACTGCTTTTCTTATTTCTGGCGCAAATTTATTGGTTAATATTGTATATCCATATTCCTGGATCTTTTATCCTTTTTTTGTATTATCAATTTTTTTCCTATCGATGCTTTCCGTCTTTGGAAAACGGGCTACAATGGTTTCATTTTCTGCTTTACTTTCGGTTTCATTGGCATTTGCTCATATAAATACTGGTTGGGAAATGGTTTTGCATTCCTCACTTCTATTTGCAGGGGGGTTGTTTTACCTCTTGATTTCACTTATTTTTAATTTTATCAGACCGTATCGTTATCTCGAAATACAAATTGCTGAATGCATCAAACTTACTGCCAAATATTTAAAACTAAGAGGAGATCTTTGGGTTCCCAATGCCGACAGAAAAGCGATTATCGAAAAACAATTATATCTTCAGGTAGAACTAAATGACATTCATCAAAACATCAGAGAAGTATTGATTAGCGATTATTCTGGTTCTTCTAACCAAAACCGGAGGCTTCTGATTGTTTTTATTTCATTAGTTGAAATCTTAGAACTCGCACTATCAACGTCTTTTGACCATAATAAATTACACAAAAAATTTGAAAAACATCCCCAAGTATTACTTTCTTATCAAAACTTGGCCTATAATCTTGCGGCTAGTTTAAAAAGACTTTCCAAAAGTGTAAAAAACAAAAATAAGTTTGTGCCAAAAAACACCTTAATTAAAGATTTGAATTCATTAGAGCTTGCTATTGCCGATTACAGTACAAATTTAGGCAAAATCAAAGCTTCAGAAGGAGTTTTTATGCTAACCACAATGTTGCAATATGCAGAGAAGCAGGTAGAAAAAATCAAAATTGTTCAACGAGCATTTTCTACGGCAATCAGCTCTTATGATCTTAAAGGACGAGATAAAGATTTAGAAAAATTCCTGACTCCTCAATATTATCTTTGGAGCACATTAATTGAAAATTTAAGTTTCTCTTCAACACTTTTCAGGCATTCCTTGAGGTTAACCATCACTATTTTAATTGGTTTCATAATCAGTAAAGCCTTTTCCTTCCATAACGAATATTGGGTTTTACTAACAATCGTTGTTATTATGCGTCCTGGTTATGGATTGACAAAAACGAGATCATTTGATAGGATTTTCGGAACAATTACAGGCGGATTAATTGCTTTTGGAATTCTTTATTTAGTTCACAACAATATAGTAATAAGTTCGTTAGCCATCCTTTCTATACTCCTTGGCTTCTCGTTTACTAACACCAATTACAAGATTAGTGCAACTTTTGTCACGATGTATATCGTCTTTATTTATGGGATATTAACGCCAAATGTTGGTGAAGTTATCCAATACCGAATTATAGATACACTTGTAGGAACTAGTTTAGCTTTTCTTGCCAATCACTTTTTATGGCCCTCTTGGGAATTTTTACACATTCCAATTTATTTAAAAAAATCAATAAAAGCAAATCAGAATTATTTAAAGCAAATCTCAATTTTTTATAACAAAAAAGGGGAAGTGTCCACTTCGTATCGATTAGCGAGAAAAAATGCTTTTATAGAAATCGGAAATCTTATGGCATCCTTTCTTAGAATGGCACAAGAACCAAAATCAAAACAAAAACAACTACCACAAGTTTATAAACTCGCCGTACTCAATCATACTTTGCTGTCTTCTTCTGCCTCATTGGGAACTTACATTCAATCACATAAAACTTCATCGGCTTCAAAAGCCTTTAATGTTGTAGTAGATGCCGTCACTAAAAATTTAGACAATGCCATCTCTATTTTGAAAGAAGAACCCATCGATGTCAATGAAAACATAAACAAATACGACTTGGCTCTCCGATTTACCGAATTAAAAAACATTCGTGAAAGAGAATTAAAAGAAGGAATTCCTATTGATGAAGAAGCCTTTCAATTAAAAATGCAAGAAGCACAATTGATCATCGAGCAACTAATTTGGCTCGTCAATCTATCTGAAAACATTGTAAAAACAACAAAACTTCTGATGCAATCTTAAGAACAATAGATAGTATTGTTTTTAGAAAATTTTTCTGGTCAAATAATCCTGCAACATTATAGTTGCCGATATTTCGTCAATCAACGCTTTATTTTGACGTTGTTTCTTTTTCATTCCGTTATCAATCATTGACTGGAAAGCCATTTTTGAAGTAAAACGCTCATCCACTCGAATGACTTTCATTTCTGGAAAATGATTGGTAAAATGAGTCACAAATCCTTTGATAATAGAAGCGCTTTCCGAAGGCTCTCCGTTCATTTGTTTGGGTTCTCCAATGATAACCGCTTCTACCTTTTCTTTGGAAAAATAATCCTTCAAAAAAGCGATTGCAGTTGCAGACGGAATGGTTGTCAAACCCGAAGCGATGATTTGCAGTTCATCGGTAACGGCTATTCCGGTGCGTTTTTGTCCGTAATCTATGGCGAGAATTCTTGGCATTTATAAGGAGTCTTTATATTTTATGAAACCGAAGACGAAAACTGTTTTATCTTCTACATCAACCTCATAGACGGCAACATATCCTTTAAAAACATAATCCCTTATATTTTCATTTTCAAAATATCTTGATTTTTTGAAATGAAATGGTTGTTTTAAGTCTTCTTTGATGTTTTTAAGTAAATCTTTCCTGAATTTTAATGCTGCTCGGGGTTTATCTTTATAAATAAAAAGAACTTGACTTGTTAATAATTTTAGAAATTCATTCGAAATACTAACTATCATATTTCGAAAACGTTTTATCCAAAATTGCATCAACTTCATCTATTGAATACATTGTCTCAGTACCGCTTTTTAGTTTAGCGTAAGCAATATCCAATTTTCGTTTATTTTCATTGAAATCAGGATCTTCTTGAACTATTTTTAATTCATCCGAGGAGAACGAACTCAATAGTTCCAAAATTTTGGCTTTGATGTTGGGCTGAAATTCTAATCTAATTGATTCCATAATAATATAGATTTAAAATACAAATATATAACATTTTCAATACATTTCTCTTTTTTGATTTGCGTTAAAAATGGTATATTTGCCAAAATTTAACTATAATGAACGAATTACAATCCATAATAGAACAAGCTTGGGAAAACCGCGCTTTGTTGCAAGAAACAAAAACTACTGATGCTATCAGAGCAGTTATCGAATTATTAGATTCTGGAAAATTACGTGTTGCTGAGCCTGTTGGCGAAGGCTGGCAGGTTAACGAATGGGTAAAGAAAGCCGTTGTTCTATATTTTCCAATCCAAAAAATGGAAACATTAGAAGCTGGAATTTTCGAATACAACGACAAAATGTTGCTAAAAAGAGATTATGCAAAAAAAGGAGTTCGCGTGGTTCCTGGAGCATCCGCACGTTATGGTGCTTTTCTTGCAAGCGGTGTAATTATGATGCCAAGTTATGTGAACATTGGTGCTTATGTAGATTCTGGAACAATGGTGGATACTTGGGCAACTGTTGGTAGTTGTGCGCAAATTGGTAAAGACGTTCACCTTTCTGGCGGTGTAGGAATTGGTGGTGTTCTAGAACCTTTACAAGCTGCACCGGTAATCATTGAAGACGGTGCTTTTATTGGTTCACGTTGCATTATTGTTGAAGGAGTTCACGTTGGTAAAGAAGCCGTTCTTGGTGCAAATGTATGTTTGACCGCTTCGACAAAAATAATTGATGTAACTGGAGAAACTCCTGTAGAAAGAAAAGGATTTGTTCCTGCTCGTTCCGTGGTAATTCCTGGAAGCTATACTAAAAAGTTTGCTGCCGGTGATTTTCAAGTGCCTTGCGCCTTGATTATTGGAACCCGTAAACCTTCAACTGATTTGAAAACATCGTTGAATAATGCCTTGCGCGAATATGACGTTGCCGTTTAAATTCTAAATTTAAATAACTAAAATTCCAAATTGCAATTGTTGAATCGATTGTAATTTGGATTTTTTGTTTAGAATACTGTACTAAATGGGGAAAGCAAAACAATTATTTTTTATTTTGCAGTTTAATGAGTTTAGCATATTTTAAATATGAAAAAAAACCTTGAATCATAGAAAATGTCAAACCATCTAATCCATTTAAAAAACCATTTTTAAAAAAATAACATCTGATAAAAGATACCAGCCCATTAATTATGGGCTTGAAACTATTAATTCTTCTTCCTTGATTAAAAAGTTGCTGAGCGTGCCACGTAGAATATAAATTTTTTTTACTAATTAATTGATCGAAATTCTCCCAAGGATAATGGTTTATATGAACTTTTAAATCAGTTTTATTAATTCCTGAAACCACTTGATGTACCATTGCTTTTGAGGGTGATGCCGTCTTATTATTAAAAAACCGAGCTGACCTGTCAGGATACCAACCCGCAAAATTGATTAATTTATCGCCCATAAAATTGTACATTCTAAAAGCATATACATCAAAATCCTGATGCTCATATTTTCCTGACAAGATAAATTCTTCGGCATCTGTGGCTAAAATCTCATCTGCATCTAGATTCAAAATCCAATCATTTTTGCAATAAGGAAGTCCATATATTCTCTGAGGCCCATCACCCAAAAAAACTTGAGAAATAACTATAGCTCCTTTTTCTTCGGCAATTTTTACAGTATTATCAACACTTAGTGAATCAACAACAATGACTTCATCGCATACTTTAAAAAGAGCATCTATACATTTTCCTATATGCTTTTCTTCGTTATAGGTTATTACCAATCCACTAATTTTCATACTCTTTTTTTAAAATAATTTAAGCTTTCCAATTTTCAATTTCAATCTAAATTTGAATAGCGTATCCTCGCCCTTAATATCTATTCTTTTTACCAAATAATCGTTTTTAAACGGAAAACTATTTACCCTATTTCCTATACGCAAACCATACTTAATGCCATTATCTCGCATTATTTTCTCAAAAACTGAAAATTGAGCGTTTTTTTTCGAATAGTTACCAAAAGGATATGCTAAAATAGGTTTCATATCTAATTGATTTTCAGATATAAAATTGTTAGACTTACTAAAATCTGATTCTAATTCTTCTTTAGATAATGAACTATATCTTTTATGTTCAAAAGAATGATACCCAAGCTCAATAAGTTTAGTATCTAACTCTTTTAATTGTTCAACGCTCATTATTTTTTCTTTTCCCTCTATCCAATAATCAAAATTCCCAACGAAAGAAAATGGTATAAAAAAAGAGGATTTTAATTGATATTTTTCAAGTAATGGAACCGCATATTTAAGCTGACATTCTGTAACATCATCAAAAGTAATAATGACACTTTTTTTGGGTAAATATTTTAAGTTTTCTAAATCCTTAAAATGAAACGTAGTGTAATTATTATCATTTAAAAATCTAAAATGTGATTCTAACTTAGATATGGAAATACTTAAATTTAAAGATTTTGCCTCATCTACAACGACATTATGGTACATTAAAATTGGCAACTTCGACATTTATATATTTTTTTTGTAGTTTTGTTGAATCTTCAAAAGTAATTTTTTTTATATAATTAACAATATCTATAATGAGATTTTTAGTCATTCAACAAAAAAGAGTTGGAGATGTATTGATTAGTACAATTATCTGCAACAACTTAAAAAAAAAGTATCCTAATTCCACTATAGACTTTATGTGTTATACCAATAGCGTTGATGTGCTGGTTGGAAATCCAAACATTGATAACATAATTGTTTTATCACATAAAGTAAGAAAATCCTATTTTTCATTATTTAAATTTATTTTTGAAATTAAAGCAAAAAAATACGATGTAATAATTGATGCTTACAATAAATTAGAAACAAATTTAATTACCTTATTTACAGGAGTAAATATAAAAATTGCTTATCACAAATGGCACACTTCTATATTTTACACCCATAATTTAAAGCGTTTTGACAATTCAAAAAACACTAAATATGGTCTTGCTATTGAAAATAGACTTTTATTATTGGATCCATTTGACTTTGACAAAAATGAAATTGACCCATATCCAAAATTATTTATAAGCCCCGAAGAAAATAATAAGATAATTTCTCTTTTGGAACAATATAACATAAATAAAAGCAGTAAAATCATAATGATTAGCCTGTTGGGAAGCGAGCAGAACAAAACGTATCCGTTGGAGTATATGGCAAAAGTAGTTGAATACATTGCTAACAACAAAGACGTAACGATGCTTTTCAATTATTTTGAAGATCAAATTGAAGATGCTAAAAAAATATATAATTTATGTTCAAAAGAGACTCAAGAAAAAATACGTTTTGATTTATTGGGTAGTAATTTAAGGTCGTTTGTAGCCATAATGAACCAGTGCGATGTAATTGTAGGAAATGATGGAGGAGCAATAAATATGGCAAAAGCATTAAACAAACCTGCATTTACTATTTTCTCTCCTTTTGTGGAAAAGAAAATTTGGGCAACTTTTGAAGATGGATTAAGAAATATATCGGTTCATTTAAATGATTATAAACCAGAATTACTTTCTTCTTTACATCATGATGAAATAAAGAAAAACTACAACACTTTCTATCAAGAATTTACACCTGAATTATTCAAAGACAAAATTGATTATTTCTTAAAGAGCAATTTAAAAGCACCTGAATTATATCAACAAAATGAAGTCAAAGTAATTTAAAATTTCTTCCAGAATTTAAGTCTCTTTTTCAGTCTTCGTTTTCTGTAAAAATGTTCCTGAAAATCGGAGGTCATTTTCCAAAGCGTTTCAAAAATTAGCTGTTCTGATTCTCCTGATAATTTACTATATTCGTTACTCATTACTGCAACCATTTCTTTTACAGGTGTTAATCGACATAAGTTTTTCATTCGAAGTTCAAAGGGCATTGTTTTGTGAAATTCCATTCTATTTAAATCGACCAAGAAAAAATCATAGTTTCCTTTAATAGTTTTTTTTATCAGAGTATTTCCTGGTGAATGGTCTAAAAACTCGATTCCTTTTTGGTGTAAATCGAAAGAAAATTGGGTGAATTGTCTTAAAATAGTATCGTGATCCGGAAAATTTGGAATTTCTACCAATTCCCTAAAAGTCAAATCGCATTGAAGATGCTCGCTTACATAATAACTATCCTTGAGTCCTAGAGCATCGAAATTTTCAAAATAAGCAATAGGCTGCGGCGTTCCAATTTCTTTTTCCAATAAAGTGGTCGCATATTCAAAAGAGCGTCTCGCTTTGGATTTTCTGAAATATTTATATGCAATTTTATTAATAAGATGAGGAATTTTGAAGGATTTGATATTTATAGTTTTACCTTCTAATTCAAAAAGTTTGATTTTATTTCTCTGTCCGTCACCAAAAAGGATTCCTGAAAACTGAAAATTATTAACTATACTATCAATTTGATTGGAATGAAAATTGGAGTGAATTTTTTTTATAGTTTTCAAAGCAATATTTATTTAATTACAGCAAAAATGCATTTATTAAGATTTTATTAAATATTTAAACCATTGTCCAAAATTTTTAAAAAACAATTTAAAATTTAAAACATTCAATTTATTTTCTTCTTGAATTATTTTTTTCAATTTACTTATATCTTTTGTTGGAAAAAAGCCAAGTCTTTTCCATCTTTCTGGTTGCAAGTAATAAAAATTAGTGAAATTCATATAATTACTTTCATCAACTTTAAGCCATTTACTTAAAAAATCCTTGTGTACATCAACATTATGTCCCCAATTCTCTAATTTAAACCTAAGATCTTCCTCAGAACGAGATAGTGATTCATGTAAAACAATATTATTTGTATAAATTTGACGTCCTTTAATTCGTCTCCCCATCGAATATTCAGGATAATTTGTTGCAAAAATAGCTTTTAGCGGTTTATCAACATATAATATACCCGTTGGAGTATATTTATATAACATTATCCAAAAAGCACAAAATTGAATCGGATGTTTTTTTGGATTTTTTAAATAAGAGTCATATTTTCTTAAATTGGAAATAAAACTCTTAAAATCAACAAAATATTCATCGGCATCAATTTGAATTAACCAATTCCCAATTCCCATTTTTGCTGAAAGCATTTTTCGCTCTCTTACCTCACATTGCATTGTTGTTAATGTTGGGACATAAAAATCATCTTCATAAATAACGGTTTTATTATCTACATCAAAAGCCTTAATCCAATCAAAAAAATCAGGATTAATTTCGATGGCATCTCCTTTCCAGGTTTTCCTGTTTTTATCAATGGCCAAAAAAATAGTATCTGATTCTTTGTATATTGTTGGTAACGAATTTTTTAATAATTCATAATCATATGAAACTAAATAACCTACTTGAATTTTCCCTGACATTGATGCTATATAAATTTTGTTGCAATTTACTAATTAATATCTACTTTTGCGAAATGAAAAATGAATATGACTATTTAATTGTTGGTTCAGGACTTTTTGGAAGTGTTTTCGCTTACGAAGCCACAAAAGCCGGAAAAAAATGCTTGGTAATTGACAAAAGAGAACATATTGGAGGAAATGTATATTGCGAAAATATTGAAGGAATCAATGTTCATAAATACGGAGCCCACATCTTTCATACCAATGACAAAAGTTTGTGGAATTATGTAAACCAATTTGTTGAATTCAACAATTTTACCAATTCTCCAATGTCATTATCCAAAGGTAAATTATACAATTTGCCCTTTAACATGAATACCTTTAACCAACTTTGGGGGACAAAAACTCCTCATGAAGCCAAGGCAAAAATCGATGAACAAGTTGCTATTTATGGAGTCGAAAATCCGAAAAATCTAGAAGAACAAGCATTAAGTCTAGTCGGAAAAGATATTTATGATCATTTTATCAAAGAATATACCGAAAAACAATGGGGCAGAAAGGCCTCTGAATTACCCGCTTTCATTATAAAAAGACTCCCCGTGAGATTCACTTTCGATAATAATTATTTTAATGATATTTATCAAGGAATTCCCATTGGCGGATACAACAAACTTATCGAAGGAATGCTGGAAGGCATCGAGGTTATAACAAAAACTGATTATTTTTCAGATAGGAATAAATTTAATAAACTATCCAATAAAATTGTCTATTCTGGAAAAATAGACGAATATTTCGATTATAAATTAGGAATTTTGGAATACAGATCTCTTCATTTTGAAAATGAAATTCTGGAAACTGACAATTTTCAAGGAAATGCTGTCGTTAATTATAACGATGCCAATTACGATTTTACAAGAATTATTGAGCACAAACATTTTGAATTTGGAAAACAAAATAAAACGGTTATCACAAAAGAGTATCCCCAAGAATGGAATCCGGGCAGAGAAGCTTTTTATCCCATAAACGACGTCAAAAATCAATCCTTGTTTGATGAATACAAAAAATTATCTTTGGAGGAAAAAAATTTGATTTTTGGAGGCAGACTGTCGGAATACAAATATTATGATATGCACCAAGTGATAGCTTTAGCCTTAACAAGATCAAAAAAAGAATTAGAAAATGGTTAAAATATTTGTGGTTACACATAAAGAAAATCCTATACTGTCCAATGAGTTATTAATTCCGATTCAAGTTGGAAATAATGACACCATTTATCCAAGTATTTTAAGAGATAATATTTTAGAAAATATAGCAAATAAAAACAGTAATTATTGCGAATTAAGTGCTACCTATTGGATTTGGAAAAATATAAAAGATGCAGAATATATAGGCATCTGTCATTATAGGAGGTATTTTAATTTTTACAATCCGCTTTATAATTTAAGCCCCTCAGCACAAAAAAAAATTAATACTGCTGATTTCAAAAAAAGCAAAACATTCCATTCAGATGCGGAAAAGACGCAGAATAAAATCACTAGTGTTTTAAAAAAATACGATATTATTCTAGGCAGACCTTATAAATTTAAAGACCTAACAATAACACAAAACTATTGTGCAGATCATAGAGAAGAAGATTGGTATTTAGTTAAAAAAATAATTTCAGAAAAATACCCCGAATACAAAGAAAGCATCCTTAAATACTTAGATGAGGGAAGATTGTTTCATATGGGAAATATGATGATTTGTTCTAAAGAAAAATTTGACGCATATCAAACTTGGCTATTTTCAATATTATTTGAATTAGAATCCAAAATTGATACTCCAAAAGATCAATACCAAGCACGGGTTTTTGGCTTTATTTCGGAAAGACTAATCAACCTATATGTATATCATAACAATTTCAAAATCAAAGGAATTCCTTCCTATAAAATAATCGACTTATGATAAACGAAGAAGTACATAAAGCATTCGAAATAATACAACAAGGCGGAATTATCCTTTACCCTACGGATACCGTTTGGGGAATTGGCTGTGATGCCACAAATCCTGAAGCGGTTGCCAAAATCTATAAACTCAAACAAAGAGCAGAAACTCAATCGATGATATGCTTGATGAATGGCGAAAAAATGATGTACAATGTTTTCAAGGACATTACAGAAGTGGCTTGGCAAATTATGGATTTATCCGAAAAACCAACTACTTTAATCTTGGATAAACCTCGAAATGTGGCACCCAATTTAATAGCTGCAGACAATACTTTAGGAATCCGAATCGTAAAAGAGCCTTTTTGTTTTAAATTAATGGAAAAAATGAAAAGACCTTTGGTTTCCACCTCAGCAAATATCTCAGGAAAGCCCACTCCTATTGCCTTCAAAGATATTAGTCCAGAAATTATAAAAGGTGTTGACTATGTTGTAAATTTGCACCACGATAAAATTGCAGGAAAACCTTCGACAATTATAAAATTGACGAACGATTCTCAGGTAAAAGTGATAAGAAAATAATTTTTTTCGCCACAGATTCACTGATTTCATTTTAAAAAATTAAATTTCACAGATTATTATGTCAGACTATTTATACGAAGATGATACATATAAAATTATTGGTGCTTTAATAGAAGTCCATAAAAATCTGGGCAAAGGTTTCTCTGAAATTGTCTATAAAGATGCTTTTGAATATGAGTTGAAAAGAATTAATTTTTATTTTGAAAGAGAGAAAGAATATTTAGTTCATTATAAAGATATTATATTAAATCATAAATTTTATGCTGATTTTGTTATATTAGATAAAATTATTATTGAAATAAAATCAACAGAATTATTACACGAAAAGCATATTTCACAATGCTTAAACTACTTGCACGTTTCTGGGCATAGACTCGCTATTTTAGTGAATTTCAACAAAACTTCTCTTGAATACAAAAGAATTATTAAATAATTTTTTAAAAAAATCAGTGAATCAGTGGCTACAATAAATAACTATAACAAAGCCTTACATAATAAAATTTTCGAAGTCATATCACAAGCTTCCCAACAACTTCATATCGACAGTTATGTGATTGGTGGCTTCGTAAGGGATTTAATTCTTAAAAGAGATTTCAAAAAAGACATTGATATCGTCGCTGTTGGCAGCGGAATCGAACTCGCTTTGAAAGTTTCAGAATTACTTCCAAAAAACCCAAAAGTCCAGGTTTTTAAAAACTACGGAACTGCAATGTTGCGATTTGGAGAAATCGACATCGAATTTGTGGGTGCCCGAAAAGAATCCTATCATTTTGAAAGTCGAAATCCTGTTGTCGAAAACGGAACATTGGAAGACGACCAAAATCGTCGTGATTTTACCATCAATGCACTTGCTTTATCTTTAAACAAGGATAATTTTGGCACACTTTCTGATCCTTTCAATGGATTGGAAGATATGAAAAATAAAATTATCAGAACTCCCCTAGATCCGGATATTACTTTTTCTGATGATCCTTTGCGAATGCTTCGTGCCATAAGGTTTGCCAACCAATTGGGTTTTGAAATCGAAGAAAATTCTTTGCAATCTATTACAAAAAATGCCCATAGAATCAACATAATTTCAGGCGAAAGAATTGTTGATGAATTGAATAAAATCCTTTCGACGGAGAAACCTTCTGTTGGATTTTTATTGCTTTATAAAACTGGTCTTTTAGACATCATTCTTCCTGAATTAACCGCTTTGAATCAGGTGGAGGAAATAGAAGGACAGACCCACAAAAACAATTTTTATCACACGCTGGAAGTAGTCGATAATATTTGCCCGAATACTGATGATGTTTGGCTGCGTTGGTCTGCTTTGTTGCACGATATTGGGAAAGCTCCAACAAAACGTTTCAACAAAAAACAAGGCTGGACATTTCACGGTCACGAATTCCTTGGCGGAAAAATGGCCAAGAAAATATTCGAAAGATTACGAATGCCACTGAACCACAAAATGAAATTTGTGCAAAAAATGGTGATGATGAGTTCGCGTCCAATTGTACTTTCTCAAGATTTGGTCACAGATTCGGCCGTGCGTCGTTTGGTTTTTGATGCTGGCGAAGATGTCGAAAGCTTGATGACTTTGTGCGAAGCCGACATCACGACCAAAAACCCAAATAAATTCAAGAAATACCATCAGAATTTTGAGATTGTTCGGAAGAAAATTGTGGAAGTTGAAGAACGCGATCACGTTCGCAATTTTCAGCCTCCAATTTCAGGAGAAGAAATTATGGCGATTTTTAATTTGCAACCTTCACGTGAAATCGGGATTCTGAAAGAAGCCGTAAAAGAAGCCATAATGGAAGGTGAAATCCCCAATGAATATCAGGCTGCTTATGACTTTGTATTAAAAAGAGGCGCTAAATTAGGGCTAAAGAGTAACGCTTGTTGAATTAACATTTAATAGTATTTAAAATATCTTTGTAAAAATTAATTTCTAACAATGAAAAAAGAGAATAAATCAGTAATAATCTGGCTACTTTCAGGTTGTTTTTTAGTTTTTGTAATGGTCGTTGTAGGCGGAATCACCAGATTGACAAATTCTGGTTTATCAATGACGGATTGGCATTTGGTAACTGATACTTTCCCTCCGCTTACTGAAGCAAAATGGCAGGAAACTTTTGAACAATACAAGCAATTTCCAGAATACCAAAAAATCAATATTCACAACGATTTTACGCTGTCTGATTATAAATTTATCTACTTCTGGGAATGGTTTCATCGATTAATTGGGAGAATTCTTGGATTTGTTTTCATCATTCCGTTTGTCTATTTTTTGATTAAGAAAAAAATTGACAAAAACACATTAAATAAATGCTACATTCTGCTGGGAATGGGAGCTTTGCAAGGATTCTTGGGTTGGTTTATGGTAAGAAGCGGATTAATTGACAACCCAGATGTGAGTCATTTTCGTTTGTCTTTGCACCTGACTTTTGCATTTATAACCTTTGCTTATACGCTTTGGGTAGCCTTGGATTTGATTTATCCAATTAAAAACAAAGCGATTCTTCCACTCAAAAAAATTGCGATTTTTGCCTTGATTTTTCTGTTGTTACAAATTATTTACGGCGGGTTCGTTGCCGGTTTAAATGCTGGTCTAATCCATAATCATTGGCCATTGATGAGCGACGGACAATTCCTTCACGAAAGTGTGATTTTAGAAAAAGACACTTGGTTTCAAAGATTTACTGAAGGAAAAAGTGGCGTTCAGTTTGTACATAGAACACTAGCCTATGTTGTGGTTGGGTTAATTTTGTTTTTATTCTTTAAAAGCAAGAAATATTCACTTACACAGCAACAAAAAAATGGCCTGAATGCATTAGTTGCAATTGTGTTTATACAATTTACACTGGGAGTTTTTACTTTACTTTATAGCGTCCCTTTGTGGCTAGGATTAACACATCAAGTTGTAGCTTTCTTTTTATTGACTACAATGACCTATAGTTTACACCGATTATCAAAATAATATTTTAACTATATTTATACCTGACTATATTGTCAAATCTCATTGTTTAATAAATATAAATGTCAAAACTTGCTGCTGAAGATAGATTCTTGGATCTATCAGATTACGGAAGAACGATTGGAAAACTGTTTGCCAATCAATTAAAAAATACCCGATTTACCCCTATTCATGTTACCCTGCTTTTTGGTGTTTCCGGCTTGATTGCCATCTATTGTATCTTGCAAAATCATTACTTTTTTGCCAGCTTTTTTATTATTTTAAAGTCTATTATTGATGCTGCAGATGGAGAATTGGCACGCATAAAAAACACCCCTTCTTATGTCGGAAGATACCTCGATAGCGTATTTGATATTGTCTTGAATTTTCTGTTTTTTATGACAATTTGTTATGTCTCTAAAACATCATTTTGGCTTACAATTTTAGCTTTTTTTTGTATTCAACTACAAGGTACTTTATACAATTATTACTATGTGATTTTAAGAAATAAATCGGTTGGCGGAGACACAACAAGTAAGATTTTTGAGTATAAATCACCTCGTGCTTTGCCAGGAGAAAACCAAAAATCGGTCGATATATTATTTATAATTTACACAATTGTTTATGGCATTTTTGATAAAATAATTCATGCTTTAGACACTGATGCTTATAAGGTAAAAACGTTTCCAAATTGGTTTATGACATTCGTTTCTATCTATGGATTGGGATTTCAATTGCTGATTATTGCCGTTATGCTTCCAATGAATCTGATAGAATATATCGTTCCTTTTTTTATTATTTATTCCTCGTTAATTTTTGTCTTAATAGGCGTAAGAAAGTCATTTTTTAGAGCTTAAATTACCATAGAAATAATCTATATTGAATTTATAAGTTATTAAACACCATTGTTTTTAATACTGCTTATTTATTTTAATAGTTTAATTAAAAATCATCCAATCCAATTTTTAAATTCTTGGACTTTTTCTCTACTTACAATCACTTCATCCTCTTTATAAGTAGGTAAAATAACTTTTAATCTTGAGTTAGAATACACAACAATTTCTTTAATTGCCCTTAAGGGAATGATGAATTTCCGGCTTATCCGGAAAAATTCTTTCGAGTCAATTTCTTGCTCTAAGGCCTCCAAAGTATATTCTATTAAATAATTTCTATTGTCGAAAGTATGAATATAAGTCCCCTTATTTTCGCTAAAAAAACATTCAATTTCTTCAGTTGAAATCACTTTGAGATGCTGCCCAATTTTCACCGTAAACCTAGTTTTGAAATTTTTATCGAATGGATTTTGGAACATTTTTTTTATTTGTTCAAAATCCAATTGCAAGCTGTTTTCTTGTTTTGGCAAACGCATTTTAAATTTAGAAATTGCCACTGCTAAATCATCTTCATCAATAGGTTTTAAGAGATAGTCAATCGAGTTTAATTTGAATGCTTTTAAAGCATATTCATCATAAGCGGTTGTGAAAATTACTGCACTTTTAATGTCCACTTTTTCGAAAATTTCGAACGACAAACCATCCGATAATTGAATGTCCAGAAAGATTAAATCGGGATGTTCATTTTTAGAAAACCACTCGATTGATTCCTCTACAGAATGAAGCATCACTCCTACTTTAATGTCTAGCTTTTCGAGTTTACGTTGAAGCAATCTTGCAGCTGGTTTCTCGTCTTCGATAATTATTGTTGTCAAATTTTTTAGTTTAAGATTTAAAAATTTAAAGTTTCGGAACTGAACTCTAGAAATTTTAGCGTGTATTAATTTACTCCCATTTCTCGCTTTTTTCTTTATCCATAAATTCTTGAATTTTTCTTTCTTCCCAATTGTTTCCAAAAAACAGGTTTCTGCCAAAAACTGATAATCCATGAGCAGCTAAACCAATTCCCCAAAATAGTGCAGTTGAAAAAGTTTCCCATCTAAAAAAATCTCCTGCATCGAACGAACTTTTTGTGTAACTAGAAGCGATAATAAATAAATTCACAAGAACATAAACCATTGCGTGAACATAGAATCCTTTGATTCTTTTTACTCGTTTATACGCCAAATTATATCTTCCGTCTGGATTATCATATTCTGATTGATATTCGTCAAACACTCTTCTTGATTGTCTCATTTTTTTATATTCTTAATTATTTCCATGTTTGTTTATTATCTTCTTTATTTAAAATCTCTTGAATCTTTCGTTCTTCCCAATCCGAACTGTATCCAAAAACCTTAAAAGCATGCATGATTAATCCAAAACCCCAACCGGCAGCTGAGAACCAAAACCATTGAAATTGCGGTGAAAACCGAAGGTTTATAAAAATTAAAATTGGAATTACTATGCAATAAGAAATTAAGCTCCCGTAAAACCCTTTGAGTTGGTTTACTCGTTTTTTGGCTCTGTAATAAACCGTGTTTTCGCTATAATTTGCAGTTGTTTCCATAACTGCAATTTGTTTTGTTAAAATTGGGATTTTGACACTAAATGTCTTTTCGTTTTGTTCAATCAACACTTTTCTGTTGGTAATGATTCCGTAACGATTGATAATATTTTGCAAGCCTACCCCTTTTCTGTCCTGCAATACTTCTTTTTTTTGAAAATCATTTTCAGTTACTAAATAATCCTTTTCGATAAAAATCCTAATGTGCAAGGGTCTTTGTTCGCTAACCACATTGTGTTTGACTGTGTTTTCTAACAATAATTGCAACGAAAGTGGCACAACCTTAGCCTCCGGAATATTTACAGTTGCTGGTAATTCATAAAACAGACTATTTTCGAAACGCATTTTCAACAAATTCATATAGGTTTTGGCGAAAGCCAATTCTTCCTCAACCGAAACTAATTCTTTGTCTTTTTGTTCTAAAACATAACGGTAAATCTTGGACAATGAAGTAGTGAATTTCTGTGCGTTTTCAGGATTTTCTTCAATCAAAGAACTTAAAACATTTAAACTATTGAAGAGAAAATGCGGGTCGATTTGGTTTTTAAGACTTTCGAACTTTGCCGAAGCTGTTCCTGCAATGATTTTTTGTTCTTTTACTTTATTTTCCTGATAGGATTTATAAAAATTAATGGCATAAAAGACCAAACTAACAACAAACGTAATTAATGTTGAAACCACATAATAATTAGGTGTTTCGTGTGCTAAATAATCTTCAAAAGTTTTAGCATTAACGATAACTTCTTGAAAAATTCGCAATAAAAAAACGACCAAAATGGATATAAAAAAAGAACCAAGAAATCCAAAAACCAAACGTTTTAACGAGAAATTATCTTTTCCAAAATAGGCATCCATATAGCAAAAAACCGATGAATTAGCATAAGAAAGAGACAAAGTATACAACATGGTCTGTCCAAATGCAAACGCAAGCTCTCGATTAAACTCGATTTTAGCTCCAAAAACAGCATTCAAAAGCAGTAACACAAAAAATATCACAACTCCAAGTATGAGGTTTCGAGGTAATTCTTTTATAAATCGATTCATTGTTCTAGTTTAATCTAAATTTATTTACAGTTTTTTAAAGCAATTTTTGCCCTATCCAATCCCCATTTTGGAGAAAATGGTGTTTCAGGTTTAAAAGTAGCAAAAAGTCCGATAGCTTTTTCAATTTGAGCACACATTGGTTTGGTATCTGTTCCCCAAAATTTGGCACCACCTATTTCAAATTCAGCTTTTTCAAAGATAACTCTTGGGTTTTCTGGTGCTATTGCCTCAGCTTTACCATATAATCCCATAACGGTTCCTGATAATTTTGGTCCGTTGGTCATTGGATCAAAAGCAATCCAGGCAGTATTAATCATAGCTTGAACAACCAAAAGTTCAGCATTGTTAGGATTTTTTATCAATTCAATATCTAATGCATTTTGAGCTTTGGCCAACAATAAGTCTATTTGTGCTGCATCTTTTGTCCCAAAAGCCGATGTTGTGTTTACCAAAGCAACGTAATAATTTGGCAACCAAGAAGTTTTTTCGGCAGCCGCAATTCTTTCGAATATTGCCGATGCCTCGGTATTTTTTCCTTCTCCCCAAAGTTGGAACGCTTTCCCCATTCCTTGCTCAAATTGCCCTTGAGCTGATACTAAACTGGTAATAAATAATACGAATGCAATGATAATTTTTGTCATAATTTCTAGTTTTAAATTGGTTAATTAATTCTTGTACAAATTTATATTGGTTGTTGCAGTTTTAAAATTTATACTTCCCGAATTGTAGAATTTCGAGGATGAATTGTAATAACTATAAATTCTCCAATTGATTCGTTTTTTTATCCTTGCTTATTGTCCAAAAGAAACCCACAAAAAAGAACCGATCCGCTGTAGGAACTATCGCTTGACTTTCATAAATTCCTACTGAATTGGGTGTGTTTGCGAAATTGTATCCATAAACATTTTTGATCCCAGCCACATTGGTTACAGAGAAAAAAAGTATTTTTTGAGGCGAAATCAAGTACGCCCAATTCACACTTAAATTATTGTATGCTTTGGTTTTTCCGTCCATAAAAATGGCTTCATTCGGATTATTATATGGTCTTCCAGAACTGAAAGTGTAAGTCGCTCCAATTTGCGAACGCCAATCTTGAATCCAATATTTAGTCACCAAAGACAAGGTATGATCAGCAACAAAACTTGGGGTCGCCTGTTTTGGAAAATTTTGATAATCTCGTTTTGTGTCGATATAGGAATAGGAAATCCAATATTCCAAGTTTTTAATATTCTTGTTGTCTCTCCAAAACAACTCTAAACCTTTGGCATATCCTGTCCCGCTGTTATTGAAATTACTATTGTAAACTGGCGATTTTGTATCGTATTTTACCAAATTATCATAGCTTTTATAATAAACTTCCGCTTTAAAAATTTGCTTGTCTTTATTAAATTCATAACTCAAAATATAATGTTGTGCTTTTTCATCTTGCAAATGAGTGGTGTATTTGAGATAATCGTTTTTTGGTGCTTGTTCGAAAGTTCCGTAAGCCATAGAAAACTGCTGATTTTTAGCAAGTTTATACGCTAAAGCCAATCTTGGAGCAATAGAACTTTCGTCTAACAAATAGTTTTTTGAAAATCGGAAACCTACTTTCGCAATTAAATTGTTGGTAAACAAGAAGTCAGTTTCTGAAAAGGCAGCAAGAATATTCGAATGAAATCCACTATTGAAATTGGTAATCGATTCCGAAAAATTGGTGTAAAAAAAATCGGTTCCAAAACTGGTTTTAATTTTATCGGAAATGGGTTTTGTCAATTTCAGTTTTAAATGACTCGCATTTTCAGAAGAGTCATAATTATAGACATCAAAAATCCCTTTATTACTACTTTTAGCAAAGCTAATTCCGGCAAAAATGTTCCAATTAGTTCCAAAACCACCTTTATAGGAAAGGTTGGAATATAAATTATTGTTCTTGTTTTGGGTACGCAATTTGTTTGGATAATTAACATCATCTTGCTTCAAATCGAAATTGGCTGCTGTATAGGAAGCGTAAAATTTAAGCAACCCTCTATCTAATTTTTGTCTAAAAACGGTTTCTCCACCAATAGATTCATAAGGTTTTATCCATTCAATATTGTCAGGCAACAACGATTGATAAGGTTGCAAATTGATATAGCTAGTATTCACGCTCAAGGAATTGCTTTTCCATTTTTGAGTATTTCCAAGTCCCAATCCAACGGTCATAACACCAACATCCGTTTTTTCTAAATCAGGTTCATCAATGGTATTCATCACTAAAATACTCGAAAGCGCTTCGCCATATTCTGCTGAATAACCGCCAGTAGAAAAACTAGTTCCTTTAAAAAGCAAAGGCGAAAAAGTACTTCTTGTAGGCACATTATTCGCTGTCTGGAGATACGGTTGTGCCACTCGAATCCCATCAATAAAGGTTTGGGTTTCGTTTGCTTCTCCACCTCGAACAAAAAGTTTTCCGCTTTCGCCAACAATTTGTGTTCCCGGTAATGTTTTAAAAGCCGAAACAATATCACCCGGATTTCCTGCCGTTGTCAGTATGTCCAGCGGCTTTAAAACAGAGACCCTAGATTTTCCGCCAGATTCTATTGTTCCTGCCGTAATTAAAACTTCGTTTAGTTCGGTTGCAATACGTTTTAAAACTAAGGTTTGACTTTGATATTTATTCATGACAATTTCAAGCTTTTTAATTTCAAAAGACAAAGCGCTAATGATCAACGTTTGGTTTCCTTCGGCTGTAGTTGCAAAACTAAAATCGCCTGTATTATTTGATGTTGCGCCATCATAGGATCCATAAATATAAATATTTGCATTAGGAATTGGTTTGTTTTTTTCGTCTACTATTTTCCCGGAAATTGTGGTTTGAGAAAATGAAATTAGAGTGAAAAAGAAAATGGTAATGGACAAAAATGATTTCATAGTATTAGATTTTGATGCAGCAAATGTATTGCTACAATTAGAGTCTTAGAATATTAGTTCACCGAACTGTGGAATTTTGAGGATGAATTGCATCCTTTGCTTGATTTCTTTTATATTTACGACAAACAAGTTATTTTATGAAAACCGAAAAAGAAAAAATGATTGCCGGAGAATATTATTTAGCTGGTAATCCAATTCTCGTAAAAGAACGTCGAAGAGCGAAAATTTTACTCCACAGATTGAATGTAACTGAATACCGCTTGACCAAAAAAGCAAAAGAAATTATAACCGAATTAATCCCTAATGCTGGTGCAAATCTTTACATCGAACCGCCTTTTCATTGTGATTATGGTTACAATATTGTTTGTGGTGATAATGTTTATTTTAATGTAAATTGTGTTGTTTTAGACTGTGCTCCCGTAAAAATCGGTTCGAATGTTTTTTTTGCGCCGGGAGTTCAATTGTATACTGCAAATCATCCTTTAGAAGCAGAGTTAAGAAAAACACTTGAAAATGCGTTACCCATTTCTATAGGAGACGATTGTTGGATTGGTGGTAACTCCATTATACTTCCTGGAATTACTATCGGAAAGGGCTGCGTAATTGGAGCAGGTTCAATAGTAACGAAAGACATTCCCGATAATTCATTGGTAGTTGGAAACCCTGCGAAAGTGATTAAGAAACTGAATCCATAATTACAATAACCAAAAAAATTTCAACAAATCTGAAATCTAAAATCTAAAATCTAAAATTATATTTTACCTTTACCCTTTCAATAAAACAAAATTATGGTTTATAAATTTAGAGTAATTCTCGATGCCGAAGAGGACATTTTTAGAGATATTGCAATACTTGCCGACGATACCTTAGAAGATTTTCACAATGCTATTTTCAACTCTTTTGGATTTGACGGGATGGAAGTAGCTTCTTTTTACACTTGTGATGACACTTGGAATCAGGAAGATGAAATTCCAATGTTTGATTCCGGTGACGTTCCAGGCGAACAAAAAACAATGAGCGATTACTTGCTTTCGGACATTTTGGATACAGAAAATACCAAAATAATTTATGTTTATGATTTTATCAATATGTGGACTTTTCTTGTAGAACTGGCCGCTGTAGAAGAAATTTCTGCTGGAAATACCTATCCTGAAACTATTTTCTCAGTTGGTGAAATGCCCGCCGAAGCAATGGAAAAACATTTCATTGCTGATGATGAAGAGGAAAATTATAACGAATTTGAAGATGACCTCGACGAGGAAGATCTTGACATGTTTGAAGGAGACGATAGTTTTGAAGACTATGGTTTTGAAGAAAATTGGAACTAGTAAAAACCAGAGACAAAATAAAAATATTAATTTAGAACCAAGATTTGAGACATTAGTTCTGTCTTTAATCTTGGTTTTTTCTTCTAAAAAATAAAAAAAAATGATCAACTTATTTAATACTCATATTGAAACTTTATCAATTCACAGAGTTGGAAACAAAAGCCGTAACGAGGCTATTTTCTTATCAGAACAATCCATTAATTTAAACGATGAAATTGTGCCTTTGATAAAAGAATATTTCTTTAAACCTTTTAGAGATAAAGAGGAAAACTACTTTCAGTTTGCCCACGAAGTTGATTTAGATTACAATGATATGTTTAAATTCGCAACTGAAATATTCGAAAATCCGAACAGTTTACACGAAGTTTCCAAGAAAATCACAACTCATTTATTTGAGCAATCTAATCACCCGCACATCAAAAACGGAGAAGTTTATGTAGCACATTTGACTAATGTAAATATCGACAACAATGTAGTAGATGCTATTGGAATTTTTAAAAGTGAATTACAATCTGATTTTTTGCAGTTTGAAGAAAAGGACACCAACCTGGAAATGATTTTACAACACGGTATCAACCTCAGCAAATTGGACAAAGGCTGTTTGATTTTTAATTATAAAAAAGAAGAAGGCTATAAGATTCTGACCGTCGACAGCAATCGTTATGATGCACGTTATTGGTTAGAACATTTCCTTTCGGTCGATGCTTTTGAAGACGAGAATTTTATTACCAAAAAATACTTGAAATTTTGCCAAGGTTTTGCCAAAGATGTCGTTTTTCCCGCCGAAGACAAAAAAGAAGAAGTAATGTTTATGAACCGGTCGGTAAATTATTTTGCAAAAAATGACCAGTTTGAAGAAACCAACTTCTTAAACGAGGTTTTAGATAATCCAGATTTACTTCCTGAGTTTAAAAACTACAAAGTTGATAAAGGCGAAAAATATAGCATCGAAGACGTTACATCTTTCCCAATTGCCAATGCGGCTGTTTCTGATGCCAGAAAATCCATCAAAAACATTATCAGTCTTGACACGAATATTCAAATAAAAATGGATTTCATCAACCCGGAAAGTGCCGAAAAATATGTAGAAAAAGGCTGGGACGAGGAGAAACAAATGTATTATTACTTAGTTTATTTCAATAAAGAAGTGAAAAACTAATTTGCTATTCAAAGAATATTTTTGTCAAAATAATATATAATTAAATCCTCAATTAGTAAAATAATTGGGGATTTCCATTTTTATGATTGATCATACTCAGAATTTTACCAAAATATTTATTTTTAAATACCTATTTGTAAGTTTTTTTATGCAATTTTAACAGTACTGTGTGCTTAGTCGATTTTATTTGCATTTTAAACGGTAATAATCTATATTTACTATCCCAAATCATAATAAACTTAATATGAACACTATCAAAATCAGAGAAAAAAATCTCTCCAGTAAAATTTTGTGTTCTTTTTTCGGACATAAAATTATCACCACCAGAAATGTAACAAATCACTTCCGGGAATATAAATGTTCCGTATGTGGTTTAGAATTGACAAATGACCTTAAAGGCCATAAAACATTTTTGACTCCCGAGCTCAAAGACATTAATGAAACATTAAACAGTCTATACATAAAAAAACACTTCTCCATTTAAGAATCTCATCCCTAAAGCCCCTAAAAAGATGTTATTACTACTACTTATAAAAAGCCTATTAATGTTAAAACAAACTGTGAATAGGAAACGTATTGCACGAATTTCGGAGATTGATTTGCCTTTATAGTATTTTGAATACTATTTAAAAATATTGATGGATTTATAATTCCGAGTAACAAAATCGAACGCAGAGCTTAAAACATTACCCATAGATTTTGCTCTTTTAAAGTTAACATCATGAGTGTAATTAAACATTTCTAATTTTAGCTGTTCTATATGTTCCACTGGAGCAATGACATCATTGCCCATAATTTGCAATAATTTTTTGATACGGTATTCCGCCGAAAAAATTCTTTTGGCTAAAACTGCTCTTTCTTCATCTTTATATTGCTCTATTGAACTATTCTGAAGTTTATCTTTGACCAATTTTACCATTGGATAATTTTCCTTAAAAAATTGTGGTCGATACACTTTGAAATTTCCTTCGTAACATTGCTGGTCAAAATCGATAGGGCGAATTTTGTACACAACCTGATCAAAGTCATGACTTGGAACAATCACATAATTATAAGCTCTCATGTCTCCAAGTAATCGAATCATGCTGCGCTCATTGAACTTCACAAATTCTTTTGCAATTTGAGATTTTTCTGTTTCGGTACAATCCTTTAAAAGCTTATTAATAAAAACATCTCCTGGAATTCCGATAATATGCTCTTCAATTAAAGTATCATTATAAACCAAAAAATTTATTTTATCAGGAGACAGAATATGCTCTAATTCAAGTCCATAAACTCTGGAAGCATCCGCTTTTTTTACATAAAAGTGAGTATAATTATCGTTTAGAATATTTCTAACTTTAATTCTAAAAGGTTTTGAGTTTCCAAAAGTACAGTAGTCGATTGAATCGACATTCAAAAATTTAATTATGTTTAAATTCCCATCAGAAAGCAAAAGAGAATAGATTTTTTTTAATACTAAATCTATTTCCATTCTTTCGTATTCATTATAATATACTCGAATCCATAATGTATCCTGATTTTGTTTATCATATACCGTTACAGAGCCCGAAAACCGCAATAAATCATCATACGAAATTGCTACTTTGGATATACGGTCAAAACGCTCTAAATAATCTAATAATGAATTATTTATAGGATAAGTAGGTTTCTTAAAAACCATTATTGGTTCTTCGCTCATTTTGAAAACATTTGATACAAATTTACATTAATATCGTTTGTTAATTCAAACTTAAGCTATAAAATAACTACCTTTTTATTATTGAAAAACCTGAATTCTCTATATCATTAAAGTCAATATTTAATAGTTTTTAAAAAACATTCATTTATATTATATTTGTAATACTATGAAATGGGAACAAACAATTATATTTTTCGCATTTATATGTTGCAATACACTTATCGTATCTGCACAAAATATTACTGTTGATGACACTAAAACAGTCCAACAACTTGTCGAAAAATTGGTAAACAGTGCTTGCGCCAACTTCACTAATTTTTCCGTAAGTGGCGATATTTACACTTCTGGATATAATAGTTATGGCGAGTTTACTAAAAACGGAAGTAGCTTTCCTCTTGAAGATGGAATAGTCTTAAGCACTTGGAGTAGCAAAAATTCAATAGGGCCATTTGTTAGAAATCAAGGGCAAGGAAGCACTTCTTGGTTAGGCGATGCCGATTTAAATAAGGCATTAAACATTACCACTACTATCAATGCAACGTCTTTGGAGTTTGATTTCATACCCTTGACCAGTTTCTTGAGCTTTAATTATATTTTTGCGTCAAATGAATATCAGGATGATTTTCCCTGTAGATTTTCTGATGGTTTTGCTTTTCTAATTAAAGAAAAAGGGGGTTCCGCAAATTATCAAAACTTAGCTGTAATTCCAGCCTCAACAACTCCTGTATCTTCCACAAGCATTCACCAAGCAATAAGTTTTACAGACAGTTTTGGAAATTTAAAAAGTTGCCCTGCAAAAAATGAAAACTATTTTGGAAGCTCCAATACTTCACCAACCAATACCAGCCCAATAAACTACGCAGGACAAACTATTGTAATGAATGCACAAACCAATGTGGTAGTGGGAAAAACCTATCACATAAAATTGGTAATTTCCGACGATGTTACCAAAGATTATGACTCAGCAGTATTTTTGCAAGCAGGAAGCTTTTCTCCAAAAATAGACTTGGGTCCAGATCGATTAATTACAAATAATCCTATATGTTTTGGTGACAGATATACAATTGACACCCAATTATCACCCGCCTATATTTATAAATGGTTTAAAGATAGCTCGCTTACTCCAATTTCTGGAGAAACATTCCCATCCTACAACGCAGTTGATTCAGGTACATACAAAGTAGAAGTAGATTTAGGTGCTGGATGTATCGCAACTGGAACAATTAAGATAGAATTTGCTCCCGAAATAAAACTTAACGATGCCACTTTAATAAAATGTGTCACTAAATTATCTGATACTGCATTTTTTGATTTAACCAAAGCCGAAGCCACCATTAAAAATAACAATCCAAGCCTGGCTAAAATTGATTATTTTGAAACACAAACGGGAACTATTTTATCAAAACCAATCTTAAATCCTGTCTCTTTTCCCAAGACAACCTCAAACGATGTAACTGTATTTGCAAAACTGACAAGTAAAACTTATGGCTGTATCGAGACCGCTAAAATAACGTTAAAAACTATGGTAAGCACGCCATCAGCACTTCCTTTAACTCCTCCAGTTGTAAATGATTTTTCCGGTGATGGAAATTCAGTCCAATTAATCCCTCCAGATACCGGAGGTTCTTATGAATTTTCATTGGACGGAACCAATTACCAAGTTTCCCCTTTATTTACAAATTTAGCAATTGGAAATTATACCGCCTACATTCGAGATTTAAACAATTGCGAATACTTAACGTATCTCGTGGACATTCTTGATTACCCCCAATTTTTTACCCCAAATGGTGATGGATACAACGATATTTGGAAAATTAAAATCTTTGATTTGTTTCCGAAGGCAACAATAACCATTTTTGACCGCTATGGTAAATTATTAAAGCAACTTGACTCAAAGAATTCCGGATGGGATGGAACCTACATTGGAAATGAAATGCCCGCCACAGATTACTGGTTCAATTTAAACTCTGGTGACGGAAAAATAATAAGAGGCCATTTTTCATTAAAAAGATAAATCATTTTTTTTTATAATTCATCTGTGTTCCTTAAAATTTGCTCAAAAATTCCTTTAAATCTTTTCCTTGTGGCTAAATTATTGAATCAGACCAGCTTTTTTCGGAATAAGTATTTACAGAACTAAAACGCATAAAAAAAGCCATTCTTCAGAATGGCTTTTTTATTATAAAATATAGAATTAGATTTTAAATCTTTTTCTGTCTGTTTCTGTCAAATAAATTTTTCTCAAACGAATAGATTTTGGAGTTACCTCAACATATTCATCTTTTTGAATGTACTCTAAAGCTTCTTCTAATGAGAAAATAATCGGAGGAATAATCCTTGCTTTTTCGTCATTTCCAGAAGAACGAACATTAGATTGTTTTTTCTCTTTAGTCACGTTCACACACATATCGTCTGCACGAGAATTTTCTCCAATTACTTGACCTTCATAGATTTCAGCATTTGGCTCAACGAAGAATTTACCACGATCTTGCAATTTATCGATAGAATAAGGAATTGCTTTTCCTTTTTCCATTGAGATTAATGAACCTTTGTTACGTCCAGAAATTTCTCCTTTATAAGGTTCATATCCTATAAAACGATGTGCCATAATAGCCTCACCGGCTGTAGCAGTTAACAATTGATTTCGCAATCCAATAATTCCACGAGATGGAATATTGAATTTTACAATCATACGGTCACCTTTAGTTTCCATAGAAAGCATTTCACCTTTTCGGATAGTAACAAATTCTACCGCTCTACCAGAAAGATTTTCCGGTAAGTCGATTGTTAATTCTTCAATTGGCTCACATTTTTTACCGTCAATTTCTTTGATAATAACTTGTGGTTGACCAATTTGCATTTCGTAACCTTCTCTTCTCATTGTTTCGATAAGAACAGATAAGTGAAGTACACCACGACCAAAAACCATAAATTTATCGGCAGAATCAGTTTCACCTAACTTCATTGCTAAGTTTTTCTCTAATTCTTTTGTCAAACGTTCTCTAATATGGCGAGAAGTTACAAATTTACCTTCTTTACCGAAGAAAGGAGAGTCATTAATGGTGAACAACATACTCATTGTAGGCTCATCAATAGAAATAGTTTGTAAAGCTTCCGGATTCTCAAAATCAGCGATTGTATCTCCAATTTCAAAACCTTCAACACCAACAATTGCACAAATATCTCCAGCAATAACTTCTTGCACTTTTTTACGACCTAATCCTTCAAAAGTGTGTAATTCTTTAATACGTGATTTTACGATTACACCCTCTCTTTTGCACAAAGAGATTGGCATACCTTCTTTTAAAACACCTCTTTCAAGGCGACCAATAGCGATACGACCAGTAAATGCTGAGAAGTCTAATGAAGTAATCAACATTTGTGGAGTTCCTTCAGATACTTTTGGAGCTGGAACATTTTCAATAACCATATCTAACAATGCCTCAACATTATCAGTTACGTTTTCCCAATGATCAGACATCCAGTTATTTTTGGCCGAGCCGTAAACTGTTGGAAAATCCAACTGCCACTCTTCTGCTCCTAATTCGAACATTAAATCGAAAACTTTTTCATGAACTTCTTCAGGAGTACAATTTTCTTTATCCACTTTATTAATAACAACACAAGGTTTCAAACCAAGATCAAGTGCTTTTTGCAGTACAAAACGTGTTTGTGGCATTGGCCCTTCGAAAGCATCTACTAATAGACAAACTCCGTCAGCCATATTAAGTACTCTTTCAACTTCTCCACCAAAATCAGCGTGACCAGGAGTGTCAATAATATTGATTTTTGTTCCTTTGTATACTACTGAAACATTTTTAGAAGTAATTGTAATCCCTCTTTCACGTTCCAAGTCGTTGTTATCAAGAATTAAGTCACCGGTATTTTCGTTGTCACGAAATAATTGACAGTGATACATGATTTTATCAACCAAAGTGGTTTTACCGTGATCGACGTGGGCAATAATTGCAATGTTTCTAATAGCTTCCATCTGATTTTTTTTAAGGTTGCAAAGGTACACTTTATTTTCATATAAAAAATCTTTATGTAATTGTTTGCAATTTGTTAACAAAATAGCATTCATGAAATTTTACAAAATAAGTTTTAATTGATTTTTATTAATTACCTAATAATTTAATTATATTTGAATAATGAAAAACAAGACCAATCAAATAACCATAATTTATATACTTGTATCCATATTTTTGGCGGTTATTTATCGTGAAGTATTAAAACACATTCCACCGGTACATCATCATTCATTCAGCTTTATAAATAACGCCATATTTATACTACTTTCCGGAATAATTCTTAAATATTTTTTAAACAAAAATGACATCAAAAATTCTGAAATTTTTAAAAAGTTAAAGAATACAAATAATGAAATTAAGGAGTCAAATGAAAGGTATGATATTGTATCAAAAGCAACGAGCGATACCATTTGGGACTGGAAAATTCAGGAAGACAGAATGACCTGGAACAAGGGAATAGAAAATGTTTTTGGTTATAAACAAGATCAGGTAGGGGAAAGTTCAAAATGGTGGTTTGATAATATTCATCCTGAGGACAGTATCAAAATGTCAATAAAACTATATTCTTTTATAGAACAAAAAACAGAAAAATGGCAAGATCAATATCGATTTAAATGCGCCGATGGTTCTTATAAATATGTTCTAGATAGGGGATTTATCTTAAAGGATGAAAATGGTAAATCCTTGAGAATGATTGGAGCAATCCAAGATATAACTAAACAGAAAGAAGAAGAACAACGACTTAAGCTCTTAGAAACCGTAATTACTCACACCAAAGATTCTGTGATTATTACTGAAGCCGATTTAAATGAGGGAAAAATACCTAATATTGTATATGTAAATCCAGCATTTACAGTTACTTCAGGATACAATTCTGATGAAATTATAGGAAAATCACCAAATATTTTTAAGGGTCCAAATTCTGATAGCCTTGAATATAAAAAACTAATTGACGCCATAAAAAACAAAGAAGAATGTCAAGTAGAAACTCTTAGTTACAAAAAAAACAAAGATGAATATTGGGTAAACTTCTCAATGTTGCCTGTTTCTGATTCAGACGGAGAATTATCGCATTGGGTTTCGATACAAAGAGACATTTCAGAAGATAAAAAACAAGAAGTTGAAAAAGAGCAGCTAATCAAGGAACTAACTCAAAACAATAAAGATTTACAACAATTTTCCTATATTACTTCACACAATCTTAGAGCACCATTATCAAACTTAACTGGGCTACTGAATTTAATTAATGATATTCCCATAAAAAATCCAGAACTAAAAGAAATTTTGGATGGGTTCAATAAATCTACTCATTTATTAAACGACACAATTAATGACTTGGTAAAAGTAATAATCATTAAAGACAATCCTTCAATTGAAAAGGAGAATCTGATGCTAAAAGACATTTTTGAAGACGTTTTTAGTCAACTTGAGTTTCTAATTGGCACACACAAACCCATAATAAAATTTGATTTTGAACAAGTTTCATTTTTAAACACAAACAAGTCTTATTTAGAGAGTATTTTATTAAACCTATTGACAAATGCCATAAAATACAAATCTGAAACCCGAAAATTAAAAATAAATATAACAGCCAAGCAATTAGATCACGATGTTGTATTGATTTTTAAAGATAATGGAATTGGTATCGACTTGGAAAGGAATAGAGATAAAATTTTTGGCCTTTATCAAAGATTTCATGATTATCCTGACAGCAAAGGATTAGGGTTATATCTTGTAAAATCCCAAGTGGAAACAATGGGAGGAACTATTGGTATAGAAAGTAAAGTTGATATTGGAACTACATTTACATTAACGTTTAAAAATAGATAAAATGTTAGAAACAGTTTTATGCATTGATGACGACCCCATAACTCTTATGTTATGCAAAATGGTCATTACCAAGGCGTCGTTTTCAAAAGAAATAGCTACAGCCAAAAACGGAGAAGAAGCTCTTAAATACTTCAATACACTCAATCAAACTAATTCTGATTATGAATTAAAAAAACATCCTCAATTAATCTTTTTAGATTTAAATATGCCAGTAATGGGAGGCTGGGATTTTTTGGAAAGTTTTAGTACCACAGAGTATTCTGATTATAATAAAATAAAAGTTATCATTCTTTCCTCAACAATTGATCCGGAAGATTTAGAAAAATCAAAAAAATATCCAATGGTAATCGATTTTTTATCAAAACCCATTTCTAAAGAAATGCTTGAATACTTAAAAGATAAAATTTAATACTTGACTAGCCCATAAAAAAAGCCCTGCAATGCAGGGCTTTATATATAATAACAAAATTGTAAATTATTACAATTTAGCTACGTGCTTCGTTAATTTAGATTTTAAATTAGACGCTTTGTTATCATGAATAATGTTCTTTTTAGCTAATTTATCAATCATAGATATTACGCTTGACAATTTAGAAGTAGCATCAACTTTATCAGTAGCTATTCTTAATGCTTTAATTGCATTACGAGTAGTTTTATGTTGATATCTGTTTAGAACTCTTCTTTTTTCGTTACTTCTTATTCTCTTTAAAGCGGACTTGTGATTTGCCATTTTTTTTTATTTTTTAATTGTTATAAACTATCAGTTAAAAAAGAAAAACCTCCCACAATTGTTTTCACAACCACTTTGGTTTTAACTAATAAAATAAAAACAAGAGACACTAATCTTTATTTTATAAAACTTATTTACAACTAATTGTAGTCCGTGGGAGAATCGAACTCCCATTTCTTGGATGAAAACCAAGTGTCCTAACCGGTAGACGAACGGACCATTATTCTTCTACGTTACTAATTATTATCTCAAATCAATGAGTTTTGTAGTCCCTAGGGGAATCGAACCCCTCTTACCAGGATGAAAACCTGGCGTCCTAACCGATAGACGAAGGGACCATCCTTCTGTAATGCGGATGCAAAAATACAACTATTTTTTATTCGCACAATAGCAGATGTATATTTTTTTTATTTTTTTCAATATGCCTTAGCAAACAAGACTCTTCCGGATGAAGCATTACCAGTAAACACACAGCTTCCAGACTCTTCAACCCTATCTAAAGGAATACATCTAATGGTTGCTTTTGTCAAATTTTTAATTTCTTCTTCGGTTGCAGCTGTTCCGTCCCAATGTGCAGAAACAAACCCTCCTTTGCCATCAAGAACCTCTTTAAACTCCTCAAAACTATTCACTTCTGTAATATGGGTATCGCGATAATCTAAAGCTTTATTGAATAAATCGGTTTGAATTTGTTCCAATAGATTTTTAATATAAATCGCAATTCCATCCTTAGAAACAATCTCTTTAGACAAATTATCGCGTCTTGCAACCTCAAAAGTTCCATTTTCTATATCCTTTGGCCCTACTGCAATTCGAACAGGAACACCTTTTAATTCCCATTCAGCAAACTTAAACCCTGGTTTTTGAGTTGTTCTATTATCAAATTTCACAGAAATATTAAGTTTTTTTAATTCCGTTGTTAATCCATTCACGACAACAGAGATTTCTTCTAATTGTTCCTCTGTTTTATAAATAGGAACAATAACCACTTGAATAGGTGCCAAAGACGGAGGCAAAACTAATCCTTTATCATCTGAGTGAGTCATAACCAATGCACCCATTAATCTGGTGGAAACTCCCCAAGAAGTCCCCCAAACATATTCCTGTTTCCCTTCGGCATTGGCAAATTTCACATCAAAAGCTTTTGCGAAATTTTGCCCTAAAAAGTGTGAAGTTCCAGCTTGCAATGCTTTGCCATCCTGCATTAAGGCTTCGATGCAATACGTTTCATCAGCTCCTGCAAAACGTTCGGTTTCAGTTTTTAAACCCTTAATAACTGGAATTGCCATAAAATTCTCGGCAAAATCAGCATATACATTCATCATCTTTTCAGATTCCTCAATAGCTTCACTTCTTGTAGCGTGAGCCGTGTGACCTTCTTGCCATAGAAACTCAGCCGTTCTAAGAAACAATCGTGTTCTCATTTCCCATCGAACAACATTTGCCCATTGGTTAATTAATAAAGGTAAATCTCTATAGGATTGAACCCATCCTTTATAAGTGGACCAAATTATGGCTTCGCTTGTAGGACGAACAATTAATTCTTCTTCTAATTTTGCATTAGGATCTACCATTAATTTTCCCGGATTTACAGGGTCATTTTTTAATCTATAATGAGTAACAATAGCACATTCTTTAGCGAAGCCTTCTGCATTTTTTTCTTCGGCTTCAAACATACTTTTTGGAACAAACAAAGGGAAATAGGCATTTTGATGCCCTGTCTCTTTAAACATTTTGTCTAATTCTGCTTGCATTTTTTCCCAAATTGCATAGCCGTAAGGTTTGATAACCATACATCCTCTAACTCCTGAATTTTCGGCTAAATCGGCTTTTACAACCAGCTCGTTATACCATTTTGAATAATCTTCTTCTCGTGTGGTTAGGTTCTTGCTCATATTGAATAGTTTGGCACAAATTTTGTTTTGATAATTTTAACTAAATAGTTCCGCAAAACTAACTATTTTTGTAATGTGCAACAATAAAAAATCCTATTGAATATGAAAACTAATATTTTTTCCTCCCAAAAAGCTACACTTTTTTCCTTGATTGGATTTTTAAGTGTTGTGCTAACATCTTGTGGGTCTTATCAAAATAGTTCCTATTATAACAATGACGGCATCTACGGAGCTTCCGCAAATGTAACTCAAACCAGTTCAAGCAATCATTACAAACAGTATTTTAACTCTTTGCAAAATGAAAATAATACCATAAATGACTCGACAGTAGTTTCAACCCAAGACTATCCTGATTGGGGAAGCAACCCATCGAAAACTTCAGTAAATGTATATGCATCTCCTTGGAATATATCAATAGGTTTCGGATATGGTTATGGTTATGGTTACCCAAATTATGGTTATGGTTATGGTTACCCAAATTATGGTTACGGCTGGGGATATCCTTATTATGGATATGGTTGGGATTACCCTTACTATGGTGGATACTATCCTTATTACAGCTATGGCTACAACAATAATTACTCCTATAATTCAAGCCGAAGAGGTTCTTCTTATGCAAATGGCGTCAATGGTGGTAGATATTCTCAAACCCAAACCAATGCTACTAGGGGAACAAATTATTCTAATGTTAGAAGAAGTTCTACCAATAGCGCAACTAGAAGCAGTTCCTCATTTATGACAAGAGATTATACGCAGAATCAAAATAATTCTAACTATAATTCGACAAGAACAAGAACTAATACTAATACAAACGACACCCGAAGTTCTAACTATACCAATACAAGATCTTATAGTCCAAGTTCATATAGCAATAATAACTCAAACTATAATAGTGGTAGCAGTAGCAGTCGATCATCTGGAGGGGGATATAATGGCGGGGGATCATCTGGAGGTGGAGGAAGATCATCCGGCGGCGGCGGAAGAAGATAATTACTTTTCCGTTCTTTTAAATAAAATATAAAACCTTAATTGAAAAAAGATGAAAAATTATATATTACTTTTATTTGCTGGTTTCACTTTTAGTGTTGCTCAATCACAAGAAATTCCTGACGCCATACGTTATGCACAAGATAACTTAAGCGGAACGGCTCGTTTTAGAGCGATGAGTGGTGCTTTTGGAGCACTTGGTGGAGATTTATCATCCATAAATATAAATCCTGCAGGTTCTGCAGTTTTTGCAAATAATCAACTTACGATAACACTAAGTAATTTCAACACAAAAAACAATTCAAACTATTATGGAACGAATACCTCAGCATCAAAAAATTCTTTTGACTTGAACCAAACTGGAGGTGTTTTTGTTTTTAAAAACCAAAATCCATCTGGCGATTGGAAAAAGTTTTCATTGGCAATCAACTATGAAAATATGAATAATTATGACAATTCTGTATTTTCTGCAGGAACAAATCCAACTAATTCTGTTGCCAATTATTTTGTGAGTTATGCGAATGGTGTTCCTCTAGATGTTATACAAAACTCCTCTTATGGAGAATTGGATCATGGTGGTCAACAAGCTTATTTGGGATATCAAGGGTATGTTATCAATCCCGCTACTAACCTTCCAAGTAATGTACAATATAACTCAAATGTAACTGCCGGAGGTAATTACAATCAGGAAAACAACGTATATTCTAATGGATATAATGGGAAATTATCTTTTAATGCTGCCACTTCGTACAAAGATAAATTGTATATAGGTATCAATTTAAATTCGCATTTCACAGATTTTACACAATCTTCAAGTTTTTATGAATACAATAACAACTCTGTGAACGCTGATTATACCGTAAAAAATTTGCGCTTTGATAATAACTTACACACCTACGGCACAGGATTTTCATTTCAAATAGGCGCCATTGCAAAAGTCACGAATGAAATCCGTTTAGGATTAGCATATGATTCGCCTGTGTGGTATAATTTGAGTGATGAGTTTTCGCAAAAACTAGTTGCCGTGAGTGCCAATACAATTGAAGTATTACCACCTGATATAGTTGATCCGAATATTGTAAATTACTATGCTCCTTATCAATTAGATACTCCAGGGAAGTTTACAGGAAGTTTTGCCTACGTCTTTGGAAAAACCGGATTAATAAGTATTGATTACTCCATAAAAGATTATGGAAACACAAGTTTTAGACCAGCAAACGATCCTTATTTTAGAGACGTGAACAACCAAATCAGTAATATTCTATCCACATCAGGAGAATTGCGAATAGGTGGTGAATATAAAATCAAGGAATGGAGCCTTAGAGGCGGATATCGTTTTGAAGAAAGTCCATACAAAAACAAAACAACTATTGGTGATTTAAATAGTTTTTCTGCAGGTTTAGGTTATAATTTTGGTATGTTCAAATTAGATTTTTCATATTCTCGTGCACATCGGGATTCGCACCAAGGTTTTTTTAATCAAGGTTTTACCGATGGCGCACATCTCAACACAAAAAACAACAACTTCTCAATGACTTTGTTATTTGAAATATAGCCTTTTAAACAATAAACTTAAAAAAATTAATAGAAAACCATTTCATTTATTGAAGTGGTTTTTTGATTTCGAAAGTTCATAAATAACCAAAGATTTATGCTCCTAAAAATAAAAATCGTAATTTTGCCAACTTCTCAAAATATCGGGAATATAAATCTATGAGAACCAAGTCTTTAAAAAAGAATAAAATCAACGTGATCACCCTTGGGTGTTCAAAAAATGTGTATGATAGCGAAGTCCTAATGGGGCAACTAAAAGCCAGCGGAAAAGACGTTGTACACGAAGAAGAAGGAAATATTGTTGTTATCAATACCTGTGGATTCATTGACAATGCCAAGGCAGAATCAGTAAATATGATTCTTGAATATGCAGACAAAAAAGAACGCGGTTTAGTCGACAAAGTCTTTGTTACCGGTTGTTTATCTGAACGTTACAGGCCTGATTTAGAAAAAGAAATCCCAAATGTTGATCAATTCTTTGGCACAACAGAATTACCTGCATTGTTAAAAGCTTTGGGAGCTGATTATAAACACGAATTACTTGGTGAACGTTTGACTACGACTCCAAAAAACTATGCTTATTTAAAAATTGCCGAAGGTTGCGACAGACCTTGCAGTTTTTGCGCTATTCCATTAATGAGAGGCAAACACGTTTCACAAACCATCGAAAAACTGGTAAGAGAAGCCGAAGGTTTGGCTAAAAACGGTGTGAAAGAATTAATATTGATTGCGCAGGATTTGACGTATTACGGTTTGGATATTTACAAAAAACGGAATCTTGGCGAACTATTAGAGGCTTTGGTAAAAGTGGAAGGAATCGAATGGATTCGTTTGCATTACGCATTCCCTAGTGGTTTCCCGATGGATGTTTTGGAAATTATGAAGCGCGAACCAAAGATTTGCAATTATATCGATATTCCGTTGCAACACATTTCAGATTCTATTTTGAAATCAATGAAACGAGGAACTACGAAAGAAAAAACGACTAAATTATTGCAAGAATTTCGCAAAGCTGTTCCCGGAATGACCATTAGAACCACATTAATTGTGGGTTATCCTGGCGAGACTCAAGAAGATTTTGAAATTTTGAGAGACTGGGTTCAGGAAATGAAATTCGAGCGGCTGGGCTGTTTTACCTATTCTCACGAAGAAAATACAGGTGCTTATGATTTGGTTGACGATGTTCCCGAAGATGTGAAACAAGATCGTGCCAACGAAATTATGGAAATTCAATCTCAAATTTCTTGGGATTTAAACCAAGAAAAAATCGGCAAAACCTTTCGTTGCATTATCGACAGAAAAGAAGGTGAGCATTTTGTGGGAAGAACAGAATTCGACAGTCCAGATGTTGACAATGAAGTACTTATAGAAGCTTCAAAACATTATGTGAAAACTGGAGAATTTGTAATGGTAAAAATTACTGATGCAACTGAATTTGATTTATTCGCAGAACCTGTTTAAATTTACAATTTTAATATTCTAAATATGAAAACTACAAAAACATTTTTAGCAAGCATATTTATGCTATTATCAATTACAACAATTTCTGCACAATATGGAAATAGTGGATACGGTGGTAATAGATACGGTGGCAATGGATATGGCAATGGTTACGGAGGAAATGGATATGGAAGTGGCGGAGGGATAAACCAAAGAAGTGAACCCGAAAAACCAAAAGAAATCCCTGCAGAAGTAACTGTAGCTAAAGTATTGGAAGACATGAAACCTGCCGTTGAACTTGACGAACTTCAAGTAATAGCCATATCAAATGTCCTAATAGAAAGTCTCAACACACAAGGTAGAATTCTAAAGCAAGATACTACTCAAGAGGAACAACTGAAAGATTTTCAAGCTCTTTCAGAAAATACAGACAGACAGATAATGAATTTTTTGAATACAGTTCAAAAAGAAAAATACCTCGCTTTTAAAGAAGATAGAAAGAATCCTAAAAAATCAAAATCTAAAGAAAAAAAGAAATAATTCCTTTTTCAAAAAGTCACCTACGATTAAACGGTATGAAACATTTTTCTACATCCTTTTTTTATTTCCTGATAATAGCAATTATCATGACTTCCTGCTCAACAAATCCATATAAAGCAAGCGAAAAATCATATAAAGAGCAGCTTCATGATTATAAAAAAACGATTTCAAATATGGAATCGGCAAAGTTGGAAACCAGCAGTACTACTATTTTGCCAACTCCTGAACTGGCTCCTATTGACCCTCTAATTCTTTACAAGGATACTCTATCCATAAAAGCACCTATTGCTTTACAAAATGGCATTAGTACTGAATGGATTAGTGCTGTAAACTTCAATCTTAGAAAACCAAATTTTATTATTATTCATCATACTGCCCAAGATTCGTTAGCTCAAACATTAAAAACCTTCACAGTTGCAAAAACTCAGGTGAGCTCTCATTATGTAATTGCTGATGATGGCAGGGTGGTTCAAATGGTAAATGATTACCTCAGAGCTTGGCATGGAGGAACTGCTTCTTGGGGTAAAAATACTGATATTAATTCGGCATCAATAGGAATCGAATTAGACAATAATGGCATTGAACCTTTTTCTGACAAGCAAATCATAAGTCTTTTGGCTTTGCTAACAAAACTTAAAAAAGATTATAATATTCCAACTCAAAACATAATTGGTCATTCAGACATTGCGCCAAGTCGAAAAACAGATCCAAGTAAGTTATTCCCTTGGAAAATTTTAGCTTTAAATGGTTTTGGTATTTGGCCAGATCAAGTTTTGGAACTTGCACCAGCTAACTTCAATGTGGAACAAGCATTGCGAATCATAGGATATAATACTAAAAATCTTCCTTCGGCTATCTCAGCCTTCAAACTTCATTATATTCAAACTGAAGTTGATAGTGTTTTAGATGAAAAAACCATCAATACTATTTATAATATTTATATGAAGCAATAGTTTTCTTTATGGAGTACAATAAAAAAGACTTTTTGATTCTTTCAAAAAGTCTTTTTCTTTTACAAAAAAAACTGCCAAAACACTAAAAAGCATTTTGGCAGTAAAAAAAATATTTTTAATATTAAAAGACTTTGAAAGTCATACCTCCAGAAATAAAATTTTTCTTTAAATCTCCGCTAGTATTATAATTACCGTTTTCATTGTAAGTATATCTAACAAAAACTGGAATACTATAACTGCTACTAATTTTAATTGATTTAGCAACATTTAATCCAACATTAGTAAACTTAAATCCATCTGTTAAATAATAAGCCTCACCTGCACCAGAACCATTTATAACTGCTCCCACAAATGGTCTGAAATCAACTCCAATACTTTTAGCTGATAATGTATACCCCAATTCTGAATAAGTAGAAAAATTTCTTTTTCCATTACTCTTATAATCCCCGCCAGCAACTAAAGTATTCCACTGAAAATCTAATGGCACTCCTTTGCTAGAAAAATTAAGCAATACAGATAAATCTAATGCTTGATTTGTTTTTTGATAATCAAAATAACTGTGTCTAGCTGTAGGATAATCATAGTAATAGTCACTTACCATCAATTTTACAATTGGAGAAACTTGATACGATACATACCAATCGAATTCATTGTAAGACAAATTATTTGGAGTTGAATCAGTTGTTAAATTAGTTGACCCCCAAACACCCACGGTCAACTTATCTGTAAAAGCATAAGATGCGTAAGGTTGAAATGCTACTTTTTTTGTAGAATTAAGTAAAAACCCTCTCCATAAATAAGGCAAAACAACATCCACAGAAGCAGTAAATTTACTAGCTGGTGCGTCTGCGACAGGTGCTGCAGCTGGAGGTGCATCTTGAGCAAATGCCATTGTACTCGTTAGCACTAAGGCTAAAATAATTACGATTTTTTTCATGTTTAAATTAGTTTTCATTATTAAATTGGTTTTGATTATTAATTTTATTTTAGTTATTCGATTGTTTTACTTTCTTTATTTTTTGTTATTTTTTTATTATTAATACCACTATTATTCTGCGAATTTATTGCCTTTTATCTAAATTGAACTCATAAAAAGATTTTTTTTGACTTTTATCGCTTCGAATTATTAATTACAAAAAATCATTTAAAAAAAATTGATAATCCATAATTAAAGTTTCAAATTTTACTATATTCATAATTAAATTATTTGAATACACCCCTGCTATTTGTGCAAATAATAAATTTTATTGTAAAAAAAATGATTTAATTGCATTTAAAATATACTTTTTAATATTCTATACCCCTAAAATAAGGGGGTGTTTTAACATTGTTATTATTAAATTGAATTTTAGCCCAACTATTCAACAACTAATTATTCAATAATTATCGATTTCATATTCATAAATTCTTTCATTCCAATATCAGACAATTCTCTTCCATAGCCCGATTTTTTTATTCCTCCAAAAGGAATACGGGAATCAGAACGCACTAATGAATTGATAAAAACATTGCCCGCTTCAATTTTTCTGGCTAACCTATAAGCCTTTTGTCTGTCTTCTGTCCAAATGGCTGAAGCCAACCCATAACGATGATTATTTGCTATTGCAATCGCATCATTTTCGTCTTTTGCTCTAATTATAGTTGCCAATGGTCCAAATGTTTCTTCCTGAAAAGCAATATTATTTGAGTCTACAAAATCTAATAATGTCGGTTGAAAATTGCAATTATCCTGCTCACCTCCCACTAAAATTTTAGCTCCTTGTTGCAATGATTTTTCCAATTGAAAACTCAATGTATTTGCAAACTCTAGTTTAGCCAAAGGCCCCATATTGATTCCATTTTGCAAAGGATTACCTTGATTTAAAGCATTTATTTTTTGAGCAAATAAATGAGCAAATTCGTCACCAATTTTTTCGGTAACAATAAATCTTTTGGCACAAATACAAGCCTGACCTGCATTAAGCATTCTCGATTGGGTAGCAATTGTTGCAGCCTTTTCAATATCAGCATCGTCTAACACTATAAAAGCGTCAGATCCGCCAAGTTCCATAACCGTTTTTTTGATATGTTTTCCTGCCAATGAAGCAACTGAAGAACCTGCCATTTCGCTACCGGTCAGTGTTACCCCGCTTACAATATCAGAGGCAATTATTGATTCAACCTGACTTAAACTAATAGTAACCTGTTGAAAAACCCCTTCAGGAAATCCAGCCTCCAAAAAAGCACTTTCAATAGCTTTGGCACAACCTTGCACATTTGAAGCATGTTTTAAAATCGTTACATTTCCAGCCATAACTGCCGGTGCAGCATAACGCAAAACTTGCCAAAAAGGATAATTCCAAGGCATCACAGCAAAAACAGCTCCCGATGGATCATAAACCGACATACTTTTAAAAGGCGTGTCATAATGCACCTCTTTCAACATTTTTTCCGCATTCTCCGCATAGAAATCACAGTTTCCAGCCGATTTATCCACTTCAGATATACCTTCGGACAATATTTTACCCATTTCATTAGTAATCAACAAGCCTAATTCCTCTTGTCTAGCTCGAAGGATATTGGCTAATTTTTTCATTTTGTCTGCTCTTTCATGAAAAGTGGTTGTTCTCCAACTTTTATAAGCCTTTTCCGAAAGTTCAATTTTTTGAGTCAATTGTGCATTGGTCAAAATTTCGTGTTCAGCAATTACTGCTTGAGAATATGGATTAACAGATTTGATTATCATTTTATTTAATTTAAATTTTAAAATTTCTTCTAAAACATTTTTAATTCATAATTTATTTAATACCAACCCACTGGATCCGTATCTAAGTTGATGTTGACTTGTTTTACTTCGAGATAGTTTTCTATTCCGTACAGACCTAATTCTCGACCTGTTCCAGAGTGTTTGTAACCACCCCAAGGCATTTCATTGAACGTAGGATGATAGAAATTTACCCACCCAATTCCAGCTCTTATTTTTGGCATCACGCGATGAACTCTAGTAACATCTTGGGTAAATAATCCGTAACCCAATCCATATTCTGTGTCATTTGCCATAGCAATAGCTTCTTCTTCGGTAGAGAATTTTAGCAACGCTACAACTGGTCCAAAAATTTCTTCTCTGGCAATTCGCATATTTGGAGTCACGTTTGTAAAAATAGTGGGCTCAATAAAAAAGCCTTTACTATCATCAGAGTTTCCTCCAAAAGCCAAGGTTGCTTCACCTTTCCCAACTTCGATATAGGCTTTTACTTTGTCAAAATGGTTTTGAGAAACGATTGGTCCCATCGTAATTTCAGCATTTGAACCATCACCAACTTTTATATTTTTTGCTCTTTCAACAAATTGTTTTACAAACTCATCATAAATCGTATCCTGAATTAATATTCGGGAACCCGCTGTACAAACTTGTCCGCTATTGGCGAAAGCCGCAAACAATCCCCAATCTATAGCCAAATCCATTTTGCAATCATCAAATATCACAACTGGATTTTTACCGCCCAATTCTAAGGTTACTTTTTTAAGATTTTCGGCAGCAATTTTTCCAATGTATTTTCCTGTCGAAGTTCCGCCGGTAAAAGCAATTTTATCAATTTTAGTATTGCTGACTAAAGCATTTCCAGCAATTGGACCATCTCCGGTTACAATATTAATTACTCCTTTTGGAATATCTAATTCATCTATTAATTTAGCCAAAAATAAAGCCGTCAATGGTGTAACTTCCGATGGTTTCAAAACCACCGTGTTTCCTGCTGCGATTGCTGGCCCTAGTTTCCAAGCACACATTAAAAACGGAAAATTCCACGGAATAATTTGCGCACAAACACCAATCGCTTCGCGGGTTACATAACTGAAAGAATTTCCGGGAACATTCATTGTTTCACCGTGAATTTTTGTGGTTAATCCTGCATAAAACTCAAAACAGGAAGCGGCATCATCAATATCAAATTCGGCTTCACGAACTGGTTTACCGTTGTTTTTAACTTCTAGTTTCACTAAATCTTCGAAATTTTCCCTTATTTTTCCAGCAATGGAGAACAATATTTTTTGACGGTCTTGCGCCGTTTTACTTTTCCATGCTGAACCATCAAAAGCCGCTCTGGCGGCATCTACAGCACTATTCACATCTTCAATTTGTGCTTCCGGAACGGTTGCTATCACCTCTTTTGTAGCAGGATTTAGTATGTTTCGTGTTTTTTTGGAAACAGAATCTACAAATGCTCCGTTGATATACATTTTATACATATTTTCTATTTTATTAATTATAAATCTGAATTAAATTAGGTGAAAAATAAATAGTCACCGACTGTCCAATAATTTTTGTCAATGCCACTGATGAATCTTCGGTTTTGATAATTTTTTGTCCAGAAGCTGTTACCAATTTGTATTTTCTATGATTCCCTACGAAAATTACGTCTTCAATAGTAACTTTTAAAGAAATATTAGTCATTGAATCGAAAGAAACATTTTCAGGTCTGATGAACAAAATAGCTGTAGCTGAATTGATTTTGTGATCAAAATCAAATGTTTTATCTTCGAAAGTAAACGAAGACGTATTTCCAGTTTTCACGGGAATCAAATTAGCTTCACCTATAAAACCGGCAACAAATTTTGTTTTTGGATGATTGTACAAAGTCTGACTATCAGACAATTGTTCAATAATTCCTTGATTCATCACTGCAATTCGATCAGACATCGTTAGTGCTTCTTCCTGATCATGTGTCACATAAACAAAGGTTTTATTTAAATCTTTGTGCAATTGTTTCAATTCAAATTGCATTTGCTTTCTTAATTTTAAATCCAATGCGCCAAGCGGTTCGTCCAACAATAAGATTTCAGGATCGGGAGCAATCGCTCTGGCAATGGCAACTCTTTGCTGTTGTCCACCAGACATTTCAAAAGGTTTTCTGGTTTTGAAAGCTTCCATTTGAACCAATTCCAGCATTTCATCTACTCTTTTGTTAATCTCCGATTTACTCAATTTCAATTGGTGCAAACCAAAAGCAATGTTATCTGCCACGTTCAAATGTGGAAACAAAGCATAGTTTTGAAAAACCGTATTCACGTTCCTTTTATAAGGAGGCAAATTCGTAATATCCAGATTACTTAGTAAAACCTGCCCGCTGTCAGGCATTTCAAAACCGGCAATCATTCGCAAAGTGGTAGTTTTCCCGCATCCACTGGGTCCCAAAATGGTTAAGAATTCCCCATCCTTAATTTGTAAATCCAAATTATTGACGATATGAGAACTCCCGAACGATTTATTAATGGCTTTTAATTCTAATTTACTCATTTTAAAAAATTATTTTAAATTTTGAATTATAAATATTGATTTTACAACTGTATTCAATTTTAAATTTATAATTATTATTACTTTTCTTTATTAAATTTTAACGACATAAAAATAGCCGTTGATGAAACCAAAAACACTAATGTTGCCACAGCATTTACTTCAGGTGTTATTCCGCGACGCATCATCCCGTAAATCTCGATTGGCAGGGTATTTTCTCTTGAAATCAAGAAAAAAGTAACCGGAATTTCATCCATCGAAAGTACCAAAGACAATAAAACAGCACCAATTATGGCCGTTTTTATGTTTGGCAAAATCACCTTGAAGAAAGCCTGCAATGGATTTGCTCCCAAATCGAAAGCCGCCATCTCTAAATACGGATCTAATTTTTTGAATCGAGCCAAGATTTGCGTAATCATAATTGCTATCAAAAAGGTCGTGTGACCAATTAAAACCGCTGTCAACGAAAGCGGAATTCCTATCATTGGAAAAAAGCTCAACATCGCCACACCAGTTACAATTCCAGGCAAGGTTATTGGTAATAAAATGATTTTTAACAATAAACTTTTTCCAAAATAATTGTATTTATGCAAAGCATAAGCCGATGGAATTCCAATAATTAAAGCGGCAATTGTACTTGAAATAGCAATAAAAAAACTAATTTGAACTGCCTGAATCATTGATTTATTATGAAACAATTTTACGTACCAATCAAACGAATAATGTTCGATAGGAAAGGAACTCACCGACTCTTTGTTGAATGAAAACCAAATAATAATGAGTATCGGGAAATATAAAAACCACAACACTGAAAATGCAGAAAAGGAAACGATAAAGGATCTAAGTTTATTCATAATTATTGTGTTTCGTGTTTTTTTTCATAGCGCGATGAGAATTCCAATAATAGAAAAACCAAAACCAATAAAACCACTCCTACTGCCGAACCCAATGGTTTATCATTGGATGTTCCAAATAAATTTTGGACAATATTCGAGATAAATAATGTGTTTGGTCCTCCCAAAAGTGATGCTGCAAGGAAATCGCCCAAGGTTAAGACCAGCGCTAGTGTTCCTCCCGAAATTACTCCCGGCAAGATCAAAGGAAAAATCACCTTCCAGAATGTCTTCCAGGAATTGGCCCCTAAGTCTTTGCTGGCTTCCACCAATGATTTTGAAATTTGCTCAAATGAAGTATAAATTGGAATACAGACAAATGGCAAAAAGATATAAATCAAACAAAGAATTACAGAAAAATCGGAATATAAAACGAACCTCAAGGGTTTGTCTATTATCCCCAAATTCATTAGTGAAGAATTAAAAATTCCTTGTTCTCCCAAAATGATTTTCCAAGCATACGCCCTCACAATGTAAGACATCCAAAAAGGCAAAACTATAAGTGTATAATAAAATGATTTGTGCTTTTGCACTTTGAATGCAATAAAATAAGCCAATGGCAAACTCAACAAAATGCAAACCAAAGCTACGATTATGGCATAAATAAAGGTTCTTGTGAGCGTTTCGTAATACAACGGATTAGTAAATATTTTGATATACGAATCCAAATTGAAATGATAAATCACTTTACCAAAATCATCGGTTGTCAAAACACTTTGCGTTAAAATAAAACAATAGGGTAAAACCAAAAACAGGAACAACCACAGTAAAAGCGGTGTCAGAAGGAAGTATTTGTTTGCTTTTTTCATTATAATCTTTTAGTAATTTAAAAAATATCAAAAACAGCCGTAGCCATTCTTTTTGTGATTTGGCCGTCTTTCAAGGTTTCTGATAAAATCAATTTTTGTGCGGTTTCATTGTCTAAAACTTCGTCCATCGAACGAATATCTCCACACGGAACATTGTTGTTTTTTAGCTCCTTTAATAGTGTTTTACTATCAAATTTTAAAAATGCTTTCGCCAATATTTTTCCCAATTTCTTTCGATTTTGAACCCGAATAGAATTTGATTTAAATAAATCTAAAGCATTAATATTTTCCATATTCAGACATTTACAAAGCGATGAAAATTGTTTATCATTCCCAACAGCAAGCACAATCGCTTTACCATCATTGGTATAAAAAGTTTCTCCATAAGGAGCAATATTCGGATGCAAACTTCCCATTCTTAGAGGAATTTCACCACCCATTAAATAGTTCGTCGCTTGATTTGCCAATGACGAAAGTGCTGCATTATATAACGAAATGTGAGCCGTTGCTCCCAAACCAGTTTTGGAACGTTGCAATAAAGCCACCAAAATCGCTTCTTTCAACTGATGCGCAGCTAAAACATCTATCAATGCAATTGGCATTTTTAATGGAACCCCATCCGCTTCGCCATTGATGTACATAAAACCGGCTTCGGCTTGAAGAACTACATCAAAAGCTGGAGTTTCATCATCAATACCATAACCACTAATTTGGGCATAAATTAGTTTTGGGAATTTTTTGCGCAAAGCAATCGCATCCAATCCTAATTTTTTTGCTGATGAAGGCTTGAAATTAGAAATCACGACATCTGCCGAAGCAATATGATTCAACACCATTTCGAAATCTGCAGCCTTTTTTAAATCTGCCCAAAGAATAGTTTTGTTGTAATTCACACTACTATAATAGGCAGATTGAAGGTTTTCTTTTTCTGTTTCCAAACGCCAACTTCGCGTTATATCTCCATTATTTGAAGGGTTTTCAACTTTTAGAACTTTTGCTCCAAGTTCAGCAAAGAACATTCCAACAGCTAGACCAGCCAAAACTCCTGCAAGCTCAACTACTTTTAAATCAGCAAACAATTCTTGTTTTTGCATCTAGAAATAATGGAATCAAAAAAAATTTATTGATTTTTTACTTCGCTCCAAATTTCGTTGTAACGTTTTCTGTTTTTTACAGGTTGCCAGAAATTCAAGGTTTTAAACATAGAATCCATACTTGCCACGCCCATTAATTTTTGGGTTTCAGGAGTCAAAAGTGCATTAGCTTCTGGGTTTGAAACATAATATTGGGTAAATTCAGCAACTTTAGCCATAACTTTTGGAGAAGAAACATAATCCAACCAAAGTTGCGCCAATTGTTTGTTTTTAGCATCTTTTACAATCATCAAACGGTCAATCCAACCTGTTGCTCCTTCTTTTGGAATCACAGATTTGATATTCATTCCTTGTTTGTTTAAGTTAGCTGGAGTTAACGGCCAACCCACAGCAGCAACAATTTCTTTGTTTTTAAAAAGGTTATCTAATTCCCCTGCCGAAGCCCAGTTTTTACGAACTTGAGGTTTCATTGCAACCAATTTTGCTTTACAGGCAGCTAATTGTTCTTCAGTCATATTGTACAAAACAGATTGGTCTGTTTTGTCATAGCCCAACATTTGAGCTGCTAAATAAATAGTCGAAATATCATCGTACAAGGCAATTTTTCCTTTGTATTTTGGATCCATAAACAAATCCCAAGATGTTGGAGTTTCTTTAATCACATCGGCATCATAGATTAAATAATCTGGTCCCCAAGTAAAAGGCATACCATAAGTTTTACCGTCTTTTTGAACATCTTTCATTCCCACGAGAACTGGAGAAAGTGATTTCCAAGCTGCAATTTGACTTTCATCAATTGGCTCTACCAAACCAGATTCAACAATATAACCAGCAACATCAGACGACGGTGTGATAACATCATAACTCGAGCCACCACCACTTTGTAATTTAGAAACCAATTCATCCGAAGAACCAAAATAAGTTCCTTTGACAGTAACTCCATATTTTTCTTCAAATGCTTTGGTAAACGAAGCATCGGCATAGCCTTCCCAAGCTAGAATATTCAAAGTTGAACCTTTTAATGCCGCTAAATCTAATGTTTTAGCTTCTTCCGTTTTTTTGCCACAGCTTGAAACCAAGCCAGCAATTAATAGTAATGATACTACGATTTTTTTCATTTTTTTAGTTTTATTGGTTATTGTTAATAGAAAAATAATTAGTGATTTTCGCTTAATTTAGTATTTGGATCCAAAGGCCAGTACATTAATACCGAACAATTTCCGCTTCGTGGATCGTCTAAATAATCGAATAATGGTTCCACCAAAATGAATCCACATTTGGTTTGAGCCGTAACCGTTGGGTCAATAATTTCGCCTTTGATTAATTTGTCGCAATATTCGGCAATGTTCATTTGGTCTTTCACTTTGTCAAATCCAATAGGCATTCCGGCTGTCATTTGGCCTTTAGTTCCCATGGCTCTAGCAACTTCCTGACGCGCATTATAGATTTCCCGTCCAATTCCTTTTCCTTGATAATCAGGATGAACTGAAACGTCTAATCCATAAAGCCAATCCGCTTTTGGGTCGTGCGTTCCTAGCCATAAATTATCTGAAATCTCTAAGAAAGTATGATGTCCTTTGTGGTAATTTTGCATCAAAGTAGTTGTTGCAGCAATAACTCTATCTCCATCTAAAACAATCATTTGTCCTTCAGGAAAAATTTCAATATGCCTTTTATATTGCGCTTCTGTCATTAATTCCTCTTCCGACAAAGTTGGAAAAACAATTTTTTGAAGTTCAGCTTCTTGTTTTGCATATTCTGGAGTAGCTGTTTGCAATATATATTTGCCCAAAATTTCTTTTTTCATAATTTGATGTATTTACACCTGACAGGTTTTAAAAACCTGTCAGGCATTGTATTAAGACATATTTCCGTAACTGATTAATTTTAATTCTAGGTATTCTTTCAATCCTTCAGAACCCGATTCGTGACCAATTCCGCTACTTTTTATTCCAACAAAAGGTAATTCTGTTCCGTGAGCCGCCCATTCATTGATTCCCACCATTCCAAATTCTAGATTCTCAGCATAGAAATTAGCGGTTTTGATGTGATTCGTAAACACGTAAGAAGCCAAACCAAATTCAGTGTCATTCGCCCATTCGAGCACCTGTTCTTTGGTTTCGAAAGGAATTACAATCATCAATGGTCCAAAAACTTCGGTCTTGATGAATTCTTGATTTTGTCTGGCTTCAATTAGAGCCGGATTAACGAAAAATCCTTTATCCGAAGCTTCTCCACCAATATGAATTGTTGCTCCTTCCCTTTTTGCTTTTTCGAGCATTGCCAAGGAATGTTTTTGCTGCGTTTTATTAATTAATGGTCCAACAAAATCAATATCGTCGCCATTAATTCCGGTTTTCAATTTCGAAATATCATCTTTTACAATGGAAACAAATTGATTAAATATATCCGAATGAACATAAAAACGTTGTGGAGAAACACAAACCTGACCACAATTTCTTAATTTGGCAACAATAGCCTGATGTGCAATTGCTTCCACATCTACATCTTTTTCGATAATTACCGGAGCATTTCCACCCAATTCAAGCGACAATTTAGTCGATGTTTTTGAAGCGCCATCCATCAGAATTTTTCCAACTCTGGTGCTTCCCGTAAAACTTATTTTTTTTAATAATGGGTTTTCAACCATCTCTGTTCCTGTAGAAATAGGTTCTGTGTTGATTAAGTTGAAAACTCCTTTTGGGATTCCGGCTTCGTGCAAAGCTTTTGCCATATTAAAACTAGACAAGGGCGTAAATTCTGAACCTCTCATTATCACGCTACAACCCGCTGCTAAAGCAGCCGCAACCGCTCTTGCAGGATTATAAGCTGGGAAATTCCAAGCGGTAATCACCCCAACAACTCCTAAAGGTTGGTAAATTACCATAGAACGTTTGTCGATTCTGCTGGACGGAATCACTCGACCATAACTGCGTTTTCCTTCTTCGGCGTACCATTCAAAAAGGTTGGCCGAAACTTGCCATTCGCCACGGGATTCCAGCATTGGTTTTCCCGTTTCCAGCGAAGTTTCTTTGGCGAAAGCCTCCACATTGGCACGCATATAATTGGCTGCCTTTTTCAGAAATTCAGCTCTAAAATAAGGCGTCGTGTTTTTCCAAGTTTTGAAAGAAGCATCGGCAGCAGCAATCGCTTTTTTACAATCGGCAGCATTTCCGAAAGGAACTTTGTCTAAAATTTCTTCGGTAGATGGGCTTTGTAAATCCCAAGTTGCACCATCAATGGCGTCACACCATTCTCCGTTTATATATTGCTTTCTCATTAGAGCACTTCTTTTATAGTTTCTTCCAAAATAGCCAACCCTTTTTCCAATATTTCGTCTTCGATAAATAAAGGGCTCAATATTCGGATGCAATTTCCGTAGGTTCCGGAAGTGATGACAATTAATCCTTTTGCAAGACATTTATCAACAATTGCTTTTGTTGAAACTCCATCAGGAATTCCTGTTGTTGGATTTGTAAATTCGATTGCCAACATTGCGCCCAATCCGCGAACATCAGTAATGTTATTTGGATATTTTGACATCAATTGGTTGAACTTTTCACGAACAATTTCGCCCACTTTTTGACCGGCGGCATTGATGTTGTTATTTTGCATATAATTGATACTTGCCAATGAAGCTACACAACTCAATGGCCCACCAGGGTATGTTCCTCCAATAAGTCCAGGTTTAACAGCATCCATAATTTCGGCTTTGCCAATAACAGCTCCCATTGGCATTCCGCCACCCATAGATTTTGCCCAAGTGGATAAATCCGGAGTTACTCCAAAATGCTCGTAAGCTGCCCATTTTCCGGTACGTCCGAAACCGGATTGCACCTCATCAAAAATCAAGAAAATGTTATTTTCGGTACAGAATTTACGTAAATACTGCACATATTTTTTAGACGCTACGGTAAATCCGCCTTCGCCTTGCACCAATTCCATAATGATTGTAGCCGTTTGAGTTATCGAAACCGTTGATGAAAAAGTTTTGTGTAACTTCATAATCATCAAATCATCAAACTCATCCTGAGTCATTCTGGCGTTCATACTCGGTTTGTAATACGGATATTCCAAACGATACACTTCAGGAGCATACGGTCCAGCACCTTCTTTGTATTTCACGTTAGATGTCAAGGTCATTGCCATCATTGTGCGTCCGTGAAACGAACCGTCGTAACAAATAATTCCTGATTTTCCGGTTACGGCACGAGCAATTTTGATGGCGTTTTCAACAGATTCAGCTCCTGATAATGTCAGCATTACTTTGGTGGAATCTCCGTGAGGAAGTATTTCGCACAATTTTTCGGTTAAGTCCAGATATTGCTCATAGACAGAAACATTAAATGAAGCGTGAATAAATTTATCAGCTTGATTTTTTATGGCTTCAATAATTTCGGGCACACCGTGTCCTGCGTTATTTACTCCAATTCCTCCTGCGAAATCTATTAATTCTCTACCATCGGCGTCAATTACTATCGCTCCTTTGGCTGATTGAATGCTGGAAGGATTGAAAATTCCCAAAGCGTTTGGTACACTTTTTTTTCTTCTCTCGTATAATTTGTCTGTATTATTCATTGTTTTTGCTTGATAATTTTGCTAATTCTAAATTGGGTTGTGAAATTTTATATATTTTCATATACATATTGGTTTTGGTATCAAAAACACCGTCCAAAACGTGTATTTTTTTGCCAATCAATTCATTGAGATGTTCCATATCGCGGCACATTACATTGGCTTCAATGTCAAAATCGCCGGATACCAATGCCAAAAAACTAATTTCCGGCAACTTTATTAATTCTTCAAAAATAGAGTTCATAAACGTCTTTGGTTTAACCGAAATTAAGACACTTGCATAGGCATTAAATCCAATTTTATTGGGATCAATCCTGCCAATTATTTTCAAAGTGCCATCTTCGACCAAATTTATAAAACGGTGTCGAATCGTGCTCACAGCTACATTAATTTCTTTCGAAATTTCCGTAAATGACATTCTGCCGTCTTTTTGAAGCAGTTTCAATATCTGGTAATCTAATTCGTCGTCGAGTGCGCTCATTGGTTGTTGGTTGTTGGTTATTGGTTGACAGTTGTTCTTGTTAATTTTCCATAAACCAACAACTGTCAACCAACAACTATTTTTTATATTTTAATTCTCCGTGTATCCAGGTTTCACTGGCTTCAACGGCAGAAACATTTTCTAATTCAAAAGGATTTTTATCCAAAACAATAAAATCGGCAAATTTCCCTTTGCAAAGACTTCCTTTTATATGTCCCAAATTATCGGCAAAGGCACTTCCAAGCGTGTAAGCTTTTAAAGCTTGCTGGAAAGTGATTTTTTGGGTTTCGCCAATGACAAAACCATCGGCAGCTTTTCGTGTTACAGCAGTTTCCATATTGACCCACGGATTTATTTCTTTCACAACAGGACCATCAGTTGATAATGCCAAGTTTATTCCGTTATCCAAAACGGTTTTGCAAGGATAAACTACATCCAATAAATCGTCCGGCAAGGTACTTTTGAAATTATTTGCCAATTCGTAGATAAAAATCGGCTGCATTGCGGCAGTCATATTCATCGTCTGGAAATCCTTTATGTTTTCATTGGACAAAAATCCAACGTGTTCTATTCTGTGTTTTAAAGTGTTGTCAATTTTGAATAAATTGCGATACACTTTTAAAGTCAAGTCGACTGCCTGATGGCCAATGGCGTGTGTTGCCACTGAAAATCCTTTGTCAACGGCTTCTTTGGCAGTTTCATAAAATTTATCGTAATCCAATCGCAAAACACCTTTGTATCCATCCGTATTCTTGTAAGCAACATTCAAGGCTGCTGTTGCAGAACTTAAACCTCCGTCAGAAAAGAACTTTACGGTTTTTATTTGCAAAAATTCCGATTCATAAATTTCTGGCAAAACCTGAATTTCGTCACTTCCGTCAGGAATTCTGAGCGGGAAAACATTCATTCTCACTTTTAACAAACCTTCCTTATCCAATCGGATATAAGCATCCAAAAGTTCTTCATTTGCAGCAGGATCCGTAGCGCTTGTAATTCCCAAACTCAATAAATAATTATGTGCTTCGAGAATCATATTTTTGTATTCGTCGAAAGTAAAAGCGGGAATATTATTCATAATCAATCCCAACGCTCTTTCGGTAAAAATGCCTTGTAGACTTCCGTCTTTATTTTTGCGAATTTCTCCACCAAAAGGAACTTCAGTTGCTTCTGAAACTCCCGAAATCTCAATGGCTTTTGAATTGGCAATACCTATGTGAGCACAGGTTCTTATAACAAAAACAGGCCTGTCGGAAATCACTTCATCCAAATCTTCTTTGGTTGGCAATCGTTTTTCTTCGAGCACCATTTCGTTGATTCCACGAGCCATAATCCAATTGGTATTTGGATTTTTTTCTGAGAAATCTTTTAATTTTTCTTTGAATTCAACGATCGATTTTATGCCACGAACATCCAGCATATAAGTGCGAAGATGACCGATTTTCCATACGTGGATATGAGCATCATTAAGACCTGGGACGATAGTTTTGCCTTGAAAATCTATTGCTGCAGAAAAAGAAAAGAATTTATCTCGCAATTCGTTTTCAATTCCAATGCCTTCGATTTTGCCCAAATTATTAATTACCATAGCATTTGCTTTTGGAAAAGCATCATCCATAGTAATAATATTGGCGTTATATATTAACTTGAAATTCATTTTTTTTTCACTCACAACCCCTCATCAAAGGAAAGGGAAGTCGAGTATTTAAGTTATTTGAATCTATTTTCTTTCGGCTAAAACGTCAGCAATTGCTTGTTCAATTACGTCCATTCCTTCGTTTAATTGTTCGTCAGTGATTACAATAGGAGGCAAGAAACGGATACAGTTTGTGTATAAACCTGCACGGATCAAAATCAAACCATTAGAAACACATTTTTTGATTACTGCCATTGCAAAATCCATATCTGGTTCTTTGGTTTTTCTGTCTTTTACAAATTCTACGACAAGCATTGCTCCTATTCCACGAATATCACCAATGATTGAAAATTTGTCTTTCATTGCTGTCAAACGACTTGTAATGATGTTCCCAACGCTTGTGGCTTTTGCCAAAAATTCTGGTGTATTGATTTGTTTTACGGTTTCTAAAGCCGCTACAACTGCAAGCGGGCTTCCGGAATAAGTTCCTCCCACTCCACCTAAATGCGGTGCGTCCATAATATCAGCTCTACCAGTAGTTGCACTAATTGGCATTCCTGAACCGATAGATTTTGCCATTGTTACAATGTCTGGAATTACGCCAGAATGTTCGATAGAAAGGAATTTTCCTGTTCTTCCTGCTCCAGCCTGCACTTCATCGGCAATGAAAACAATACCGTGTTGATCACAAACTTGTCTTATCTTTTCAAGAAAACGTTTTGGAACCGGGATAAATCCACCTTCACCTTGAACTGGCTCAATGATAATTGCTGCCACTGCTGAAGGATCAACGTGGGAAATTAGATTTTGGTCAAAACGTTCGATACAAAAATCAATATATTCTTCTTCGGTCATAGAATCCGGTTTTCTGTACACATTTGGTGAATGAAAACGGTAAATATCTGGTGCGAAATTTCCGAAACCTCTTTTAAACAAACCGTATTTACTGGTCAAACTCAAAGTAAGCATCGTACGCCCGTGATAAGCGCCCTCGAAACAAATGATAGCTGGTCTTTTTGTGAAATATTTAGCTGTAGAAATAGCGTTTTCAACTGCTTCAGAACCAGAACAAGCTAATAAAGTTTTCTTTGGAAAATCGCCTGGAGTTATAGCGTTAAGCATTTCGGCAAATTCTATATACGGCTCGAAAGTAGTTACTAATGCACCAGTATGAATGTATTTCTCCATTTGATCTTTGATGGCATTGACAACTCCTTCAGGTCTATGACCCAAATTCACCATCCCAATTCCACCGGCAAAATCAATTAATTGATTTCCGTCAACATCCCACACCAAAGCTCCCTCTGCTTTTTCAACAACCACTTCGGTAGATTTCCCCAAACCCGCTGGCAAAGCTGCCATTCTTCTTGCTAATATTAATGCGCTTTTTGGACCAGGAATTTCTGATACTTTCTTAATATGTTTCATTTTTTTTGTTTTTAGACCTTTGGCGAAAGCCGCAGCCAATCATTATTTATTTAAAATATTTTTCTTCTAATTTAAAATTCTCATCAACCGGATAATACATCAAGATGCTTGCATTACCAGATTCAGGATCGTTTATATAATCATACAAAGGTTTAATCCATCGAAAACCAGCTCTCATTTGAGGTGTAATTGTTGGATCAGTAAATTCTTTTTTTTCTAATCTTTCACAATATTCCTCTATGGTCATTTGGTCTTTTACTTTTCCATAACCAATGGTCATTCCGGCAATTATTTGAACTTTTATACCCAATGTTCGACAAACTTGGTGCCGTGCTTTGTACATTTCTCTGGAAAGTCCTAATCCTCTATATTCAGGCAGAACACCCATATCAAAACCATACATCCAATCACCATCTGATTTGTGAGCATTTGTAATCCATAAATTATCACAGGAATCAAGAAATGTGTGTTCATGCTCAGGAAAATCACATCTAAAAGTACTGGCTGAACCAATAACTAAACCGTCTTTCTCCACAACCAGCTGACCTTCTGGAAACACTTTGATATGATTAGCAAAATGCGCTCTATTCATCAACTCTGATTCATGCAGAGTTGGAAAACACTGCGCTTGAACATATTCCATCCGTATTGCATCTTCCGGAATTGCAGTTCTCACAATAAAACTTCCATCTAAAACTTTATTATAAATCATAGGTTTAAATTTTAACGTGTTTTTTCAATTCTATAATTGTCATCTACAGGTAAATACATTAATACACATGCAAATCCTGCTTGAGGATCATCAATATGATTATAAAGAGGTCTAATCCACCTGAAACCTGCTTTCATTTGTGGTGTTATAGTTGGATCTGTAAACTTCTTGATTTCAAGAGCATAACAATACTCTTCTATGGTCATTCTGTTTTTTACCCTGCCATACCCTAACGTCATTCCCGCAATTAACTGCCCTTTTAACCCTAATTTTTTTCCTATTTCCTGTCTTGCCAAGTATAATTCTCTAGAGAAACCCATACCTCTATATTCAGGTAAAACTCCAATATCAATTCCATACATCCAATCACCTTCTGGAACATGAGTATTGGTTATCCATAAATTATCCGTAATTTCGAGATAAGTAGGATCGTGATTCGGAAAATTGCTTCTCATAGAACTGGCTGAACCAATGATGATTCCATCCATTTCAATCACAATTTGACCTTCAGGAAATATTTTTATATGATTAATAAAATGATTCCTATTCATCAATGCTGATTCGTGCAAGCTAGGATAACATTGTTTTTGAACGTACTCCATCTGAATTGCATCATCTGGAGTAGCGTTTCTAATTATAAAATCTTCTAAAATTTCTTTTCGAATCATATAATAAAATTATAAAATAAACCCGGCTATAAGATAAACTACAGATGAGGCTACAAAAATAATTAGTTGATATGGAAATTGTGAAATACCATGTTTCATCATGTCTACTTTACAAGATTGTGCTGTTAGCACTCTGTTGTCAGAGAAAAAACAAGCTGCTGCACCCCAAACTGTTCCTGATGCCAATGCTCCTTGCGTCAACCAAAAGTCTGCATGAACTTGTGCTGATAAAATAGCTGTTGTAGGAACAAGAATTGCATAGATCCCCCAGTTTGAACCAGTTGCCCAACAAATCCAAGCTACTAATGCAAAAACTATAAATGGTAATGTATTACTGTTCAACCAACTAATACCTTCTAAATGAGAAGCTACAAATTCATTAAATCCTAATGCATTTTGAACATCTTTCAATAAATAAGTAAAGCCTAAAACCGCCAATACAAAGGTTATTGTTTCAAGTCCTTTTACAAAATTGTCTGAAATTTTATGAAAATCAACAATTTTAAAGATCAAGAAATACAAATACACAAATACACAAGCCGTTGCAATGCCTCTTAACGCATCTATACTACCAAAAATATAATCCATAGAGAATGTAAATCCGCTTCCCCAATAATTAAAATCCCATGGATAAGGAAAAATTGTACAAAAAATCAATATTAATAATGGCATGATGAAATACACCATTTTACCTTCTTTTTTATCCTTTTTATTTAATTTCTCTTTTTTCTCTTCTATAACAACAGCATTCTCAGCATCTTTAATCCCTTTAAGATCAGGAAATAATCCATATACTACAAGACCTCCAAGAATCAGGGAAATCCAAGCAGAAAAATTATACGGGATGGTATGCATAAAAGCTTCAATAGGACTTGTAATTGCATGTCCTGTGCTATCCATAACACCACCTTTTAAAGCAGCAATTTGGGTTCCGTAAAAAATTGTCCAGGTCGAAATAGGAAAAATAATGGTCAACGGTACACAAACAAAACTCAAAACCAAAGCTAATTTATCTCTTGAAACACCAAATTTATCAGTAATAGGTCTCATTGTATTTCCAACTGATAAGGCACTGAAATAATCGTCCAAGAAAAAGAAAAAACTCAACCAATAGGTCATTAATAAAGATTGTTTTTTGGTTTTTACATGTCTTTCAGAATATTTTCCTACTGCTTTAATCCCTCCAGAGGCAACAACCATCTGCACAAATGCACCATATAAAATACATACTAATATTACCCAAATTAACCCTTGATCATGGGCATCTCTTGCTATCGAAGAAAATAATCCATCAAACATATTTAAAGGAAAAATCATTCCTTCACCTTCAGGAAACCATTCTTTGGATCCTCCTTGTTTTGCTAAAAGGACAAATCCTATAGCACACCCTATAATAAGAGGTTCCAATGCTTTCCTTGTAATAATAGCTATTCCTAATACCGTAAATGCCGGAACTAAAGCATGCCAGTTAATAAAATAACAAAAAGCTGCCAAAAATAATAAGGCAACTCCGATAATTGTTGAGACCGATTTCATTGATTTCATTCGATTGTGGTTTTGGTTAATAAATAATAATTGGTTAAATTTGGTTAATTTTCAACTCAGATTTTCCTCACTTTTCAAAATATTCAATCTTGTAAATAAGTTAACAAGTGTCTCAATTTTTTGTAAATCTAACAATATTTTTGATACACGCAAAAATATTTATTTATTTTTTAGTATTTTTTGTATATTTGAAAAAATTCTAAATTAGATAATATGTCATTTAACGAAGTAAAAAACTTTATAAACGGGGAGTTTAAATCCGGAAGCTCTACAAAAATTCATTCTGTAATCTCTCCATTAGACGGTGAGAAATTAACAACTTTCAATGAATCTACTATGGAAGATTTGAATGAAATTGTAGCTTCAGCAGAAAAAGCACAAAAAGCTTGGCAAAAAGTTACCTTAAAAGAAAGAGCACAAGTTTTCTATAAATACAAACAGTTATTAGAATCAAATTGTGTTGAACTTACCGAAATTATTTACCGAGAAAACGGAAAAATTCACGCTGAAGCAAAAGCTGAAATTGATAAAGCTATCGAACTAACAGAGTTTGCTTGTTCACTACCACAATTTGTAAATGGTGAAAATATGGAGGTTAGCAGTGGTGTCTATTGTTCTTCTACCAGAAATCCATTAGGAATCGTAGCTTCAATAGTTCCATTTAATTTTCCAAGTATGGTTCCGCATTGGACAGTAGTAAACGCAATTGCTCTTGGAAATGCAATGATTTTAAAACCATCCGAATCTGTGCCAATTAGTGCTCAATATATTGCAAAATTATTGAAAGAAGCCGGACTTCCTGACGGACTTTTTAATGTAATCAACGGAACGCAATCAACAGTTGAAAACATTTGTGACCATCCAGGAATCAAAGCGGTAACTTTTGTGGGTTCTACGAAAGTAGCCAAAATTGTTTATCAAAGAGCAAGCAATAATCTGAAACAAGTATTAGCTCTTGGGGGAGCAAAAAATCATATTATTTTATTGCCAGACGCACATCCGGATATGGCTTCGTCCAATATTGTTGCTTCTATGAGCGGTTGTGCTGGTCAGCGTTGTATGGCTGCAGCAACTTTAATTGCTGTTGGTAATTGCGATGCCATTCTTGATAAATTAATAGGTGACGCTCAAAAAATTCAATGCGGAACCACTTTAGGAGCTGTGATTTCGAAAGCTGCCAAAGAAAGAATAGAAGCTTACATTACCGAAGCCGAACAACAAGGTGCCAAAATAATTTTAGATGGAAGAAACACCATTGTTCCTGGAAAAGAAAATGGATTTTATGTAGGACCTACTTTAATAGATTATGCTACTGCCGATATGAAAATTGCCAGAGAAGAAGTTTTTGGACCAGTTCTCGCTATTGTTCGCGTGAAAACTATTGATGAAGCTTTGGCAATTGAAAATGCAAACCCTTACGGAAATGCGTGTTCCGTATTTACGCAAAGCGGTGGTTTGGCAAATTATGTTACTGAAAATGCTTCGGCTGGAATGTGTGGCGTAAACATTGGGGTTCCTGTACCTAGAGAACCTTTCGGTTTTGGCGGATGGAACGAATCAAGATTTGGTTCAGGTGATATCACCGGAAAAAGTTCAATTGGATTTTTTACCAAAGAAAAGAAAACAACCACTAAATGGAATCCGGAAGCGGGAACCAATTGGATGAGTTAAATTCAGATTGCAGGTTTCAGGTTGCAGACTCTATTAGATTAATGAATTTAGAATTTTATGTTAGAAAAAGTAAAGGCAGACGATTTTTCATATATTTATAAATTGTATATGAATCCAGAAGTGAATCCGTTTCTACTTTATGAGATGATGGATTCGGAAACTTTCAGACCCATTTTTGATGATTTGCTTAAAGACGAAGTTTTATACCTATATAAAGAGGGTACAAAAACTTTAGGAATGTGTAAACTCGTAAGGCAAAAATATAGAGATGAACACAAATTATATTTAGGAGGAGTTGCCATTCATCCTGAACATTTTGGAAAAGGATTTGGGAGAAAAATGATGCTGGAAATCATTGATTTTTGCAGAGAGAAAGCTATTTTAAGAATTGAATTGACCGCTGCCGTCCATAACAAAAAAGCCATTCAACTCTATGAAAATGTTGGATTTATAAAAGAAGGTGTTTTGAAAAATTATACTTATTTAAAAAGTAAGAACCAATTTATAGATGAAGTATTAATGTCTAATTTATTATAAAATATGATACGAAAAGCCACTTTACAAGATTTAGACCAATTGACAACATTGTTTGATCAATACCTCATTTTTTATAAAAACCCTTCCAATATAGAAAAACACAAATCCTTTTTAAAAGAAAGGATGGAAAATAACGAAGCTATTGTTTTTATGGCATTTGACGATACTATTAAAGAAAAAGCAATTGGCTTCACCCTGATTTACCCAACATTTTCCTCCATTCTATTGAGCAAAATTTTGATTTTAAACGATTTGTATGTCGATTCCACCATTCGAAATAATGGAACAGGAGAAAAATTAATTCTTAATACAGTCGAACTGGCAAAGGAACTTGGAGTGAAATTAGTTCGATTGCGAACCGCTAAAAACAATGTAGTTGCACAAGGCTTGTATCATAAAATGGGATTTGTTAGAGATGATTTATATGGGCTATTAAACAATAGTTCTAATTAATACTAATATAAAAAAGGTCGGAAAAGCCAATAAAACCAGTACTTCACAATAAAAAAGGTCGAAAACTGCATATAAACAAAACTTCCTTTTATATACCATTAACTACCGTTTTACTACCATTGAATTAGCCTTTAAATACCGTTGTGAGCGATTAACTACCACCGCAGGGTATATATATGCTTAAAGCTACGATTTACAAGGGATTTAAAGCTTATTTAAACATTATTTAGCCTCATTTATTGGGGCTTTTTTTATGGAATAAACCGAATAACCCAAAAACTGGAAATTTCGTGTTTTTTGATTTGGTTGTACACTTGCATTTACACTTGGTTGTACAAAGCAGTGTTTTTTTTAACCACTTTATGTATGTATAATAGCAGTTTAAGTACATTTTTTGCATAAAAACAACAAACTCACGACACTTAATATCACGAATAAAAAAGCATAATTTAACTTAATTACTTGATTTTTAATTAGTTATTTTGCAGTGTTAAAAATGTAATTTCAAAAAAACACTATACTATACTGATCTACTTCTCTTTCTTTGTTAATTCAGGTGCTGATTCAGCCACATTCTTATAAAGAAATGGTTCTTTCTGCGTGTATTTCAATTCTGAAAGTTCTTTCTCTAGCCTTAAAATTTTTTCATCTTTCATTTCTATGATTTGAAATCGTGCATCTGCTAAATCTTTATAGTTGAATTGCTCAACTGGTTCAATATTATCGTGGAGATAAGCATTATAAAGATTGTTGTCACTTTTTAACATATTACCCATTCCTGTCAATAGCCAATTTGCATCTATATCTTTATAATAGTCAAGAATTCTTGCTGTATTTTCTTCGCTCATTCCATTGTTTTGACTTAAAATCCCTCTTGTAATACCTGTTTCTTGGTAAAATTTATACGGAGTTATGCCAATGAATTCAAGGTATTTCAAGATATTTTGCTTAATAATCGATTTTTCTTGCATAATTATTTGTTTTAATCGAGATTTCTTGTTTATATTTGTACCACACATAAGAACAAATAAAGCAATGGACAAATCTAATAAAAAAAGTAACGAAAACTGGAATACAAGTGCATTAAACGCATTGGCCACAAAATATAGCTTCACAAGCCGCTATATAAAGCAATGTATTACCGGAGAAAGAACCCCAATTTTTGCCGACAGGATAAAAGCGGAATATATCGAACTAAAAAAAAATCTTGACAACCTATTAAACAACGACAAACTATGAAAACACAGATCATCCACCACGTGAATGAAGATTTCACGACCGAAGTAATCGAAACTATATCTCTTAAAGGCGGGAAAATAGTAAGTATCACATTTAGCGAACCTCAAAAACTTTAAGTATGAAGCCAGTAGTAATAAACATCACAAATCTTATCGGCACAATGGTAATCATTGGCGATAAAGAAAACACATCGGCACAAATTCAAGAAAAAGTGAATGATGCATTATTAAAAGTTATAAAAACCTCCGAATATGACCAGCTAGGCGATGATAAAGATCGTACCGATAAGCTTATTCGTAAATGGGAAGAGTGTGTTAAGCCTTCGAATTTAAATGGTTTAAATGATTTTCTATTAGCTCTAAAAGAGCTTTAAATTCATCGGGTTTTTTGTTTAGAGTTTCGGTTTTTAATTTTTCCAAAGCATTAAGATAACTTTTTTTAAAACCCTCATTACCAGTTAGAATATCGGTAATGATGTCTAACCTGATTTCTAAAAAAATTAATTCATACACATCCATATTACTATTATTTATTGAGTTAGACCGTAAATATAGTGATAACTCCGATACAGGTTGTTACTCATATTGATTGATGAGTGAGTACAAGGTTCAATTCCTTGGTCGGAACAAATTTTTAAGTATAAAAATATGCCTTATATCTGGACAGAAAAACAAGTTGCCGTAGAGAAAACGGAATTGATTATCACTTATTTCAGTGAAGAAAAAACGGCATACCTTAAAGGCAAAGGAGTTTTGCACCTTTTTTGGAATAAAGAGAATTCACTTATGATTGAACTGTCAAGATACAAAGATAAAAACTACGGCATCAAGCGTTTGCAAAACGGCGGTGGAAAACACCGCACAGTTCTTATCGACTTTGACAGTTTGAATGCCGACTTGCAGGATATTCTTAAGGACCCTCGAAAAGTTGCTAATCCGTTGGATTTGTATTTCAAAATTGACGGTGATGCTTATACTTATTATAGCGGTTTCAGGCGTTTGGGTTCGCAACTCACTAAAGACGAAAAAGAAAATTATTTAATTAATGCCAGCGTAATGAAGGCCGTCATAAAACTTGAAGAGGTTAGAATTCAGGAGCGGATCAAACTCAAAGGATCATTACGCACCACTACAGTCGATGGTGTTGTTATTCCGGGTGTGTTGCAAAGTTTATTGCAAGATGTCATAGACTTTCAAACCACTTTAACAATTAAACACAAAGAAAAAGAACATACTTTACCTACTGGTGAGAAACAATTTAAAAAGGTTTTAAGCGAGTGCAAAGATGATTTGTATTATCCACTTATCAAGGATCCTGAAGGCAAAAGAAACAATAACGCTCGTAAAGTGGACGATCAAACTGAAATGATTCTTAACGCATTGTTTAAAAACCAATTGCACAAGCCTACACCTACCGAGGTGGCTCGCAATTACGATGCCTTCTTAAATGGCTATGCGGAAGTTTATAATCAAGATACAGGCGAACTTTATGACCC
>NZ_JADHEC010000021.1 GCF_015277675.1 Flavobacterium soyangense
TTTTCAATATCTTTGGAACTCATAAATTTTGTTTTTTGTCACTCAAAATATATGAAAAAAAGGGCTTACTTTTAAAAGTAGCCCTTTCTGTTTAAAAATATTAATCGGTTAGTAGTGTAATTCTTTATAAACAAAAAAGGTTTTTTAATCTTCTATAAAATAACCGACAACTCAACTTGAAGGGCGCGAAAAAACGCTTTGAAAGAAGTGCTTTTTTAATTTTTCACAGGGAATTCCTAATAATTAAAGCACATCTATTCTCTATTTGTTTTTTATTACCCTGCAAAATCATTTGGGCCAGGATTTTTCCCATCGCTTCAAAATCGGTTGAAATAGTAGTGATTCCATTTTCTACAATCTTTTTCAATGGGGTTTCATTGTAGGACACAATACCGTAATCACTGCCCGATTTTAGGTTTTGGACCTTTGATTGTTCAATTACGCTTACTAAATCTCGATCGTTCGGAATAATGTACACTTCTCCTTTCTTTATTGCTCTGTTTCTAAATTCGGGGATTATTTCATAACAGAAATTATGGTCTGTACAGAAATTTTCGAAACCTATTTTCATTCCTAACGGCTCCCGAAATCCTGGGAATATCAATATGAGTTTCTCATATTTGTTTAACTTGTATTTTCCTTTTAGTAAGCCATTGTAGATGTCGCTAAGATGGTTTTGGTATATGGCAGGATATGATTTTAAATCTGGATTTGTTTGGTCTAATATATAGACGTCGTTAACTGGTAGGGTTTTTATAACGGAGGCCGCCTCAACTAAATTGGTGGGCATTATAATATATTTCGTATAATTTCCATTACTTTCATTTATTAGTTTTTTAAAAACCTGAATGTTAAAATGATGGAAAAAGATGTCAACTTGAGCCTTTTTTCCGATGTTTTCCAAAAAAGAGTTGTAGATATCCTCCTTGAAAATATTGAGCTCCTCAAATAATAAGAAAATCCTTTGTTTAGTACTTATTTCAATGCTTTTTATGTAGTACCCTTTTCCAAGAATAGCGTAGATTATTCCCCTTTTTTTTAATTCTTCATAAGCCTGTAAAACAGTATCGCGAGACAATGAAAATTCTAAGCATACTTTGTTTATTGAAGGTAATTTTTCATCTTTTTTCAGTTTGCCATCTTCTATAGTTTTTTCTATTGATGAGATGATCTGTTTGTATTTGGGTATTCCAAGATTGCTTTTAATCGAAATTGTTTTCATGAGACTGATTTTTTTGCAATATACAAAACTGGTAGGTACTGGTGTGTAAAATTTAATTATTATTTTAATTTCGCTTTTAGATATTGATAAAAAAAGAATAGAAAAAAAACACATATCATATTTTATGGCTAATTATATAATGAAATTCTTTGGTTTAACAGCTGTCGAGGACGTTATTGAGTCTTTTGATTTAAGTAACAAAAACGGCATGAAATTAACGGTTATAAACTATGGAGCCACTGTAGTGTCCTTAAAAATGCCATTAAAAACGGGTGAAGTCATTGATGTTGTTTTAGGGTTCGATAATTTAGAGGCATATCTAAAATCTTTTCATTTGAAAAGTCCTCCATATTTTGGAGCAACGGTGGGAAGATTTGCAGGAAGAATAAATAACCGTTTATTTAATTTAAATGGGAAACCCTTTCTATTAAATAAAAACAACAATAATCATTCTCTTCATGGAGGAATTGAGAATTTTAGCCAGAAAATTTGGATTGTAGAAAATATAAATGAAGGTGAAAATCCATCGATAACATTAAGTTATTTAAGTCCTGATGAGGAAGAAAATTATCCAGGAGATTTATCAGTAAAGTTAACTTATATCCTTTCTGAAGAAAACGAATTAATTATAGAATACCAGGCAAGTTCAAGTGAAGACACTATTGTGAATCTGACACATCACAGTTATTTTAATCTCGATGGGCACAAATCAGACATATTGAAGCAAGAGTTAATGGTTAATTCTAAAAAAATATTGGAAACTACAAATGAAAATATTCCAACAGGAAAGTTTTTAGACATTAGTGATTCTTCATTTGATTTTAGTAATCCTAAGAAATGCCCTTCTGAAATTGACACCACCTTTGTTTTCGAGAATAATGAGGAATTTGCAGCTTCCCTTTTCAGCAAAAATAATATGTTAAAAATGACTGTTTATACAGATCAACCAGGAATTCATATTTATGTTGGAGGCAATTGTTTTAATATTATAAAAGGAAAAGAAAACGTAGATTATCATTCACTGAGCGGAATTTGTTTTGAAACACAAAACTTTCCTGACGCCCCTAATCACAAACATTTTCCAAGTCCAGTTTTGAAAAAAGGGGAAATATATCACCATAAAACTATTTATAAATTTCAATCTTTTTAACAAAAAATAATTATAATAATTGCCAACAATTGGAGGCAATCCGTTAAGATTCTATGGAATAGTATCAGCATTATTCTTAAAAAATCAAGTTTAAAAAAATCAATAAAAATAACGTCAAGTTCCGAAGGATTACAAAAAGGAACACTTGCAATTTCTAAATAATGAATGACATTTTAATTAAAAATACAACTGCTTTTTTTAAAGAGGCATTTAATACTGAGCCACAAAAAGTAGTGCTTTCTCCCGGAAGAATTAACATCATTGGCGAACATATTGATTACAATGACGGTTATGTTTTGCCAGCTGCTATTGACAAAATTATTTGTTTTGCTTTCGAAAAAAACAATACAAATCAATCAAGAATAATTGCAATTGACCTTGGTGATGAATTCGAAATTAACCTTGCGAATTCCATTGAATTGTCTGACAATGTGTGGACAAATTATCTGAGAGGAGTTATTAATCAATTGAAAACAAAGGGTTTTAAGTTTGAAGGTTTTAACTGTGTTTTTAGCAGTAATATTCCTGTTGGTTCTGGGTTATCGTCCTCTGCGGCTTTAGAATGCGGCTTCTTATATGGTCTAAATGAGCTATTTAATTTGAATATAAAACCAGTTGATATTGCTTTAATGGGACAAAGTGCTGAACATTGGGTAGGAATCAATTGTGGAATTATGGATCAATTTTCTAGTGTGATGGGCTTAGAAAATAAAGTCATAAAAATTGATTGTAGAACATTGGAATATGAATATCACAATGCTGATTTTAATGATTATTCCTTGATTTTATTCGATTCGAATGTTAAACATTCCTTAATGACATCTGCTTATAATGAAAGACGAGAACAATGCGAAGAAGGTATTGCCATTGTAAAAAATAATTTTCCGGAGATAACTAGTTTTAGAGATTGTAACGAAGAGCATATTTTAGGGTTACAAGATGAAATGAGTCCCAATGTTTTTAGAAGGAGTCTTTTTGTAGTAAAAGAAATCAATCGTGTTATCCAAGCCTGTGAAGCATTAGATAAAGGAAAAATTGATGTTTTAGGGCAATTGATGTTTGAAACGCATGAAGGATTGTCTAGGGATTACGAAGTAAGTTGTGCTGAACTGGACATGATTGTCAATGCACTAAAAAAAGAGGATGCCGTAGTTGGTTCCCGATTAATGGGCGGCGGTTTTGGAGGTTGTACCATCAACTTGATAAAAAAAGGACATGAAGAAAGGATTAAAAAGAAACTTTCGGAACTTTATTTTGATGCTTTTGGAATAGAATTAAAAATTTATAATGTCAAAATCGGAAACGGCACATCACTTTATAACAATAACTAGGATGAAAAATTTTAACATCAACGAAGATCCGCATAGACGTTATAATCCGTTAATTAACGAATGGGTTTTGGTTTCTCCACATCGTTCAAAAAGACCTTGGCAGGGACAAAATGAAACAGTTAGCTCAGATTCTTTACCGGAATATGACCCAACATGTTATTTATGTCCAGGCAATGTTCGTGCGAATGGTGAGGTAAATCCAGCATATGAAAATGATTTTGTTTTTGAAAATGATTTTGCTGCCTTAAAACAGGAAGAAATTGCATTTGAAGAGAATGCAACCGAAACGTTTTTCAAGGCACGGCCAGAAAGAGGTATTTCCCGTGTAGTTTGTTTTTCACCAAAGCACAATTTGACTTTGCCAGAAATGTCTGTTGTTGCGATTGAAAATATCATTCATACTTGGCAAAAAGAATATATCGATTTGGGTAATGTAGATTACATCAATCACGTCCAAATTTTTGAAAATAAAGGAAGTGTGATGGGATGTAGCAATCCGCATCCGCATGGACAAATTTGGGCGCAATCGTCATTACCCACCGAAGTGGAGAAAACGCAAAATAACCAGAAAGCGTATTATGATAAACATGCAACTACACTTTTGCAAGATTATTTGCAAGAGGAATTAAAACTAAACGAACGTATAGTAATTGAGAATGATCATTTTGTGGCATTAGTCCCTTTTTGGGCAATTTGGCCTTACGAAACCATGATAATCAGCAAGCGACATTTTGGTAAAATTACTGATTTTACTGAAGATGAAACGACTGATTTTGCTTTGACATTGAAACAATTGACCACAAAATATGATAATTTGTTTGAGACTTCATTCCCGTATTCGTCAGGAATTCATCAGGCTCCAACTGATGGGGAATTACATCCTGAATGGCAATTTCATATGCATTTTTACCCACCATTATTGCGCTCTGCAACCGTAAAGAAATTTATGGTGGGCTACGAAATGATGGGAGAGTCGCAAAGAGATATTACTCCGGAAAAGAGTGCTGAAATTCTAAAAAACCAATCACAATCTCATTATAAGCATTCCATCTAAATTTCACAAAAAATAGCAAAAAATCAGTACCATAGATAATGAAACTAATAGAACAAATATCAAAAATAAAAGAAATACAAGAATGGGATATCATTGTGATTGGCGGTGGAGCTAGCGGACTTGGCACAGCTTTAGATTCGGCTAGCAGAGGATATAAGACAATTTTACTTGAGTCTGTTGATTTTGCAAAAGGAACTTCGAGTCGAAGCACCAAATTAGTTCATGGTGGAGTACGTTATCTAGAACAGGGTAATATTTCTTTAGTGAGAGAAGCTTTAAAAGAGAGAGGAATAATGGCTAAAAATGCGGAGCATTTGGTCAAAAACCAATCCTTTGTGATTCCAAATTACAATTGGTGGGGAGGTTATTTTTACACTATTGGACTAACTATTTATGATTTACTTGCGGGGAATTTAAGTTTAGGAAGGTCGAAATATATTTCAAAGAAAAAAACCATCGAATTGCTTCCTAATGTTGAAACAAAAGGTCTTGTAAGTGGTGTGATTTATCAAGATGGTCAGTTTGATGATTCCCGTTTAGCTATAAACATCGCTCAAACTGCTGTTGAAAATGGAGCTTGTTTATTAAATCATACCAAGGTCGTTAATTTATTAAAAAATGATGCAAACCAAATTATTGGTGTACTAGCAGAAGATCAAGAATCAGGAAAACGATATGAGATAAAAGGGAAAGTTGTAATTAACGCAACTGGGGTTTTTACAAATGCGATAATGAAACTAAACGATACGGTATATAAGAAATATGTAGTGCCTAGTCAAGGGATACATCTTGTATTTGATAAATCCTTCATGCCAAGTGAATATGCCTTGATGGTTCCAAAGACAAGTGATGGAAGAGTTTTGTTTGCAGTGCCTTGGCACGACAAAATAGTAGTAGGAACAACCGACACTTTAATCAAAAAGCACAGTTTAGAACCTGTTGCCTTAGAATCTGAAATAGAATTTGTTTTAGAAACGGCTCAAAGATTCTTGACAAAAAAACCAACTCGAGCAGATGTATTATCAGTTTTTGCAGGATTAAGACCATTGGCTGCACCAGAAAAAGAAGGAAAAAGCACTAAAGAAGTTTCAAGAAGTCACAAAATAATTATTTCTGAAACTGGATTAATTACAATAACTGGCGGGAAATGGACGACTTACAGAAAAATTGCCGAAGACATCATAGACAAGGCCATAACAGTACATCATCTAGAAAAAAAAGTGTGTAAAACTGAAGATATTGCGATCCATGGAAACAAAAAAACTAATGCTTTAGACCGGGAAAATCATCTATATATATATGGAACAGACATTCCTAAAATAATTGAATTACAAAATACACAACCTGAATTAAGCGAAAAGTTGCATCCAAATTACAACTACACTATGGCGGAAGTAGTGTGGGCAATACATCATGAGATGGCGCGAACGGTGGATGATGTTTTGGCCAGAAGAGTACGCCTGTTGTTTTTAGATGCAAGCGCCGCCATTGCTTCATGCGAAAAAGTAGCCAATTTATTGGCAAAAGAACTTGGTCATGATGAGATTTGGATTCGAAACCAAATATTAGAATTCAATACCATTGCCCAAGGATTTCTTTTAAATGAGCTATAAGAACCAATCAAAAATCTATAAATATTAACCATGCAAAACAAATTAATTTTAGCTCTAGATCAAGGAACAACTTCTTCAAAGGCAATCGTCTTCAATCACGACGGAGAAATCGTAAGCATATCACAAAAATCATTCGAACAAATTTTTCCTAAACCGGGATGGGTAGAACATGATCCAAATGAAATTTGGTCTTCGCAAATTAGTGTTGCTGCAGAAGTAATTGCCAAAGCAGGAATTTCCGGTAAAGAAATTGCAGCGATTGGAATTACTAATCAGCGAGAAACAACAATAGTGTGGGATAGAGAAACTAGCGAGCCTATTTATAATGCAATTGTTTGGCAAGATCGTAGGACAGCAGAATATTGTGATGAATTAAAGGCACAAGGTCATGCGGAGATAATCCAAAAGAAAACAGGTCTAGTTCTAGACGCCTATTTTTCTGGAACTAAAATAAAATGGATACTAGACAATGTACCGGGAGCCCGTGAAAAAGCAGAGCAAGGAAAACTATGCTTTGGAACCGTAGACACATGGCTAATATGGAAACTTACAAAAGGGGCAATGTTCTTGACAGATGTTTCAAATGCCAGCAGAACTCTATTAATGAACATTCATACTTTAGAATGGGATAATGAATTATTGGAATTGTTCGATATACCAAGAGCCATGTTGCCTGAAATAAAAGAAAGCAGCGAAATATTTGGAGAAACCTGTACGACCCTATTTGCTACAAAAATTCCAATCTCAGGTGTCGCAGGAGACCAGCAAGCAGCCCTTTTTGGGCAACTATGCACTGAACCCGGAATGGTCAAAAACACTTATGGGACAGGATGTTTTATGTTAATGAACACGGGAGAGAAACCCGTTTATTCTAATCATAATTTATTAACGACAGTTGCTTGGAAAATAAATGGAAAAACAACATATGCTCTAGAAGGCAGTGTTTTCGTGGGAGGCGCAGCAGTACAATGGCTTCGAGATGGTGCGAAAATAATAGATTCTGCCGAGGAAATTGAAGTTTTAGCGGCAAGCGTGCCAGATAATGGAGGTGTTTATTTCGTCCCTGCCCTAACAGGCTTAGGCGCACCTTACTGGGATCAATATGCGCGAGGAGCCATCCTTGGTATAACTAGAGGCACTACAAACGCACATATCGCTCGGGCTACTTTAGAAGGAATTGCTTATCAAGTATATGACTTAGTCAAAGCTATGGAGGCTGATTTTGGAAAAAAGGGAAAAGAATTAAGAGTTGACGGAGGTGCGGTTGTTAATAACTTATTGATGCAATTTCAATCAGACTTGTTTGATTTTAAAGTAATTAGACCAAAAACATTGGAGACAACAGCTTTAGGAGCCGCTTACCTAGCAGGATTAGCCATAGGATACTGGAAAAGCATAGATGACCTACAAGAACAATGGTCTGTTGATCGTGTCTTTTTACCGGAAATGCCACAAACAGAAGTAGAAAAATTAGTGAAGAACTGGAATAAGGCTGTTGGCCGAACGGTTAATTGGATAAAAGATTAATAACTAAAACTATATATTATGACACCATTTACAGCAGAAATTATTGGGACTATGCTAATGATTTTATTAGGCAACGGTGTAGTTGCAAATGTAGTTCTTAAAGAAACTAAAGGGAATAATTCAGGATGGATTGTAATTACTGCTGGCTGGGCTTTTGCGGTTTTTGTTGGAGTTACAGTAGCAGGTCCTATAAGCGGTGCTCATTTAAATCCGGTTGTCACTCTTGGTTTAGCTTTGATAGGCAAGTTTAAATGGTCTCAAGTCCCCGCTTATATTGCCGCACAAATAATTGGAGCCATGTTAGGTGCTTTTTTTGTTTGGCTTTCTCATAAAGATCATTTTGCCGCAACTGATGATGAAAACAAAAAGCTAGCATGTTTTTCTACAGGACCCGCTATTAAAAACACCTATTCTAATCTGATAAGCGAAATTACCGCCACTTTTGTTTTGATTTTTGTAATTTTTTACATTTCAGACCCCGAGATAATCCTCCATTCAGACAGTACCGCAAAAATAGGTCTTGGAACCGTTGGTGCCTTACCGGTAGCGATTTTAGTTTGGGCCATAGGGCTATCTTTAGGTGGCACAACAGGATATGCGATAAATCCCGCAAGAGATTTGGGACCAAGAATTATGCATGCACTTCTACCTATAAAAGGAAACAGCGAATGGAGCTATGCTTGGATTCCTATTATTGGACCTATAATAGGATCCGTTCTGGCGGCATCATTATATATGTTATTGCTCTAAAATCATAAATCGCAACGAGCTAATCTAGGATCTTATCTTTTTTGGATGAATCTGCGAATTTATTTTATCTTTTTAAAAGATTATCAAAACAAACAGTTACCATTATTAACCAAATTTTAAAACAATGAATCTATGAAAAAATGATATTCAAATCAATCTTGTCTATTTAAAAAATTTTACAAAAAAATAACTATTAATTAAACCAATTAAAACTATGTATTTATGAAAATTAAAAAAAATATAAACCAAATTTTAAGAATTAAAACGTTCTTAAAATCTAAACTCACCCTATCAGTAATTATTATGATCTCGTGTATTAGTTTACAGGCTCAAAATATTATCACAGGAAGTGTTATTGATCAAAAAACATCTCAAACAGTTATAGGGGCTTCTGTAAATGTTAAAGGAACTAATAACAGTACTATTACAGATATTGACGGTAACTTTAAAATTAATGTGGCAGATCCTAATGCTATCTTAATTTTTTCTTATGTAGGATACGCCAAAATGGAAGAAGCGTTAAATGGAAGAAAAACTGTAACTATTTTATTAAAAGAAGAACAGAATACTTTAAATGAGGTTGTTGTCATAGGATATGGTACTGTTAAAAAAAGCAGTGCGACTGGGGCTATAAGCAGTCTTAAAGCAAAACAACTTGATTCTCAGAGTAATACCAACTTAGGTAGTGCGATTCAAGGTAAGGTTGCAGGAGTTTCTATAGAATCCGCTTCAGGTGGTCCAGGTTCTGGAACCAGAATCCAAATAAGGGGAGCCGGTTCATTAAACAATAATACTCCTTTGATTTTGGTAGATGACATTCAAGTTCCATCTCTAAATAGTTTAAGTCCAAATGACATTGAATCAATTGAAATTCTAAAGGACGCTGCTGCTGCAGCAATCTACGGTTCAAGAGCTGCTAATGGCGTAATCATTATCACTACCAAAAATGGAAAAAAAGGCGATATTAAGGTTACTCTAGATGTATTTACTGGTATTTCTAGCGTAACGAAACAATTAGATTTATTGAATCAAGAAGAATGGGCAAAAGTAAGTACTGCGGCATATGCAGCAGCTGGGAAAGCACCATTACCTATTGCTGTTAATCCTCAAGTAGGAGGAGCTGGGGTTAATTATCAAGATGCAATCTTTAGAGCTGCACCTAATCAAAATTATTCTTTAGGATTTTTAGGTGGGTCAGATAATTTAAAATACAGTATGTCTTTAAATTATTTTAATCAAGAGGGTGTAATTAGAGAAACTAATTACGACCGTTTCAACATGCGAGTGAAATCAGATTATAAAAAAGGGATTTTCAAAATAGGAGAAACTATTTTATTAACCAAAGAAAAAAGAAAAGAAATGCCTGGTGTTCCTGGACAAGGTAGAAATGCAATTGGAGGTGCCATTACAATGATTCCAAGTTTTGCTGTTTATGATGAAAATGCAGTAGGAGGATATGGGGGTGCATCTGGTTCTGTAACGGATATTTTCAATCCTGTTGCGGCATTAAATCTTATCGATGTTACCAGTGATACCTACTCTGCTTTATTAAACACTTATGTTGAGGCTAACTTTTTTGATGGGTTAAAATATAAATTAAATTTAGGTGCGAATTTATCAGAATTCAAAAGATACTCTTATACTCCGCGTTATGAAGTGGGGGGTTTCTTTAAAAACTTAGATAATACCTTAGCACAACAAGATGATTTAAGTAAATATACTCAAGTAGAAAACACTTTAAATTATACAAAAACTTTTGGCAAACATTATGTAAATGCTTTGGCAGGATATACAGTATATAATAATACTTTGCAATCTGTAACAGGTTCTGTAAGTGGAATACCTGATGGTATACGTGTGCTTGCGGGTTCAAAACAACCTGCAATTAATGGTTTTAATGTCGAGAACAATTTAGTTTCATATCTAGGTCGTGTAATTTACTCTTTTGATGGTAAATATACTGTGACAGGTACTTTAAGACGTGATGGATCATCTCGATTTAGTCAAAATAACAAATGGGGTAATTTTCCATCTATTTCTGGAGCATGGGGTGTAAGTAAAGAGGCATTTTTCAGTAATCTAAAAACGCCTATATCAGATTTAAAATTACGTGCTAGTTATGGTGTGTTAGGAAATCAGGAAATTGGAGATTATCAATATGTAGGATCAATTACCTCAGGGATAAGTTATGGAACAGGAAATCCTAATTCATTATGGGTTGGTAATATCCAAACAGATTCTCCTGCACTAGGTTTAAAGTGGGAGTCTACTGCAACCACAGATGTTGGTTTAGATCTTGATTTATGGAATGGGAAGTTACAATACACTTTTGACTATTTCAAAAAGCAAACTTCGGATTTACTTTTGAGAGTGCCAATTCCATTGTCAGTAGGATCAAATAATAATCCTTATACAAATGCAGGGAATGTAACCAATAAAGGATATGAGATGAGTTTAACTTACAATGAAAAAATAGGGGAATTTAATTTCAATGTAACAGGTAATTTTTCAAGCATCAAAAACAATGTTGACGAATTGAGTACTGGAAGCCAGGTGTTAGAAGGAGCAAGAGGATCATTTCACGGTGCACCAGTAACATATAGTAAAGTAGGTTATCCTATTTATTCTTTCTTTCTAGTTGATACTGATGGGTTATTTAGATCTCAAGCAGAAATAGATGCACACAGTAAAAACGGAATCCCAATTCAACCAAATGCTCAAGTTGGGGATGTTAGATACGTTGATTACAATGGAGATGGGCAAATTAATGGAGATGATAGACATTATAAAGGAAGTGCTTTCCCTAAATTTGAATATGGATTAAGAATTCAAGGAGATTGGAAAGGAATTGATTGTACGATAGCTTTACAAGGTACACAAGGAAATAAAATTTACAATGGAAATAATACAGATCTTGAAACAGTAAGAGCAAATATTAATTATGCAAGTTCAACATTGGATTCTTTTACGTTTAATCCAAATTCAAATTTTCCAAGACTGGATATTGATGACAAAAACAATAATGGAGCTGATTATTCTGACCGTTTTCTTGAAAATGGATCTTACCTTAGAATAAAAACCATACAGTTTGGATATACAATTCCAAATGGTCTAACTAAAAGATTAGCTATCGATAAATGTAGAATCTATTTTGCGGGAGATAATCTTCATACGTTTACTAAATATTCAGGATATAATCCAGATGTGTCTTCGGATGCACTAGGTGGAAGAGGTATTGATTACAAATCATATCCTTTAAGCAAGACAATTACTTTTGGAATGCAACTTAACTTTTAAATCGATTAAAATGAAAAAGAAATCAATTATACTATTAATGACAGGACTTGTTTTATTAAGTTCATGTGATACTAATCTGGAATTAAACGACCCAAGTAAATTAACAACGGATTCTTTTTGGAAAACTGGCGCCGATCTTGAATCAGGGTTAGCAACAGTTTATAATACTCTTGTTGATAACAATAATGCTGGGTATTGGGAAATTCAGGCAATGCAACTAAAAGAAAACAGAACCGAAAATTTTGTTGCAAGAAACGATGTGCCAGACCGCTATGCAGTTTCTTCTTATAAAAATGATGCCGGTACAGGTGTGCCAGCAGAAATATACAAAGCGTTGTATATTGGGATTTTTCGCGCTAATCAAGTAATTAATAACGCCCCTCAAATCACAAATATCGATGAGACAAAAAGAAAACAATTAGTCGCTGAAGCTACCTTTTTGAGAGGATTAAATTATTTCAATTTAGTTAATGAGTATGGAGCCGTACCTATTTTTACTGAATTACCAAAAACGCAGGCTGATTATTTTAAATCGAAATCTACGGTAGCTGAAGTTTGGAATCAAGTTATAGCTGACTTTCAATTAGCAGCCAATAGTCCTTTGCCAGAAAACTATCCTGATACTTTTAAAGGAAGAGTTACAAAGAATGCAGCAATTGCTTTTCTTGGGAAAACGTATTTATACATGAAAGACTGGGCTAAAGCTGAAGAACAATTCGCTAAATTAGTAAATAACGAAGGAACTAATGGGTATGGGCTTCTTACTAATTATGCTGAATTATTTGACGGAAATCATGAAAATAGTAAAGAGTCAGTTTTCGAAATTCAGTTTAGCAGAGTTGGTGGAGGCACTATTTGGGGAGGAAATCCATCTGAAAGAACAAGAGCAACAACTATGGCTCAAGAATGTGCTCCTGGTGAAGTAGGTGGTTGGAATGAATTGTTGCCTACAACAGTATTATTAAATGCAATGACAAAAGAGAAAGCCGTTGGTGGAGCATTCGACCCAAGGGCTCTGGCTACTCTAGCTTGGAATTATCCAGGAAGCAGATATTATAATTCGGATTTTGCATCAAAATTTGGCGCAAATGCGATTTGGATTAGAAAAAATCAAAATTGGTGGAATAATGATGAAGGAGATTGGAAATCAGAATTGAATGAATATGCGATGCGTTATGCAGATGTTCTTTTAATGCTTGCCGAAGCAAAAACAATGCAGGGCAAGGTTGCTGAAGCAGCCCCTTTAGTTAAAAGAATTAGAGACAGAGCACTGTTAGCAGATATCTCAATGGTAGGATGGACAAAAGACCAAATGATGAAAGAGATTATGAACCAAAGAAATATTGAATTTGCTCGCGAAGGACTTCACTTCTTTGATTTACGAAGATGGGGAACTTTGGAAACAGTGATTAAAACGAGCCAAGTAGGTGGATACCAACTTTTCACTCCTAAATTTGCATATTATCCGATTCCACAAAGTGAATTGAATAATAATCCTAATATGACCCAAAACGCACCTTGGTAAGTGTGGATTTTGTTTAGTTAGTTTGTTTTACATAAGTGTTTGGCAAATGATTTTTTAAGATATTAACTCAATAATCATTTGTCATCTCTTATGTATTTTTTTACAATAGAGGTTTCCGAATAAAAACAAATTAAAATTTGATTAGGGTAGGACAAGTAAACCTTAAAAATAATTACTTTTTGAATTGTTTTAAAAGACGATTTGGAAACTATAAATTTGCTATAAATAATAAGATTCATATGAAAAAAAATACCTTTTTAACCTGCTTTTTTGCATTCACATCTTTAATTGTCAATGCACAAGAAAAGACAGTAAGTAATGATTGGGAAAATCCAGCAGTATTTCAGATTAATAGAGAGCCAGCAAAAGCAGCATTTTTACCTTATGCAGATGATGCTTCGGCGATTGCAGATGATTATACTCGTTCTCCTTGGTTTTTAACCTTGGACGGAAAATGGAAATTTAACTGGGCTCCTACACCTGATGAAAGACCAAAAGATTTTTTCAAAAAAGATTTTAATACTACTAATTGGAAAGAGATTTCGGTTCCTTCAAACTGGGAGTTAAATGGATACGGTATCCCAATTTATACAAATATTACATACCCATTTGTCAAAAATCCACCATTCATTGATCATGCTGACAATCCTGTAGGGTCTTACCGTCGTGCTTTCGAGTTGCCAGAAAACTGGAACGGACGACGTGTTTACCTTCATTTTGAAGCAGGAACTTCGGCAATGTATATTTGGGTAAATGGAGAAAAAGTAGGATATAGTGAAAACACTAAAAGTCCAACCGAATTTGATATCACTAAATATGTAAAAGAAGGGAAAAATCAGGTAGCTGTTGAGGTATATCGTTGGAGTGATGGTTCTTATTTAGAGGATCAAGATTTTTGGCGAATCTCGGGTATCGACCGTGATGTTTATCTTTATAGTACAACAAATACTCGTATAGCTGATTTTTTTGCACGTCCTGATCTTGACGCATCCTATAAAAACGGAAGTCTTTCCGTAGATTTGAAAATCAAGAACATGAATCCAGTTACAAAAAACAACCAAACGGTAGAAGCTAAATTAGTTGATGCAATTGGGAAAGAAGTTTTTAAGAAAATAATAAAAGTTAATGTCGGTTCTAATTCGGTGGAGTCAACCACTTTTGCGCAAAATGTTTCCTCCCCTAAACTATGGAGTAATGAAACACCAAATCTTTATACTTTATTACTTACATTAAAGGATGAAAATGGAAAATTTATTGAAACTGTTGCAACTCAAATAGGGTTCCGAAAAGTAGAGTTAAAGAACGGACAATTATTGGTTAACGGTATTCGAATCATGGTCCACGGGGTCAATATACATGAACATAACCCTAAAACTGGACATTATCAAGATGTAGAAACGATGATGAAAGATATCAAGTTGATGAAGCAGCTTAATATTAATGCCGTGCGATGTAGTCATTATCCAAATAATCTAAATTGGGTTAAACTATGCAATAAATATGGTTTATTCTTAGTTGATGAGGCTAATATTGAAAGTCATGGAATGGGAGACGAACCGTATATGACTGCAGAATTAAAATTAAAACACCCTTCATACCTTCCGGAGTGGAAAGCGGCTCACATGGATCGAATTTATAGCCTAGTGGAACGCGACAAAAATCAGCCATCTATTATTCTTTGGTCAATGGGGAATGAATGTGGGAATGGGCCTGTTTTTCAAGAGGCTTATAATTGGATCAAAAACAGAGATAAAACAAGACTGGTTCAATTTGAGCAAGCAGGAGAACAAGCTAACACAGATTTGGTTTGCCCGATGTATCCAAGTATGGATTACATGAAAGAATATGCTAAAAGAAAGGATGTAAAACGTCCGTTTATTATGTGTGAATATGCACATGCAATGGGTAACAGCAGTGGTAATTTTCAAGAATATTGGGATGTTATTCACAGCAGCAAAAACATGCAAGGAGGATTTATCTGGGATTGGGTAGATCAAGGATTTGAAATGACTGATGAAGTAGGCCGAAAATATTGGGCTTATGGAGGCGATATGGGAGGTCAAAATTATACGAATGATGAAAATTTTTGTCATAACGGATTGGTTTGGCCTGATCGTACGCCACATCCGGGTGCTTTTGAAGTAAAAAAAGTGTATCAAGATATCCTTTTCAAAGGAGTTAATCTAGATAAAGGAATTATCGAAGTCGAAAACGGCTTTAGTTATACCAATCTTGATAAATATCGTTTCAAATATGAAGTTCTAAAAAATGGAATAGTTCTCAAAACAGGATCTGTCGCTATTAGTCTTGCGCCACGATCTAAGAAACAAGTTGAGCTTGAATTGCCAAAATTAGTTGCCGAAGATGGAGTAGAATACCTTTTAAATATTTATGCCTATATCAAAGAAGGAACCGCAGTTTTGCCTCAAAATTTTGAAGTAGCTCGTGAACAATTTTCAATAGGAGAAAACAAATATTTTGTAAAAATAACAGATGCTGGCAAGAACCCAATTGTAAATGATACTAAAGAAGCTATTACTCTTAGTGCCGCAGGTGTTGAGGTGACAATAAATAAGAAGACGGGTTTAATGCAAGATTATAAATCTGAAGAAGTAAATTATTTCAACCAAATGCCAGTTCCAAATTTTTGGCGTGCTCCAACGGATAACGATTTTGGAAATAATATGCAGGTTTCTAGTAATGTGTGGAGAACTGTTGGAAGGTTTAGTAGTTTAAAAAACATTGAAATTAAACAAGAATCAGGGAAAACAATCGTAGTGTCTACTCTTTTCTTAAAAGATGTTGCTTCTACTTACACGATTACCTATACAATGAATTCTGATGGAAGTTTAACAATGTTGAATTCTTTCAAAGCTGGAGAAAATGCATTAGCAGAAATGCCTCGTTTCGGGATGATATTCTCACTTAAAAAAGAGTTTGATAATTTCAATTATTATGGAAGAGGACCATGGGAAAACTATCAAGACAGAAACACAGCATCTTTGAAAGGGATTTATGAGAGTAAAGTTGCAGATCAATATGTTCCTTATACGCGCCCTCAAGAGAATGGATACAAAACAGATGTTCGTTGGTTGAAACTTACCAATAATAATGGCAATGGAATTGAAATTGAAGGATTACAACCATTATCAGTAAGTGCGTTACATAATTATCCAGAAGATTTTGATCCAGGTTTGACCAAAAAATACCGTCATACCAATGATATTACTCCGCGACAAGAAGTTGTAGTGTGTGTAGACTTAGCTCAAAGAGGTCTTGGTGGAGACACCAGTTGGGGAGCTTTGCCTCACGAACAATATTTGCTAAATAATAAAGAATATAGCTATGGTTTTGTTATTAAGCCTATAAAAAAGTAATAGTAATTAAAAATTTTTCACTCCTGTTTTATAAATTATAAATGGGAGTGAACTAAATTGTGCGGGTGAAAGGGTGTCGTTAAAAATAATTATTATGAGAGAAAAATTTAAATTCTGTTTCGATAAAAAGTGTGTTTTTACATTGATTTTTATGTTTGGAACCATCAGTTTATGGGCTCAAAAGGTGACAATTCCTATTGCAACCAATAGCAATTTGATGTTGTTGCAAACAGACAAAGAGAATCGTTTGATGACAGTATATTTTGGTAAACCATTGGCAAATGTTAATGAGTATTCTTCCGTATCAGATACTTATAATTTCAAAGACGAAAATGCAGGAATTTATAATTCAACGTATACTCCAGCGGGCACTTGGAGTCTTTCGGAGCCAGCTATTCAAGTAAAACATGCTGATGGAAATCCTTCCTTGGAACTTAAATACGTAAGTCATAAAACAGAAATGGTTGATGCGAATTCATCTATTACCAGTATTGTTTTAAAAGATCCGGTTTACCCATTTGAGGTGACTTTGTTTTATAAAGTTTGGCCAAAGGAGAACGTAATCGAGCAATGGTCAGAAATAAAGCACAATGAAAAAAAGGCGGTTTTATTGCAAAAATTCGCTTCGGCTAATTTATATTTTACAAATAAAGATTTTTATTTGACTAGTTTTCAAGGTCAGTATCTAAAGGAAATGCAACCGATAGAGTCAAAACTGTTGCCTGGAATTAGAACAGTAGATTCTAAACTCGGTACTAGAGCAATGCTGCTTCAAAATCCTAATTTTATTTTATCTTTTGGAAAACCTGCATCAGAAACAGAAGGGACAGTTATGTTGGGGCAATTGGCTTGGAGCGGAAGTTTTAAGTTGGATTTTGAGGTAGACTCATACAAAAATCTTCGTCTTATCGCTGGAGTTAATCCGTATGCATCTGAATATCTTTTACCAGCAAATCAAGTTTTTAAAACACCATCTCTGATATATGCTTTGTCTAATAATGGTACTGGTGAGGCTAGTAGAAACCTTCACGATTGGGCAAGAAAATATAGAGTTTTGGATGGCGAAGGAGAACGTCTTACGTTGTTAAATAATTGGGAAGCGACTTATTTTGATTTTGATGAAAATAAAATTGCTAATTTGTTTAAAGATGCTAAAGAGATTGGAGTAGATATGTTCTTGTTAGACGATGGGTGGTTTGGCAATAAATATCCTAGAAACGATGATAAAGCAGGTCTCGGTGACTGGAAAGAAAATGCCAAGAAGTTACCTCATGGTTTAGGCTATTTAGTCAAAGAAGCCAAAAAAGAAGGAGTTAAATTTGGAATTTGGATTGAACCAGAAATGGTAAATCCTAAAAGTGAGTTATATGAAAAGCACTTAGATTGGGTAATTCGTCAACCGGAAAGGCCAGAAGTGTATTATAGAAATCAATTAGTTCTTGATTTATCCAATCCAGAAGTGCAGGATTTTGTGTTTGGAATTGTAGACAACCTTTTTGTAAAAAATCCTGAATTAGCATTTATAAAATGGGATTGTAATGCAGTTATTTACAACGCTTACTCAGCCTATCTTAATAAAAAAGGCATTCCACAGTCAAATTTATATGTCGATTATACAAGAGGATTGTATAAAGTACTCGAGAGAATCCGTGCAAAATATCCTAAAGTCCCTATGATGCTATGCTCAGGTGGAGGTGGTCGTGGAGATTATGAAATGTTAAAATATTTCACAGAGTTTTGGCCTAGTGACGACACAGAGCCTATAGAAAGAATATTTATGCAATGGGATTACTCCTATTTCTTTCCTTCTATTACTACAGACAACCATGTAACTGACTGGGGAAAACAACCCCTTAAATTCAGGATTGATGTGGCGAGTATGGGGAAGTTAGGGTTTGATATTGTGGCGAAAAAATTAAATGATACCGATAAATTATTCTGTAAACAAGCAATAGCAAACTATAACTCCTTCAAAGATGTCGTTTGGCATGGTGATTTGTACCGTTTAGTGAATCCACACGAAAATGATATTTCGGCATTAATGTATGTAAATAAAAATAAGAGCAGGGCAATCGTTTTTAATTATTTGGTAAATAATCGATTTATGTTAACCGCAACACCACTTCCTATAGTTTTGAAAGGATTAGATCCTAATAAAAAATATGCAATAAAAGAATTAAACGTATATCCAGGAGTCATTTCGACGATGCTTTCTGAAAATATTTTTTCAGGTGATTTTCTTATGAAAGTAGGAGTAAATCCAAATGTAAATTTATGGAGAACTAGTGTAATACTTGAAATAACAGAAGTGAAATAAAGTCTCAAATGAGGCATCAAAAAGACGTTGCAAAATAAAAAAATTATGAAAATATTAGTTACTGGCGGATTAGGGTTTATTGGTTCGCATACGGTAGTTGAATTACAAAGTGAAGGTTTTGAGGTTGTTATCATTGACAATCTTTCTAATTCGTCTGAAAAAGTTTTAAACGGAATAGTTGCTATAACTGGTATAATGCCAGTCTTTGAAAAGCTGGATTTAAGAGAGAAATCATTAGTACAGGATTTTTTCAAAAGACATTCTGATGTTTCAGGTGTAATTCATTTTGCGGCTTCTAAAGCAGTAGGTGAAAGTGTAGAAAATCCACTTTTGTATTATGAAAATAACATTAATACTCTAATTTATTTGCTTCAGGAATTGCAACAGAAACCGAAAACCCATTTTATTTTCAGTTCTTCTTGCACGGTTTATGGTAATGCCGAAATAATGCCGATTAATGAAAATGCATCGGTTAAACCGGCAATATCGCCTTATGGAAATACCAAGCAAATTGGCGAAGAAATTATTACTGATGTAACAAAAGTAAGTGGCATAAACGCTATTTTGCTGAGGTATTTTAATCCTATAGGTGCGCATTCATCAACAGAAATAGGCGAATTACCTATAGGAACTCCCCAAAATTTAGTGCCATTTATTACACAAACCGGAATTGGATTGAGAAAAGAATTATCCGTTTATGGGGATGACTACCCCACAGCTGATGGGACTTGCGTAAGGGATTATATACATGTTGTTGATTTGGCAAAAGCACATGTTATTGCTTTGCAGCGTTTATTAGACAGCAAAAATTTAGCTAAATTAGAAACTTTTAATCTGGGAACAGGAATTGGAAGCTCTGTTATGGAAGTTATCGCAGCTTTCGAAAAAGTAAGCGGACAAAAATTACCCTACAAGATTGTTGACAGAAGAGAAGGCGACGTGATTTCAGCTTATTCTGACACTAAAAAAGCGAACAGTAATCTGGGATGGCAGACAGAGTTGACTCTGGAAGAATCGATGGCAAGCGCTTGGAAGTGGGAACAGAAAGTTAGAAATAATTAATTCATTTCATATCCTAAAGATAGTCACAGTAAGATTATTTTTGAAAATAACATAAAAGCATTGGATGGTATTTGAAGATTAAAAATCGATTTTAAAGGCTATTTCATTCGAGAAAGCACATCAATTTAAACAACTTTAATTGCACCGTATAAAAAATATAATTCCGCATTACATTCACTGTAATGACGAAACATTTACTAATTCTTATTATAAACCAAATTACCTATGAACCAACATCTTGCCTTTGCAGATTATGCAGTATTTATTATTTATTTTATCATGGTATCTACTTATGGCTATACCATTTATCGGAAACGTAAAAAAACAGAACATGATGCCAAGGCTTACTTTTTGGCTGAAGGAACATTGACATGGTGGGCTATTGGAGCTTCACTAATTGCATCTAATATTTCTGCAGAGCAATTCATTGGAATGAGTGGAGAAGGCTTTTTTTTAGGAATAGCTGTTGCTGCATACGAGTGGATTGCCGCTATTGCTTTGATAATTGTAGCCGTCTGGTTTATTCCTGTTTACATAAAAAATAAAATTTATACGATGCCTCAGTTTTTGAAAACAAGATATAACGAATCAACCGCTTTAATTATGGCTGTTTTTTGGTTGTTTTTGTATGTTTTTGTAAATCTAACATCTATTCTATACTTAGGAGCCGTTGCCATAAACGGATTAGCAGGCGGTGAATATTTACATATTATCATGATTGGACTCGCTCTTTTTGCCTTGATAATCTCTTTGGGAGGGATGAAAGTAGTCGCGTATACCGATGTGATTCAAGTAGCGGTTTTAATAATTGGAGGATTGGTCACCTCCTACATTGCTTTGACTACAGTTGGACATTATTTTGGTGTTGGCGAAAATGCAATTGCGGGGTTTAAAGTACTGATGCGGGAAGCCCCTGAGCATTTCAAGATGATTATTCCAAAACCAACAGTCACTTCTTCTCAAAACGACATCAATAAGTACCTAACTTTTCCAGGAATGCTGTCTTATTTGGCCGGTATCTGGATTATAAATCTTAATTATTGGGGTTGTAACCAATACATTACCCAAAGAGCGTTGGGAGCTGATTTACAAACAGCCCGGACAGGTATTTTGTTTGCAGGGATCTTAAAATTGTTAATGCCCATAATTGTTATGTTGCCCGGTATTGCGGCCTATGTTTTATATCAAAAAGGTTACCTCCCCCAATTGGTGGGGGGCAAAGATGGAGCCTATTCAGCAGTGCTGACTTTTCTTCCAACGGGATTAAAAGGACTGTCGGTTGCCGCTTTGACGGCAGCCATTGTTGCTTCTTTAGCTGGAAAAGTAAATAGTATTTCCACCATTTATACCTTGGATGTTCATAAAAAATACATTCAAAAAGAGGCTGGAGAAAGACAACAAGTCAACATTGGAAGAATGGCAGTTTTTGCAGCGATGCTTTTGGCTGTTTTATTTACCTGGAATGATGTACTAGGAATTGGCGGGGTAGGTGGTTTCACTTACATTCAAAAATACACTGGTTTTATTAGCCCAGGGGTATTTGCTATGTTCTTCCTTGGTATGTTCTGGAAAAGAACTACAGGAACTGCAGCTATAGTGGGTGTGATTACAGGTTTCTTATTGTCAGTGTTGTTTAATGAATTTGCTCCTGCTCTATTTGGGAATGAAACGTTTTTATACACCGCTTACAACAATGGTAAAGGGGCTTTCGAAATCCCATTTCATATTTGCATGGGATTGTCATTTGTATTTACCATGTTACTCATGATTGCAGTAAGTTTTGCTGGACCAAAAGTGAATCCAAAAGCATTTGAATTGGATACTGAAATGTTTAAGTTGAAACCGCAAACCACGGTGTTAATTGTAATCACTCTTTTAATTATTTTTGCATTGTATGTTAAGTTTTGGTAAAATATATGATTTAAGGCAACCTTTAAAAACTCTTCAATTTGTTTAAACTATTGATTATTTGTACCTTATAACAATGGAGCAGTCTAAAAGACATGAGATTAAGGATTTTTTGACCAAGAAATTTGGCTTACCAAACTAAGTCAGCTAGGCGACCCAATAGAAAAGCTAAACGAAGGAGTAGATTTTGAAATATTTAGAATAATTTTAGAGTCAGGCTTTGAGAAAATTGCCAAAGGAAAAGGTGGTCGTCCTAGGTTTGATTATGTAATGATGTTTAATTTATCTATTTTTGTTTAATAATCAATATCGATTATTTAGGACTAGTCATTAATCCAAAAAAACAAGTATGAAAAAAATTCTAAAATTTAGCTTTAGCGCCATTTTACTTTTTTCGGTAAGTCTTATTTATTCTCAAGACAACGATAAAAAAGAAAACTCTCAGAAAAAAGACACGCTAGAAACCCAACTCAACACTCTTGATGAAATTGTCGTTGTAGGAAGTAGAAGCCCTAACAAAAGCAAACTAGAAACTGCTGTTCCTATTGATGTTGTGAATTTGGCAAAAATCAAAAACATTACGCCGCAAACAAGCATAAACGACATTTTAACTTATATGATTCCTGCTTTTAATTCCAATCGCCAATCAGCATCGGATGGAACAGAGCATATTGATCCTGCTTCTTTGAGAGGTTTGGGTCCAGACCAGACTTTAGTTTTGATTAATGGCAAAAGAAGACACACCACATCTCTGGTAAATTATCAAAATACCGTCGGGAATGGGTCTGTTGGAACTGATTTAAGTGCTATTCCGGCTTCAGCAATAAAGCGAATTGAAGTATTACGTGATGGCGCTGCTGCTCAATATGGTTCAGATGCCATTGCAGGAGTTATCAATTTAGTCTTGAAAGAAAACACAGGTCTAGAAGTTAATGGTACTTATGGTCAAACATCCCGCAATGATGGTCAAACCACAAACTTAAATTTGAATTATGGTCATAAACTGGGAAACAAAGGTGGCTTTATCAATCTAACCGCTGAATTTAACAATCGCGAAAAAACCAATCGTTCACAAAATCACAACTTAATTATTTTTGATCAATCAGCTTACAATAACTATTTTGCCTATGATTTTACTGATGACCCAGCGGCTTCCCGTAAAATAGATGATGATTTGCTTGCCTCAAAGGGCTTAAACCGTAATGATTTTAACTTTCAGGTGGGTGATGCCAAAATACAAAACATCCAAGGGTTTGTAAATACTGTAGTTCCTTTGAACGACAATATCGAATTTTATGCTGCCGGTGGTTTCAATCAAAAAAACGGTACTGGATTTGGATTTAGACGTTTGCCAAGTGAAACTTATAATGTTGTCCCTGAATTATTCCCCAATGGTTTTCAACCAGAATTGAAGTCTAATATTCTTGATGCATCCTTAATTTCTGGTTTCAGATTCAAGTTTACTGATTGGAAATTAGATTTAAGCAATACCTTTGGAGTAAACAATTTTCAATACAATGTTGACAACACCAATAATTTTTCTTTAGGAGCGGCTAGCCCAACCAGTTTTGATGCCGGTAGCCACTCTTTTACTCAAAACACCATAAATGCTGATGCTTCCCGCGCTTACAAATCAGTTTTTAAAGGGCTAAACCTAGCTTTAGGAGCAGAATTCAGATATGAGAATTATCAAATTCTTGCTGGCGAAACAGCTTCCTATGAAAATGGTGGAGCACAATCTTTTCCGGGCTTTTCTTATTTGAATGTTGTAAATAAATCTAGAAATAGCACCGGTATTTATGCTGACGCCGAATTGAATTTTACAGATAAATTTATGGTTGGAGCTGCAGTGCGTTTTGAAAACTATACTGATTTTGGCAACACTACAAACGGGAAACTTTCTGCCAGATATAAAATTACTGACAAGTTTTTTGTTCGTGGTTCTGTAAGTACTGGATTTAGAGCTCCTTCATTGCAACAACAATATTTCAACAACATTGCTACCGATGTTGTGGATGGAAAATTATTAAATTCAGGAATTTTTAGAAACGATAGCGATGTTGCCAAACAACTTGGAATTCCAAAATTAAAAGAGGAAACCTCTAATAATTACAGTTTTGGCATTGTATATTCTCCATTAAAAAAATTGCATTTTACGGTTGATGCCTACCAAATTAAAATCGACAATAGAATTATCCTTACCGGAAATTTAGGAAATGATCCTTATGGCGAACCCGTTCCGGAACTACGAGCATTGTTTGCAACTTATGGAGCACAAACAGGTCGATTCTTTACTAATGCCATCAATACAACTACAAATGGTGTTGATTTTGTTGCAGATTATGACTTGAATTTAGGAGCTGGAAATCTAAATATTTCGTTGTTGTACAACTACAACAAAAACAAAGTATCTGATAAATTAAATAATATCCCTGCGGCATTCGTTGGTCAGGAAGATGTTTATTTTGGCCCGCAAGAAAGAAGCTTGATAGAAACAAATACACCCTTACATAAAGGAACATTAGCCTTAAATTATGGGATTAACAAATTCAACTTCTTGTTAAGAAACACTTATTTTGGCGAAGTTACCCGAAATGGATTCCCTTTTGGAGTCTCTCAAACACATGGTGGAAAAGTTGTAACTGACTTAACATTGGCTTATAAAGCAACCTCTAAAATCCAATTTGTTATAGGAGCCAATAATTTATTAGATGTTTTCCCGGACAAACAAGTTTATGAAAACAGTTATTTTGGAGTGTTTAAATATGCTCCGGTTCAAATGGGAACAACAGGTGCTTACTATTTTGGAAGAATAAGTTACCAATTATAAATCATTTTTTTTAAGTTATTTTCATTACTTTGCCAAGGCGAAAACCTTGGCAAAGTCTTTTTTATTAAATACAGAAATTAAGATTGAAAAAAATTACTTGGCTTACTGCCACAGCATTGGTGGTTTCAAATATGATTGGCACCGGGATTTTTACTTCTTTGGGGTATCAGGTTGCTTATTTGACAAATACGTATTCCATAATTTTACTTTGGTTCATTGGTGGAGTATTAGCACTATTTGGGGCTTTTTGTTATTCAGAATTAGGTAATTATTACAAAGAATCGGGTGGCGATTATATCTATTTATCACGAGGTTTTCATCCTATTTTTGGATATTTAAGCAGTTGGATTTCGCTGATTGTAGGTTTTTCCGCTCCTGTTGCTTTGGCGGCATTAGCGATGAGTAAGTATTTGCAGATTTTTGGATTAGAATTAGGGAAGGAATTTTCAATAGGGATTATTGTTCTAATAGCCATTTCACAATCTTTTAGTTTAAGAATAAGCAGTGAATTTCAAAATAGTTTTACCCTTCTTAAAGTCATATTTGTTTTGGGATTAATCGGTCTAGGCTTGTATTTGGCTCCACATACGAACAATGCAATAAATTTTGACGAAACTTGGATAAAAGAAATTCAAATGCCAGAATTTGCAAGTTCATTGGTTTTTGTGTCTTTTGCTTACACCGGCTGGAATTCTGCTTCTTATATTGTCGGTGAGATAAAAAACCCAACTAAAAATCTTCCAAAATCGCTCATTATTGGAACTCTATTTGTGACCTTGGTTTATGTTTTAATCAATTATGTATTTCTAAAACACGCTCCAATTGCTTCATTAGTCAATCAAGAAGATGTCGCATCTATTGCTGCAAAAAGTTTTTTGGGATTGAATGGTGCAAAATGGGTAAGCTTTTTTATTGCGGCTCAATTAATTGCAACCATTAGTGGCTATTTATGGATTGGTTCCAGAGTTAGTTTTGCAACTTCAAAGGAAAATAAACTATGGGGTTTTATGAACAAATCGAAAAATGGTATTCCGTATTTAGCTTTGTGGATTCACGCTTTAATCGCGATTATAATAATTTTGACTGGAGAGTTTGAAGAAATTTTTATTTATGCTTCGTTCTTGCTGCAAATATTAGCAACACTGGCGGTTGCAACAGTTTTTACTATACCTTCAAGCAAAAGATACATTTTCAAAGGGAAATATTTTTGGGTTTTTCCGGTCGTGTTTTTAGCATTTGGTGTTTACATTTGTTATTTTACCTTTATAGCACACCCAAAAGAAAGCATCATTGGACTTTCAACTATTATAGTAGGTTTAATTTTATATTTCTTAGATAAAAATACAAAATTAAACCCTATTCCTTAATTTAATCTTTTTGTTTAAATAACTCTAGACTACAAATCAAATTTTATTCCTTGTGCCAATGGCAATTGCGTTCCGTAATTAATGGTATTCGTTTGTCTGCGCATATAGGCCTTCCAAGCATCTGAACCGGATTCGCGTCCGCCACCGGTTTCTTTTTCTCCACCAAAAGCGCCACCAATTTCTGCTCCAGAAGTTCCAATATTTACATTGGCAATTCCGCAATCTGAACCAGATTGAGAAAGAAATAATTCCATTTCTCGCATACTGTTCGTGAAAATTGAAGAGGAAAGTCCTTGAGGAACTCCATTTTGCAATGCAATCGCTTCTTCAATTGTGGAATATTTCATTACATATAAAATTGGTGCGAAAGTCTCAGATTGAACAATGTCAAAATGATTTTCGGCTTCAATGATACACGGTTTCACATAACATCCGCTTTCGTATCCTTCTCCTTCAACCACACCGCCTTCAACAATGATTTTTCCACCTTCTTTTTTTGCGATTTCTATGGCATTCAAATATTCCTGAACTGCTCCTTTGTCAATAAGTGGTCCAACGTGATTATTCTCGTCCAATGGATTTCCGATTTGCAATTGACTGTAGGCATTTTTCAAAACGCCGATGGTTTTATCATACACACTTTCGTGAATAATTAAACGGCGAGTCGAAGTACAACGCTGTCCAGCGGTTCCAACGGCTCCAAAAACTGCTCCAACCAATACCATACTGATGTCAGCGTGTTGCGAAACGATAATCGCATTGTTTCCTCCCAATTCGAGAATCGTGTTTCCAAAACGTTCCGCAACGGTTTTTGATACGTGACGTCCAATTCTTGTTGATCCTGTAAAAGAAACCAAGGAAATTCTTTTGTCATTATTAATTAAATCTCCAGATTCATTTCCTGTTACAAGGCAACTTACTCCTTCGGGAACATTATTTCTTTTTAAAACCGTTTTTATAATATTCTGGCAAGCAATGCCACATAAAGGCACTTTTGAACTTGGTTTCCAAATAGCAACATCTCCACAAACCCAAGCTATCATTGCGTTCCAACTCCAAACCGCAACAGGGAAGTTAAATGCCGAAATAATTCCCACGGTTCCTATCGGATGGTATTGCTCGTACATTCTGTGTTGTGGTCGTTCAGAATGCATTGTTAATCCGTACAATTGACGTGATAAACCTACAGCAAAATCACAAATATCAATCATTTCCTGAACTTCACCATATCCTTCCTGAAGACTTTTTCCCATTTCGTAAGAAACCAATTTACCTAATGGTTCTTTGAATTTTCTTAATTCGTCTCCCATTTGACGAACGACATCTCCTCTTCTTGGAGCAGGAACCAAACGCCATTCTATGAAAGCTTCTGATGCTTTTTGCATCGTTTTTTCATAATCTTCTTTGGTCGAAGCTCTTACTTTAGCAATTAAAACTCCATCAGCAGGTGAATAGCTTTCGATGATTTTTCCGTTTGCAAAATTGTTTGCTCCCGTTGAAGTTCCTTCGTTTATGGCTTCAATGCCTAAAATTTCTAAGGCTGATTTTATTCCGAATTGATCTGCTATTGTTATCATTGTAACTTTTTTAGTTGTAATTGTTATATTTTTATGTAAAGATATTATTTTAAGATGAATCTAGATGCTATTGAGATGTTAAAATCAAAATAGGCAGAATGTAAGCTCCTAATAAAGCTCCAAAATTAGAATTAAGCTATGGTAAAATTAAAGAATTTCATCAGGTTGCTGTCTGTTTTTACAAAAAAAATGTGTTCATTCAAAAAGAAGGAAGTAATTTTACAATCGAAAATAAAATTTAAAATAATACTCCTCGAATATGATTTCTATTAATAGGCTCCTTATTATTTTGCTTTTAATATCAATGCAATTGTTCGCCCAGAAAGCAGCATTTAAGTTAGTTCCTCTGGGAGTAAAAGGAGGTATTGACGAAAAAAATCTTTCAGCTTACTTGGTTGCTCCTATTCACACCCATGATTTTATCTGCCTCGATGCTGGAACCATAAACGATGGAATTGAAAAAGCGGTGGCTAATAAAGTCTTTACGGTTACCCCGAGTGAAGTGTTAAGAAAATACATCAAAGGATATTGTATCTCTCACGCCCATCTGGATCATGTTTCGGGTTTGATCATTAACTCACCCGCAGATTCATCCAAAACGATTTATGCCACAAAAAAATGCATGGAAATGATGGAAAAGCATTATTTTAACGGAGAGACTTGGGCTAATTTTGGGGATGAAGGCATGGGGTTTCAGTTAAAAAAATATCATTTCCAAACGCTTATTGTCAATGAAGAGACCCAGATTACCAATACCACAATGACAGTTAAAGCTTTTGCGTTAAGCCATGTAAATCCTTTTGAGAGCACCGCTTTTTTAATACAAAACGGAAATGATGCTATTTTATATTTGGGCGACACAGGTCCCGATTCGGTAGAAAAGAGCAATGATTTAAGCTTATTATGGCAAGCCATTGCACCATTGATTCAGCGCAAACAGTTAAGAGGGATTTTTATTGAAGTTTCATTTCCAAACGAGCAACCGGATTCCTTATTGTTTGGGCATTTAACCCCCAACCATTTAATGAAAGAGCTTCACAAACTGGAGGAATTGACGGGAAGAACGGCCTTGAAGAATTTCAAAATTATCGTCACTCATTTGAAACCACCAACCAAAAATATTGTAAAAATTAAAGAGCAATTGCAAAAGCAAAATGATTTAGGCTTAGAGCTCCTATTCCCAGAACAAGGAAAAAGTTATGAATTGTAGTTTTTTAATTTTATTTGGAATTACAGCCATTGAATGCCATTTATTTTTAAACAAATAAGAAATCAAGGTACAATGAAATTTCATACTTGGTAAAACTTTAAGTTATCCGAAATAAGTGCCTTTATGCTTTTACAAAAGAACTGGCAAAGCCTCACTTTTTCTCTTTTATCAAATAGATATATACAGGAAAATGATCGCTGAATCCTACTTCGTTAACAGAATGTCGTAGCGGATATCCTTTATATTGCCCCGTGGTTTGAATCATGAACGGCCTGTTAAAAATTCCTGCTTTCCAATATCGGAAAGAAAAATAATCGTTTCTGATTAATGTTTCGGAAACCATTATTTGGTCAAAAATATCACCTGCATCTCGATAAAATAAGGTTGCATTCCCGTCTTTATACATTTGTTCAAAAGGATTGTAAACTCCAAATTGTTTTACTTCCGATTTTTTTAACTTGGCCCCAACTCCTTCTTTCACGCTTTTATTATAAGTTCCATCGTTTAAATCTCCCATACATATAATTTTTGCTTCGGGGTTTACTTTATAAATTGAGTCCATTATTTTCCTGTCTAATCTTCCGGCAGCTTCACGAAACGGACTACTCTTTTTCTCGCCTCCGGAACGTGAAGGCCAGTGATTTACTAATAAGTTGATTTCTTCACCATCAAGAAATCCAGTTACTAACAAAATATCTCTTGTATAAACTCTATTACTATTTATAATTTCGGTTTTGTCTTCGTCACCTTTATCTTCTTCAGTTTCATTTTCTTTTTTTATTTCTTTGTTAGTTTTACCGCGGTAGATTATCAAAGGAATATTTATAAAACTGGTTGGTTTGAAATGTTTTTTCTGATATAATAATCCAACATCAATTCCTCGCTTGTCAGGAGAATCAAAATGTACAATTCCGTAATCGATTGTTGCAAGATTGGGAGTTTTTATTAAATCTTCCAAAACGCCTCGGTTTTCAACTTCTGAACATCCAATAAAAGTTGGCGCCTCTTTTTGTTGATCATTAGTGCCTATTTGCATCAATACTTTCGAAAGATTTTCTAATTTTTGGTTGTATTTTTTAGAAGTCCATCGTTGCAATCCATTGGGCAACCATTGATCATCATAATTGGCTCCTTTAATGGTGTCAAATAGATTTTCAAAATTATAGAATACAACTGTACGTACAATATATTTTTTGTCTTGCGCTTTAGCGACAATCATTGAAGATAACGCAAAAAAAAGAGCAATTAAACTTAGAATTCTCATGAATTTTAAATAGTATTAAAAATAAATTTAGCAAAATAATAAAAACAAATGTAATTAATAATAATTTAAAATGTACATTCACATTTTATTAAGAATATTATTCTCGTTAAATTAATTGATTTTTATGAAAAAAATTCTTGTTAATATGTTGTTTATAATGCAATTATCGTTTTGTTTTGGACAAACAAATACTGTGGTTTTAGGTAAAATATTAGATTCAAAAAATCAAAAACCAGTCGAAAGTGCAGTTGTTTCAATCCAAAACACAAACTTGACACGACTTACTGATGCAAATGGAAAATTTTATTTAGACCAGATCGCAACCGGAAAGCAATTATTGTTTATTAAAAGTGAGGGTTACAAAGATCAGTTGCTTCAAATCGAAATTATTGAAGGAAACATTTTGGATTTAGGCATACTTGCATTAGAAATTGATTTGACACAAGAAAAACAAACGGCGTTAATAACCATTAGCGAAACTGATTTAGATGACGACAACAGCACTTCAGAAAGTACGACAAGTTTGCTACAATCCTCACGTGATGCATTTTTACAGGCGGCGGCATATAATTTTGGGGCGGCACGATTTAGTGTTAGGGGAATAGATAACAAATATTCTAACGTAATGATTAATGGTGTTTCAATGAACCGTGTTTCTGACGGAAGACCACAATATTCAAACTGGGGCGGTTTGAATGATGCTTCTAGAAACCAAGAATTTACAAATGGATCGGCTCCATCTGATTATGCTTTTGGAGGAATTGCAGGAACGCAAGAAATAAACACCAGAGCTTCTATTTACAGACCCGGGACAAGAATATCCTTTCTAAACACAAATACCAATTATAATTTTCGGGCAATGGCAACTACTTCTTCCGGAATGAATAAAAAAGGCTGGGCATATGTTGTCTCCGGCTCAAGGCGTTGGGCTCAAAATGGGTATTATGAAGGTACTGATTATAGTGCAAATTCTTTATTTGCAAGTGTCGAAAAGAAAATTAATGATAAAAACAGTCTCAACTTCACAGCTATATATGCCCAAAATAAAAGAGGGAAAAACTCTCCAAATACTGCCGAAGCTTCTGATTTAGCAGGCATTAAATACAATTCTTATTGGGGTTTACAAGAAGGCAAAATAAGAAATTCCAGAGAGAAAAAAACAGAAGAACCTCTGTTTATGTTGACTCACTATTGGAAAATAAATTCAAAAACTAATTTGAATACCACAATTTCGTATCAAATGGGTCAAATTGGTAATAGCCGACTAGATTATACAAAAGCAGATAATCCTGACCCAACTTATTACAAAAAATTGCCAAGTTATTATTCCAATTTATTTCTAAATGGAGTGTATGTGGGTGAATCTTCGGAAAATAGTGCCAAAGCAGATTTAACCAAAGTGAGTTTTTTGGAAAACCATCAATTAGACTGGAAAAATATTTACAAAGTTAATGGGCAAAACTTGGCAAACGGAAGCCGATTTGTATTGTATGAAGACCGAAATGACGAAAGCATTGCCATCGCAAATTCTAATTTTTCAACACTCCTTTCGGACTATGTTTTAATGACGGCCGGCGCAAACTACTTGTATTCTAAAACAAAGAATTTTAAAAATATGCTGGATTTGTTAGGAGGAAGTTACTATACTGATATAAGCACTTTTGGTTTGAATGAAGACCAGCAACAATCTGACTTGAACAATCCTTTTAGAACATTGGGTGTGAGAGAACATTATGGCTATAATTACAATATTGCCGTTGCAAAATTGGAGGCGTTTACACAGTTTAAATTTATTTATAAAAAAATAGATTTCTATTTAGCACAATCATTCTCCCGTTCTGCTTATCAAAGAGAAGGCTTTTATAAAAATGGTTATTACCCAACGAATTCCTTGGGGAAAAGCAAAAAAATAAATTTGGATAATTTTGGATTTAAAGGAGGTTTGACATATAAATTGAGCGGAAGAAATTATATTGATTTCAATGCAATTTATATGACAAAAGCTCCAAACACAAAAGATGTTTTCTCGAATTCCCGCATAAACAATTCGGTTACAGACGAAATCACAAATGAAACCATCAAAGGAATAGATTTGAGTTATGTTTTTAAAACCCCAAGATTTAAAGCAAGATTCACGGGATATTTCTCAGAAATAGTAAACTCAACCGACATAAGTTTCTATTATGCCGATGCTGTAAATAGTAGCGGAAAGGGAGCATTTGTTTCTGAAGTTGTAACCGGAATGAACAAAAAAAATAGAGGAATTGAAACCGGTTTAGAATATCAAATAACTTCGACAATAAAGGTTACCGGAGTTGCTGCTTATGGTGAATATACCATCACCAATAATCCGAATGTAAGCTTAACCGACGATGCATCTTCTACCGTCACAAATTACGGTCAAGCCAAATTAGCAGGTTACAAACAAGCCGGAATGCCACAACAAGCTTACTCCATTGGAATAGAATATAGAGATCCAAAGTTCTGGTGGATTGGTGTCAATGAAAATTATTTAGCCTCCAATTATGTTGATGTTTCTTCCTTGTTGAGAACAGATAATTTCTATACAAATGTTGACAATGCCGGAATAACAATAAACCAATCATTGGCAGATAACTATTTGAAACAAGAAAAATTTGATCCTTTCTTTCTGCTTAATTTGGTGGGAGGAAAATCTTGGCGGATGAAGGAAAAGACGTTGGGACTTTTCGCAACCGTCAATAACGTTTTAGACATTGCCTATAAAACAGGAGGCTTCGAGCAATCGAGAAACGCCACCTATAGACAAGAATATGAAGATCATCAAAGCAGTGGGCCAAGTGTTTTTGCTCCAAAATATTTCTACGGATATGGAAGAACTTATATGATAAATATCTATTTAAATTTTTAAAGATTGGGCATTATGAAAAATAAAGTAAAAAATATTTTTATTGGAGTATTAATGGTTTTATTTACGAGTTGCGTAAGTGACACTTTTAAAGCTCCTGTTCAAGATGCATGTATTAGCCAAGGATTATCTAAAACTAAAGAAGTGGCAAACATTTATAAAATGGCAATAAATCCTGTTGTAAAAAGCCCAAGTGTAGTCCCAAATACTCCCATTTATACAGCAGAAGACATCATAGAAGGCTATGTAATTTCAAGCGATGAAGGCGGCAATTTTTACAAAAGCATGTACTTTCAACCTTTGGATGGTACAAAAGGATTTAATCTCTCGATAGATGAAACTAATATATATACAAAAAATTTTCAGCCTGGAAAAAAAGTGTTTCTAAAACTAAAAGGACTTGCTTATGGAAATCCAACTAGTTTTGCCGTGGGATTAACTTTTGGCGCTCCTCCGACAGAACAATATGTCGTTGACAGATTATCTGGTTTATCCTATAAAAATTATTTGATTCCTTCCTGTGATGTGATTAGCGAAGATGCCATAGTCCATAAAATAACACTGGCGCAAGCAACAAGTGATGTCTTTTTGAATACATTAGTAGAGTTTGATAATGTACAATTTACAGATGAATCTTCAAGCGGAACTTATGACACATTCAGAAATGATGATTATGATTCAAGTATATATATTACAAACGGCATCAATTCACTTATCGTGAGAACCAGTAGATTTGCAAATTTTGCGGGTTATAAAGTTTCTTCCGGCAAAGGTAAAATACGAGGTGTTTTGACCAAATATAATTCTAGCTACCAAATTATTTTAAGAACGGAACGCGACGTTAATATGCCGAATCCAAGGGTGGATTACATTTTGCCCATAGGCGGAACAACCATTAAATATCTCTCCACTTTAAAGGAAACTTTCGAAAGTTATGCAGTAACAACAGCTGGAGCAATCTTTCCAAAATATGTAAATGACGCTTTTTTTGGTTCCAGATATTGGGACGTGAAATCTTTTAAATCAAACAAATACATCCAAATGTCATCGTTTGGTTCTGGGGGAACAAACAAAACTTATTTGGCAATACCAGTGGCTTTTACACCAGGAAAGAAACTTTCGTTTAAAACCAAAGATGGTTTTTATCTCGGACCTGTACTAAAAGTATATTATTCCACTAATTATATTCCTAATGGAGACATAAGCAAGGCAACGCTTGTGGATATTACTTCCAATTTTCTGATTTCGAGCGGAACATTGAATGGGTATGCAACTAATTTCATAAATAGCGGAAGCTATCTTATTCCGGCAAATTTAACCGGAAATGGTTTCTTTCTTTTCGAATATAGTGGAACTTCAACCGTAACAACTTCAATTGAAATAGATGATATTATCATAAATTAAATGCTGTGACTTATATTTGTCATAAGAATGAATAAAATTTAAACAAAGATGAGTGCCTTTCGATTTCCCTTTATAAATAGTACCGCTGTTTTTTATAAACTTCTAATGCTTATTTTTGTTTTACAATTTTCCAATATTCAAGCTCAAACACAAATGAAAATACCGCCCCATTTACAAAAAGGAGATACAATTGCTATTTTGGCAACAGCCAGAAAAAATATTGATGACAACCTTAAACCCGCTATAGATTTGTTGCACAGTTGGGGATTGGAAGTCGTTATAGGAAAAACCATCGGACTTGATGATAATCAATTGGCAGGAACTGATGCACAACGCGCCGAAGATTTTCAGCATCAGCTCGACAATACAAACATCAAAGCGATTTGGTGTGTTAAAGGTGGTTATGGCACGGTAAGAATAATAGATTTAATAGATTTTACTAAATTTAAGCAAAACCCAAAATGGATTATTGGCTTCAGCGATGTCACAGTAATTCACAGTTATGTTAATAAATTAAATATTGCTTCTATCCACGGCGCAATGCCTATAACGGTCGAAAGAGCAACACCTGAAACCATAGAAAGTTTGCGAAAAGCACTTTTTGGCGAAAGCCTGGAATACAACATTCCCTTCGATTCCGTTAATAAGTTAGGAAATGCCAAAGGTGAAATCGTGGGCGGAAATTTATCTATTTTATATAGTCTGATGGGTTCCAATGCCCAAATTGATTGCAAAGGAAAAATACTTTTCATCGAAGATATTGATGAATACTTATACCATATCGACCGAATGATGATGAGTCTGAAACGTTGTGGTTGCTTTGATAACCTGAGTGGTTTGATTGTTGGCGGAATGACAAAAATGAGAGACAATGATATTCCTTGGGGAAAAAATGCCAACCAAATTATTGAAGATATTACCAAAGAATATTCATTCCCTATTGTTTATAATTTTCCTGCAGGACATTTTCACGATAACAGAGCTTTGATTTTTGGCAAACAGGTTTCATTAGAATTAACTGCAGCAACTTCAAAGTTGACTTTTGAGTAATCGTAATTTTAAGATTAAGCATTATCAAACTGAACACTGCGACTGAACACTGAATACTAAACTATGGCCGATCATAACGAATTAGGAAAACTAGGCGAAGAATTGGCTGTTGAATTTCTACAAAAAAATGGCTACGCAATTCTGGAAACCAACTGGACTTTTCAAAAAGCCGAAATTGATATTATCGCCCAAAAAGAAAACACACTTGCCATTGTCGAAGTAAAAACTCGTTCTTCATTAGATTTTGGGTTACCTCAAGACTTTGTAAAACCTAAAAAAATCCAACTTCTGGTAAAAGCCGTAAACGAATATGTTATTTCAAATAATCTGGATATTGAGGTTCGTTTCGACATCATTGCCGTTCACAAAGAAGGTCAATCTTTTGCAATAGAACATTTAATAGATGCTTTTTATCATTTTTGAGCCTAAATTATTGCTAATATTTTTATAACAAATTGTTTTTTTATTTATCTTTGCGGAAAGTTTTGTTAGATTACCACAGTTTTATGCATTGGTTTTTTAGGAATAAAACGATTAAAAAGAAAGTTTCCCATTAAATAAATCAATATAATTATGAAAACAGTTTCTTCAATTGTAGAAAATTACATCAAAACAAAGCCTTTTTTATTGAATGCATTGTCACTTGGAATAATCAATTTAACCTCTTTGTCCAGGAATATTATGATTGAATTGGAGTCTGAATTTGGCAAAGAAGTCAAACAAGGCGCGGTTGTAATGGCACTAAAAAGACTCACCGAAGAGTTGGACTTTAGACTCAATCATAAAATTAATAAAGTAATAAAAAACATTGGCGAAATCACCGTTCGTTCGTCACTAACAGATTATACTTTTGCAGCATCAGACACTGTTTTGAACAAACAGGCCGATTTAATTACGGATATCAATACTTTTTCAGATATATTTTATACCTCATCACGTGGTGTAAATGAAACTAATATTGTGGTAAGCAACAGTGTCAATCATCTTGTTGACAAGCATTTTGCCAATGAAAAGTTGATTCAAAAACTGGAAAATCTGGCTTCGATTACCGTAAAATTACCAAAAGAAAATATCGTTGTTCCAGGAATTTATTATTTTATTTTCCAACGTTTGGCTTGGGAAGGAATCATCATCAACGAGGTAATTTCGACTTCAAACGAATTCACCATTTTAGTAAGCGAAGACGAAGTAGATGTTGCTTTTAAAGTGATTAAGGATTTGAAGAATTAATATTTCTTGTTCTATATTTTAAAGCTTCCAGCCTTTTAAAGGATACTAAAAATTATACAACTACCAAAGCTTCCAGCCTTTAAAAGGCTGGAAGCTTTTTTAAAAATAAACAATTTAATTATGAATCCAATTCCTCTTGAAAATGGCAAATATTATCATATATACAACAGAGGAAATAATGGAATTGATTTGTTTTTTGATGTTGAAAACTACAACCATTTTTTAAGACTTTACGAAAAGTATATTGACCCAATTGCAGAGACTTTCGCCTGGTGTTTAATGAAAAATCATTTTCATATTCTGGTTTATATCAAGGAAACGAATGAAATTGACACAACAAAATTAGAATATTCTTCAACCGAGAAACCAAAAATGCTAAGTGCATCAAAACAGTTTTCAAATTTATTCAACGCTTATACTCTAGCAATGAATAAACGTTATAACCGAACTGGAAGTTTATTTGAGAAAAACTTTAAAAGAAAAGTTGTCGCTTCAGAAAATTATTTTCAAAAACTGATTTTTTACATCCACAACAATCCTGTTCATCATAAATTTACCGAAAATATCTTAGAATATCCTTGGACTTCTTATGGTACAATCATTTCAACAAAACAAACAAAATTACAACGGAACAGAGTTATAGAATCCTTTCATGATTTGGAAAACTTCAAATATTATCATTCTATAAACCAGGATTTAGATGAGATTGAAGATTTAATTATTGAATAATTTTTTTTCAAAAAACTACCAGCCTCGAAATTAAGTATAGTTTACCAAAGCTTCCAGCCTTTAAAAGGCTGGAAGCTTTAAAAAACTCAAAAACTACTCTTTCATAAACTTACTTGAAAACTTTTCTTCTCCTGAAAACGCCTCGATAATATACATTCCATTTGCCAAATGCGCTACATCAACTTGACTTGTATTTTGTGTTTGTTCCAACACTTTTTTACCTGTTAAATCAATAATGCAAACTTTATCAAGAGTAGTATTGTTTGGTGTTTGAATATCTAGAAATGAGTTGGCAGGATTAGGATATAGCTTTAACACTTGCTTATTAAAAGTAGTTATGCCAAGTGTAGTAGTTGCAATAACCACCGTTGCACTACTGCTACCGGCGACATTATAGGCAGTTACAGTATAGCTAGTAGCTACTGAAGCTACTGTAGGTGTGCCACTAATAATTCCTGTTGTGTTGTCAAAATTCAAACCCGCTGCTAATACAGGAGCAATGGTATATCCAGTAGCTAAAATTTTTCTAACTTTATAATTGTTCCTATCGGCTACATACACATTGCCTGCAAAATCAACTTCCACACCTGAAGGATTAAAAAAACTCGCTGCTGCACCCGTGTCATCAGTTGCCCCAATAACACCACTCCCTGCCACGGTAGTTACAACTCCTGCTGGGGTTATTTTTCGGATTTTTCGATTACTAGTATCCGCTACATACACATTGAATGCCGAGTCAACCGTCACGCCTAAAGGATTATAAAAACTCGCCGCTGTACCTGTGTCATCTGCTGCCCCAATAGCACCACTCCCTGCCAGGGTAGTTACAACTCCTGCGGGGGTAATTTTTCGGATTTTATTATTACCTGCGTCAGCTACATACACATTGCCTCCTGCATCAACGGCTAAGTTGTAAGGATATTTAAAACTTGCCGATGCGCCTGTACCGTCTGTCGACCCAATGGTGCCAATTCCTGCCAAGGTAGTTACCACTCCTGCGACGGTAATTTTTCTAACTTTATTATTGCTCTGATCGGCTATATACACATTGCCTGCAGAATCAACCGCCACGCCTGAAGGATTATAAAAACTCGCTGCTGTACCTGTGCCATCAGCTGCTCCAGCAATACCAGTTCCTGCAAAGGTAGTTACCAATCCTACTGGGGTTATTTTTCGAATTTTTTGATTGCCTACATCAGCTACATACACATTACCTGCCAAATCTACTGCAACTCCAGTAGGAGTTTTAAAACTCGCTCCTATCCCCGTGCCATCAGCTGTCCCAGCAATACCACTTCCGGCCAAAGTAGTAACCACACCTGCGAGGGAAATTTTTCGGATTCTATTATTAAATGTATCGGCTACATACACATTACCCGCTGAATCAACAGTTACATCCAAAGGTTCATTTAAACTCACATTTGTGCCAAGCCCATCTGTAGAACCAGGATTACTTTGATCCCCAGCCAAGGTAGCTACTACTCCTGCTGGGGTAATTTTTCGGATTTTATCATTAACCCTATCTGCTACATACACATTACCTGCAGAATCAACCGCCACGCCTGAAGGATTATAAAAACTCGCTGCTGTACCTGTGCCATCTATTGCCCCAATAACACCACTCCCAGCCAAGGTAGTTACCACTCCTGCAGGGCTAATTTTTCTAACTTTATTATTGCTCTGATCGGCTACATACACATTACCAGCACTGTCAACTGCTACATCGGCAGGGCCATTAAAACTAGCTGCATAACCTGTACCGTCCGCTGAACCAGCGGTATTACTCACATTGCCTGCAAAGGTTGCAATAATTCCCGTAGAAGTGATTTTTTGAATTTGATTATGGCCGTAATCAGCTACATATACATTGCCTGCGGTGTCAACAGAAACGCCTGTAGGATAATTAAAACTTACAGCTAAAGTAGTTACCACTCCAGAGGAGGTAATTTTACGGACGGCATTATTCATAGAATCTGCTACATACACATTACCAGCCGAGTCAACAGCCACGCCATAAGGATTATTAAAACTCGCAGATGTACCTATGCCGTTTACAAACCCATTAGTTCCACTACCCGCAAAAGTTGTTACAACTCCTGCTGGGGTGATTTTTCGAATTCTATTATTCATAGAATCAGCCACATAAACATTGCCTGCAGAATCAACAATCACATCTGTAGGATTATTAAAACTTGCAGCCATACCTATTCCGTCTGCTGAACCAGCTATTCCACTTCCTGCAAATGTAGTTACCACTCCTAAAGGAGTAATTTTTCGAATTTTATTATTTTTATAATCAGCTACATACACATTACCTGCTGAATCAACAGACACTCCTGAAGGCCAGGAAAAGCTTGCTGCAACAAAAGGACTGCCTACTTGTCCATAAATTGTTGCAGGAACTGCACCACCTGTGTTTATGGGGCTTAATGGAGTTATGACAGTTCCCGTACCAAAAGTTTGTGTTCCAGTAGGATAACTAATGTTTGGGGCTTGTGCAAATATTACTATACTGCTCCATAAAAATAGTTGCTTTTTCATAATTTGAATATTACTTTGTATTTATATATTGCTTAAAATCAGTTCGTGTATTTTAGTTATTCTATTTTTCCAATTCACATCTTGTTTAAATGAGTTAGGATCTTTTTCATCAACTAACGGTATAGGATTGATTCTTTCGGTGTATATTAGTTCGCTAAAATCATTTAAGTCTTTAATAGTGTTGAAGCCTTCTTTTCTTTCGCTTGTTCTTTTTGAAACTAATAAAAAGCTGATTTTAATATTAATTTCAAGGCAAATTTCTATCAAATCTTTCAAAGGCTTACCTTGTTCTGGCGGGGCTCCAGCAACCACAAGAATAAATTTTCCATTAACTTCAATTATAAAAGTATTGTTGTAAATATCGTTTACTTGAGCATTTTCTATTATTTTTTGATTCGTATTAAGCTTGTAAACTTTTGTGGGATTTAGCATTTTACATACTTCTGTGATGGTTGTGGATTTCCCTCCATCTTTTGTGCCAATTATTAAAATTGATTTCATGATTATAAAATTTTAACGCAACGAATATACGAAAAATTCTATAATATAGGGTACTTTATCATAGAGTACCATAGAAAAGAAAAAATAATGAGTTTTGAAGAATGAAAAATTCTTCAAATAACAAAATAGAGGAACTAAATGCAATTGCTTTGCGATTGAAAGAACTACGAAAGTCGAAAGGATATTCTAATTACGAACACATTGCTTTTGAGTTAGGTATGAGTCGTTCTGCCTATTGGCGCATAGAAACAGGAGCAAATTTTGAATTAAAAACGCTGATAAAAATTTGCAGATTGCTTGATGTGAGTTTAGAGGAATTCTTTCAAGGAATTAAAATCCCAAATAACGCAGCTAATTTATAAAATTGAATCTCTTAATCCTTCCCCAACATCTCCATCAACTCCAAAGCCCTTCTCGTAGTTTTTACATTCTCGAAAGTCAATAAAAGTCTTAATCCAGCTGGAGTTTGTTTTTCTTTCATCACACAAATAGCGCTATTTTTTTGGACAAACTGCAACATTTGTTGGAAACGTTTCGAAGTGTAATAATCCGAGTTTTGGTCGGCAACAAAATAGCCGATCATCTTGCCTTTTTTCATCACCAGTTTTTCGATTCCCACTTTGGTGGCAACCCATTTGATGCGAATACTGTTCATTAAAGCAAGTGCTCTGGGCGGCATTGGACCAAAACGGTCAATCAATTTGTTTTGGAAAATAACCAATTCTTCCTCGTTGGTCACATTGCCCAGTTCGTTGTACAAACTCAATCGTTCCGTAACATTGTTGATGTATTCGTCCGAAAACAACAACTCAAAATCGGTGTCGATTTGAAGGTCTTTTACGTATTCTTTCTCTACTCCGCTATCTTCGTTTTCATACAAATCCTTGAATTCATTTTCCTTCAATTCATCAATGGCCTCGTTCATGATTTTTTGATAGGTGTCAAAACCTATTTCGTTGATAAAGCCAGATTGTTCGCCTCCCAATAAATCTCCGGCGCCACGAATTTCCAAATCCTTCATCGCAATGTTGAAACCGCTTCCTAGTTCCGAAAATTGTTCCAAAGCCTGAATTCGTTTTCGAGCATCATCCGTCATCGCCGAATACGGCGGACAAATGAAATAACAAAATGCTTTCTTGTTGCTACGCCCTACCCGACCACGCATTTGGTGCAAATCGGACAGCCCAAAATTATTGGCATTATTGATAAAAATAGTATTGGCATTTGGAACATCCAATCCGCTTTCGATAATGGTGGTGGCCACCAAAACGTCGAATTCGCCGTTCATAAAGGCCAACATCAATTCCTCAAGTTTATGACCTTCCATTTGCCCATGACCAATTCCAACTCGGGCATCGGGAACCAAACGCTGAATCATTCCGGCCACTTCCTTGATGTTTTCTATTCGGTTATTGACGAAGAAAACCTGTCCGTTGCGCTGAATTTCATACGAAATCGCATCCCGAATCAACTCTTCGCTAAAACCAACAACATTCGTTTCTATTGGATACCGATTGGGCGGCGGCGTTGTAATCACCGATAAATCACGGGCTGCCATTAACGAAAACTGCAAGGTTCTCGGGATTGGTGTTGCCGTCAATGTCAGCGTATCAATATTGGCAGCGATGGTTTTGAGTTTGTCTTTTACGTTGACTCCAAATTTTTGCTCCTCGTCCACAATCAACAATCCCAAATCTTTGAAAACCACATTTTTGTTTACCAATTGGTGGGTTCCAATGACAATATCGAGTTTTCCCTCGGCAAGTTGTTTGAGGGTTTCCGCTTTTTGTTTGGCGGTTCTAAAACGGTTTAAATAGCCCACAGAAACCGGCATATCTTTCAATCTTTCGGTAAAAGTCCGGTAATGTTGGTATGCCAAAATCGTCGTTGGAACTAAAACCGCAACTTGTTTTGAATTGTCAACGGCTTTGAAAGCGGCGCGAATGGCAACTTCGGTTTTACCAAAACCTACATCACCACAAACCAATCGATCCATCGGGCGGTCGCTTTCCATATCAGCTTTGACTTCCGCGGTTGATTTGGTTTGATCAGGCGTGTCTTCATAAATGAAGGAACTTTCTAGTTCGTTTTGTAAGTAACTGTCAGGCGCAAACTGGAATCCTTTTTCCAATCTACGTTTAGCGTACAATTGAATCAAATTGAACGCAATATGTTTGACTCTCGCCTTGGTTTTTTGCTTCAGAATCTTCCAGGCGTTCGAACCGAGTTTATAAATTTTAGGCGGCGTTCCGTCTTTTCCTGTATATTTCGAAATCTTGTAAAGCGAATGAATACTCACATAAACAATGTCATTATCAGCATAAACCAGTTTGATCGCTTCCTGGGTTTTGCCTTCGACCTGAATTTTTTGCAAACCGCCAAATTTCCCGATTCCGTGATCGATATGCGTCACATAATCGCCAACGGACAAAGCGGTGAGTTCTTTTAAAGTGATATTTTGCTTCTTCGAATAATTGCTTTTGAGGTTAAATTTATGGTAACGTTCAAAAATCTGGTGGTCGGTGTAACAGGCAATTTGGTTTTCTTCGTCAATAAAACCTTGGTATAATGGCAACACAATCGTGTTATATTGTTTTCGAATATTCTCGGAATTGGCTTCGTCCAAAGTTTCGAATATATCGTGAAACCGTTTGGCTTGATTTTCATTCGAACAAAACAAATAATTCTTGTAACCGTTAAAATGATTGTCATTCAAATTATTCAGCAACAAATCAAATTGTTTGTTGAATGACGGCTGAGGTTTGATGTGAAAATCGAACGCTTTATCTGTTTTATAAATAGGTTTTGAACTCAATTCCGCAATTGAAAAATTGAGACTTTTCTTAATGAACTCCGCCTGATTCAGGAACAATTGACTTGGTTCTATATGGTTTACGGTGGCATCGAGGTTTCCGAAAATTTCTGTGGCTTTTGCAAATAATTTATCTAATTTAGAGAAAAGCAAATCAGTATTTTGAATGAAAATAATGGTTTTGTCATTAATATATTCCAAAAAACTTTCTCGGTTTTCCTGAAAGAATTTGTTTTCGACATTGGGAATTATCGTGATTTTCTTCTGTTTTTCGATGGAGAGTTGTGTTTCCACATCAAAGCTTCGAATGCTGTCCACTTCATTGCCGAAAAACTCTATTCGGTACGGATTATCATTCGAAAAAGAAAACACATCGACAATTCCGCCACGAACCGAGAACTCCCCGGGTTCCGTAATAAAATCGACTCTTTTGAATTCGTATTCAAACAAAACTTCGTTGATAAAATCGATGGAAACTTTGTCGCCAACGGAAACTTTCAAAGTGTTTTTATCGAGTTCTTTTCGAGTAACCACTTTTTCGAAAAGTGCCTCGGGATAGGTGACAATAATCGCAGGTTTTTTGCGGGAATTGATGCGGTTCAATACTTCGGCACGAAGCAAAATATTGGCATTATCAGTATCTTCTATTTGGTACGGACGACGGTAAGAACCGGGATAAAAAAGCACGTCTTCTTCGCCAATCATTTGCTCCAAATCATTCAAATAATAAGCGGCTTCTTCCTTGTCATTAAGTATAACTAAAAAAGGTTTTTCGGTATTTTTGAAAAGGGATTGCACCACAAATGACAGCGACGAACCTATCAATCCGCTAAGCTGGATTTTTTGTTCGGCTTGTTGTAAACTATCGACAATTTGCTTGATTTTTGGCGAATTATCGTAGGTCTTGTATAAGATTGCTTTACTCAACGTGAGGCAGATTTGGATCAGGTTTAACATTTGGAATTGCTCTTGCAGTATCCAGCATTTTTAATAAATCGGATTCTCCTTCTTCAAGCGGAATTTTACTTTTTTGAACAATTTTATCCATTTGATTTTGCAAGGAAACTAATTCTTCGTTGATTTCGCCAACCAAAACAAGTACTTTCTGGTCGGGAATGTCATTCAAATGGATGAATAAATCCAACATCCTTACTTTGGTAACAAGAGTCGAAATTCGGGCTTTTATTTGTGGTTTGTTGAATTCTACTGGCGTAAAATTATTTAATGCCATTGCTTTTTTGGAAAGTTCTGTTGATTTTTTTTGGAAAGCACCAATAGTCCTCTTGGGTTTTTGATCCAATTCCGCCAAAAACAAACGCCACTCGTTCCAGGATAAGGTATTAGCTTTTGAAGTTGCATTGATGGGATTTGTATTAAAAACCCAGCCTTTATTGATATTCTCAAAAATGACTTCCTTCTTTTTGGCTGCTTTCTCGGTTTCAACAAGTCGTTTTTCAGTATCGTTTTTACACGAAAACAAAACAAAGACCAGAGAAAAGAGATATATAAATTTAAATTTCATTTGTAATTTCTTAAGATGCAAAGTTACAAAGTAAATTTACAATTACGAATTACAACTTCAGAATAAGAATCTGATATCCCGCAGATTCTTTTCTTAAATTTACAATAGAAAAATTAAGAAATTAAACAAGATTATTACTGTCATTTTACTAAATTTGAAAGATTTTTCGTGAAATTTAAATGTTTACGAAAACGTTATCTTTGTTTTTTTAAAATCATAAAAATGAATCCTAAAATACTGATTATAGGTGCTTGCGGGCAAATTGGAACAGAACTTACCCATAAACTTCGGCAACTATACGGAACCGAAAATGTCATTGCTTCCGATATTAGAAAGCTAAATAACGACATTGTAAATACCGGAACTTTTGAAGTCGTAAATGCATTGGATTTTAATCAGATTGAACATCTTGTCGAAATTCATCAAATAACCGATATCTATTTGATGGCCGCATTGCTATCGGCAACAGCCGAAAAAAACCCTGCATTTGCTTGGGATTTGAATATGAATTCGTTGTTTCACGTATTGAATTTGGCGAAAGCCAAGAAAATAAAAAAAATATTCTGGCCATCAAGCATCGCTGTATTTGGACCTACAACTCCGCGGGAAAATACTCCGCAATATACTATTATGGAACCTTCAACGGTTTATGGAATCAGCAAGCAGTCTGGCGAAAGATGGTGCGAATATTACCATTCTCATTTTGGTGTTGATGTGCGAAGTGTGCGATATCCCGGATTAATTAGCTGGTCAACTCCTCCGGGTGGCGGAACGACAGATTATGCTGTGGATATTTATCATAAAGCATTGAGTGATAGAAAATACGAGTGCTTTTTATCCTCAGAAACAAAAATGCCAATGATGTATATGGACGACGCCATTGCTGCAACAATCCGAATCATGCAAGCGCCGGCGGAACAAATCAAGATTCGTTCCTCTTATAATTTAGCGGCAATAAGTTTTACTCCGACCGAGATTGCGGCTGAAATAAAAAAACATATTCCTGATTTTACTGTAACATATCGTCCTGATTTTCGTCAAACAATCGCCGATAGTTGGCCCGCAAGCATTGATGATTCTCACGCCAGAGAAGACTGGAACTGGCATCACGAGTTCAATTTAGAAAGTATGACTGTCGATATGTTGAAGAATCTGCGATAAAGAAATTGCTTTAAAAAAAACTTATATTTATCTAAAAATTACTACCCATAAATCATAAATCAACTAAAACTAATGAAGAAACTATTTATTCTTACCTTATTCGCAATTGGCGGAATTATTCAAGCACAAAATATACAATCAAATATCCTTCTTAGGCATGACAATAAACCTATTGATTTTCCAAAAGTAAATGCTGCTACATTAAAAGAAGCTGTAGCAATTGTAATAAAATCCTCGGATGAAAAAGTCAAAAAAATCGTTGAAGCTCAACCTCAAACTATTTCAAACATTTTAGTTGCTTATGACGATTTGCAATATGAAATTAATGATTTGTCAATGAAAATAGGATTGATTTCTTCGACTTATGCAAATGAAGCCATTCGTAATGCTGCTTATGAAGAAGATGAAAAATTATCCGTTTACGGAAGCGCTCTCGGCTTAAACGAACCTTTATATAAAGCAATAAAAAGATTTTACTCAACCAATGGTTCTACTTTATCCAAAGTTCAAAAAAAGTTTTTATCCGAGGAAATTATTTCATTTGAAAAAAATGGCATGAAACTTAGTACTGTTGATAGAAAGCCATTGGAGGCATTGAATAAAAAGCTAATTGAATTAGGAAATGCATTTGATAAAAACATAGCAGAGAGTAAAGATAGTTTGGTGTTTAATGAAATTGACGTAAAGGGAATTGATGTGGAAACACTTAATTCTTGGAAACGACCAAATGGCAAATATGTAGTTTATGTAAATGGTCCGAATAGAATAAAGATTGGTGAAAATGCAGATAATAGCAAAACCAGAAAAGATTTTGGTTTGCGTTACAATAATAGAGCTTACCCTCAAAACATAACGGTTTTAGACAGTTTATTGTATTACAGAAATGTGTATGCCAATAAATTAGGATTTACTTCTTATGCTGCTTATGCTCTTGCAGATAAAATGGCAGCAAAACCCGAAAATGTTTGGACATTTGAAAATGATTTGATAAAAAAGCTAAGCCCTTTAGTTACGGATGAAGTAAAAACGCTAAAAGCATTTAAAAATGAAGTGAATCCAACAGAATCAGACACGCTATATGGCTGGGATTTTAGTTATTACAGCAAAAAAATGCTTAATACCAAGTATCAATTAAACAAAGATAAGGTAAAAGAATATTTTGAGATGAATAACACCATAAATGGGATGTTCAAGGTGTATGAAACTTTGTTGGGCATACAAATAAAACCGGTCACTAATATGCCTGTTTGGGACAGTAAAGTAAAAACTTTTGAAATATGGAGCGAAGGCAAAAAAGCAGGAAGTTTTTATTTAGATCTATTTCCAAGGCCAAACAAATATACCCATTTTGCTTGTTTTGCAATTAGCCAATACTCAAAGAAAGGGAATGTTGAAACATTACCAGTAGCGGCTCTTATTTGTAATTTTCCAGAAGGAACAGCAAATGAACCATCATTACTGCCACACGAAGATGTAATCACAATGTTTCATGAATTTGGTCATTTAGTTCATCGCTTGTTATGCCATCCTGCAATTGCTTCACAAAGTTCTTCTGCAGTTAAAAGAGATTTTATAGAAGCTCCTTCCCAATTTTTAGAAAACTGGTGTTGGGAATATGATGCTTTAAAAATCTTTGCAAAACATTATAAAACGGGGGAAACACTCCCGAAAGAATTATTCGATAAAATGAAACTAACTCAACTGGTAAATATTGGAAGTCAATATATATCGCAAGTTGGATTTGGTCTTATAGACTTTGCCTATGAAGACAAATATGAAGAGACAAAACAGAAAGGAACTTTACAGATCTTTAAAGAAAAAATGTCTTTAAATCAATTGCCTTTTAATGAAAACAATCATATGATTTGCAGTTTTGGTCATCTCAACGGATATGGAGCTAATTATTATGGTTATTTGTGGTCTAAAGTCTATGCAGAAGATATGTTTTCAATTTTTAAAAAGAATGGTGTTATGGATACGGCAACCGGAATTAGATACAAAAAGGAAATTCTTGAAAAGGGCGGTACAGTTCCAGAAACTGAAATGGTAGAAAAATTTTTAGGCAGAAAGTCGAATTCAGATGCTTTCTTAGAGTCATTGGGTATAAAAAATTAATGAATTGATATTAAATTTTATGAAAAAAATTATTCTGCTTTTACTAGTTATGACCTTCGGTTTTATTGGATGTAACAAAAACGATAAAAATTCCGCTTCGGGCGACAAAGCCTTTCAAAAAATATCCAAAGAGTTTTTAGATGGATATTTGAATTGGCGCCCCCAATCTGGAGTTTCATTGGGTTTTCACCAATATGATGGTAAAATTTCCGATTATAGCAAGGCTTCTCTAGCGGCTGAAGTAGCAAGATTAAAAGGATATGATAAAAAACTTTCCGAAATTGATTCTGCTTCTTTAAGCACTCAAAACTATTACGATTGGAAAATGTTGAGTTCTAATATTAAGCGCGAGTTATTCAATTTTGAAAATTTGAAAATTTACACTAAAAATCCTATGACTTATGCAGGAGCAATTGATGTGAATATTTATATCAAAAGAAATTTTGCTCCCATAGAACAACAAATAAAATCCATCATTGCTATTGAAAATCAAGCTCCAAAATTATACGAAGATTCAAAGGCAAATTTGCAGGATTCATTGGCGTTACCACATATTCAATTAGCGATTGAGATTGCAAAAGGCTCCGCCTCTTTTCTAGGGAATGATCTTTTGTTAGCATTGAAAGACGTTAAAAATGATTCCCTGATGAAGGCTTTCAATACTGCCAATAAAAAAGCAATCGACGCCATAAATGGATATGCTTCCTTTTTAGAAAAAGAAAAATTGCCAAAAGCAAATACTAAATATGCAATTGGAAATGAAGACTACCAAAAAATGCTTTTGTATGGTGAAGGAATTACTATGTCAGCAGATGACATTTTAGCCATTGGAATGAAAGAATTACAAAAAGAACAAGCTGCATTTAATGCTGCTGCTAAAATTATCAATCCAAACAAAAAACCTGTTGATGTTTATAATGATATGCAAAAAGAGCATCCAACGGCTGAAAGTTTAATTCCGGATGCCAAAAAAAATATAGAAGCTATTCGCCAGTTTTTGATTGATAATAAAATTATAACAATGCCATCAGAAGTTCGGGTTAAAGTTGAAGAAACTCCAGCTTTTGCCAGAGCGACCAGCACCGCCTCAATGGATACTCCGGGCCCTTTTGAAACAAAAGCCACAGAGGCTTATTATTATATCACTCCAGTAGATTCAAAATGGACAGCTAAACAAAAAGAAGATTGGTTGGCACAATTTAATTTTTACACCACAGATGTAGTTTCAGTTCACGAAGCATATCCGGGTCATTACACTCAGTTTTTACATTTGAATGCTTCTGATGCGTCTAAGATTCAGAAGATTTTTGGAAGTTATGCTTATATCGAAGGTTGGGCGCATTATACTGAAAAAATGATGCTGGATGCTGGATTCGGAAATTCTGGTGATCCAATTAAAGCCGCGAAATATCGAATGGCACAATCTGGAGATGCTTTGTTGCGTATTTGTCGTTTGTGTGTGTCAATTAATACACACTGTCACGGAATGAATGTTGAGGATGCTACTAAGTTTTTCATGAATAACTGGTATCAAGGGGATAAACCATCACGTCAGGAGGCATTGAGAGGCACATTCGATCCCGGATATTTATTCTACACTTTAGGAAAATTACAAATCCTAAAACTTCGTGAAGATTACAAAAAACAAGAAGGAGACAAGTATAGCTTACAAAAATTCAATGATGCAATGCTGGATAACGGAATGCCGCCTATTCGAATTATGCGCGAATTGTTATTGAAAGACAAAAAAACTTGGAATGAAATTCTGTAAATAATTACATCATTCTTCATTTCATAAAAAGGTCTAGTTCTATACTTTTAGAATTAGACCTTTTTTGTATCAGATGCTTTCAGTATTATTTTATCTCATAAGTATTGTCTGCCTGCTTTACATCAGCCATTAATCCACTTGGATCAATGGTTATTTTCTTAATCGTTGTTTTTAGTTTAGAAATAGCAAACTCATACGTTGGATATGCCCAAGCCCAATCGCTCAACACAGTTCTTTTTACATTTGGATTTGGGTTTTCTTTTTCGAAACTCATCATGCGTAACGGAATGTAAAAACTTTCTTTTGAACCATCGATATATTCAACTTCTAAATCGATTGGCATTGGCATTCTGCCAAATCTCTCTAAGGTAATTATAGTCTCCAATCCTTTATTACCTGCATCTTCGCGTAAGCCTGTAACCCCATAATCTATAGTATTTGTAGTTTGTGTCCAATCGGTCAAATACCAATCTAAATTTGCTCCTGAAACTCGTTCAGCAGTTCTCATGATGTCATTGGGAGTTGGATGTTTGAATTTGAAATCTTGAAAATATCTTTTCAGAGTTTTATTTACGTTCTCTTTTCCAATCACATATTCTAGCTGCGACAAGAAAATTTCTCCTTTGCTGTAGGAAGAAATGCTATAAGGTCTATTCTCGTCATAGCGATCTCCGTGGGTACTTTGAGACTGTTCTTTGCCCGATTCCACCAATTTATAATAGGCTTTATAGGAAGATTCAAAAGGGTTTGCCTTTTTATTGACAGCCATTTCATTTAATGCCAAATCTTCAATATAAGAAGTAAATCCTTCGTCCATCCAAGGATGTTTGCTTTCATTAGAAGCTAAAATATGCTGAAACCAGGAATGCCCCAACTCATGTGTTGCAGTTCCCAAAATCCCTTCCAATTTACCATTTCCGAGCATCAAAGTACACATCGCATATTCCATTCCGCCATCGCCACCTTGAATAAACGAATATTGTTTATAAGGATAATCGCCAACGGTCTTGTTGTAAAAATCCATAACTTTTACCATCAAGGGCTGCAAAGCTTTCCAGTTTTCAATGATTTTTGGATTGTTTTTATAAAGAAAATGTAAATCAACATTGTTAGGTCCTTTAACCATATCATGGAGGTAATTTTTATCGGCAGCCCAAGTAAAATCGTGAACCATTGGTGCATAAAAATGCCAAGTCAGGGTTTTTGTGTTCTTTGGATATACAACGGCAACTCCTGCCTCCTGATATCCATGACCCATTTCGTTTGGGTTTTGCAAATAACCACTTCCGCCCAATACATAATCCTTATCAATGGAGATTTTTACATCGAAATTCCCCCAAACTCCGTGAAATTCTCTTGCAATATAGGGATCTGCGTGCCAGCCTTCGAAATCAAATTCGGCCATTTTTGGATACCATTGTGCCATAGACAATTCGACACCTTCAATATTATTCCTGCCGGAACGACGAATTTGAACTGGAACTTGTCCGTCAAAATCCAACTTGAACGTAGTTTTTGAATTGGGTAAAATGGGCTTTGCCAAAGTTACTTCAAGAATTGTTCCCACTGTTTTTGTATTGGCAACAACTCCATCTTGGGTGAAATTTGAAATATTTAAATAGCCAATTTCATCCGGCTTCAAAGTTTTGATTCGGCTTTCTTTAATTTCCTTGCCGTCCACTTTTATTTTGTTGACCATTCTGCCATCTGGATCCTTAATGCTTTGAAGTCTGGCATCCATCTCGCTTCCGGGTTGAAATGCATTGTTGAATAAATGATAAAAAACACGTTTTAAGGTATCGGGTGAATTATTGGTGTAAATTAATTCCTGTTTTCCATTGTATTGGTAATTTTTCACGTTCATAACTACGTCCATTTTATAGTCAACATGTTGTTGCCAATACCCTGAACTTTGAGCAAAAAGATTTCCAAAACTTAGAAAAAGAATAGAAAGTAAAAGATTTTTTTTCATAATAGGTAAAATAAAAAACGGAAGGGCTTTCGCCCTTCCATCTTGAAGTTAAAAAAGATTTATTATTATTTTGACATTTTTTCAGCCATTAACAAAGCGTTGTAAGCATTTACCATTTTTCCAGATTTAGAAGATTCTGAAGCCGATTTTTTTTCGTGAGACGATCCTAATTCAACAATTTCAGGAAGTGGTGTGCCGGAATCCATTAAAATTTGTTTCACTTGTTTAGCTGATAATTTTGGGTAATACGATCGGATTAAGGCTGCAACTCCAGCTGCATTTGGTGAAGCCATTGATGTTCCTTGTTCATATTTGAATTTGTTGTTGGGTACCGTTGAATAAATTTCTGTACCAGGAGCATATACATCTACGTTAAAAGCACCATAATTTGAGAAATCGGCAATGACACCATCTCCGTAATTATAATTCAAGGCTCCAACAGTCAATACATTTGAAACAAATTCTTTTTTATTGTCATCAGAATCATTTGGAAAATTAGCATTTTCAGACAAATCAATGTTTAGCCCATCGTTTCCAGAGGCATGAACAAAAAGAACATCTTTCTTTTCAGCATATTTTATGGCATCATACACCCATTGTTTGTGAGGAGAATAACTTTTTCCGAAACTTCCGTTGATTACTTTGGCACCATTATCAACTGCATAACGAATGGCTAAGGCTATATCTTTATCGTATTCATCTCCATTAGGTACAGCTCTTACGGCCATAATTTCTACATTATTGGCAATTCCATCACCTCCAATGTTGTTATTACGCACTTGGGCAATAATTCCGGCTACGTGCGTTCCATGAAGCGCTTCTTCTTTGTCAGGACCATAAACCGTGTTATTTCCATATTTGTTGTTTTTTATGTCTTCTGGATTGTCTCCAACTATTTTTCGTCCATCAAATTCTTTGTTAAGGTTGTAGTTTATTTGATCATAAACATAGTCTGAATATTCTTTTAATTCAATTCTAAAATCAGGACCTGCATTGGTCAAGATACGAGTCATAATCTTTTTACTTTTGTTCAAATCGGCATCTGTGGTTACAATTCCATTTAAATCTTCAATGGTATATTCTTCCTTGTTTAATTGTTTTTGAATGGATTTGTCAGTAGCCATCAAGAAATCGACTTGCATTTTGTCGTTCATAGCTTTGTTGTATTTTTCATCATAAGCAGTAAGGGCACTTTTATAGGTTGCCGATTTATCGTCACCTTTTTTTAAGATTCTGGTCATTTCCAGGGCTTCTTTTCCTGCATTACCTAAAAAATTCCATCCGTGAATGTCATCAATATATCCGTTTTTGTCATCGTCAATTCCGTTACCGGCGATTTCCTTTTTATTAGTCCAAATAACAGATTTCAAGTCTTCATGGTCAATATCAACACCAGAATCTACAATCCCAACAATTACTTTGACTCCTTTTCTGTTTTTCAACAATTCTGAATACGCTCTATCAACGCTCATCCCCGGTATCGTGTCTTTAATCAAATCCAGATGCGACCATCGTTGCAATTCGGTTTCGGTTAGTTTTTCTTTTTTGGCAATAAAATTATTAGTGCTTTGGGCACTAACGGAAATTGATACCGTTAAGAATGCAATAATTGATAAATAGGGCAATTTGAAACGTTTCATTGTGAGTTTAAATTTAAAAATTAGAATTCAAAAGTATATTCTTTTACATTAAAAAACCAAGTGATTAACACTAACTTAAGATTTCCTCACAAGTAAAAACATCCTTCAATCGAACACCTCTTTCGGTTTTTTCGACTGTTATAATTTGATTGTGTGCATCGTGCTCCAAGAAAAGATAGTAATTGTTTTCGGCGGCGGCGTTCAGGAATTTTGACTTTTCAGGCATTGTCAACAATGGCCTCGTGTCATAGCCCATCACATAAGGCAAAGGAATATGTCCAACCGTTGGCAACAAATCCGCGCAAAAAACAATCGTCTTACCCTTATATTTTATGTGCGGAATCATCATTTTTTCGGTGTGACCGTTCACAAAGAAAATCCCAAAATCGAGTTCTGATTTTTCGGCAAAATCACCCTCGGGCAGTTGCAAAAAATGCATTTGTCCACTTTCTTGAATCGGCAAAATGTTTTCGGGGAGAAAGGAGGCTTTTTCGCGAAGATTTGGTTTTGTCGCCCATTCCCAATGGTTTTCGTTCGTCCAATATTTGGCGTTTTTAAACGCTACTTCATATCCGGTTTTGTCTTTATTCCATTGCACGCTTCCACCGCAATGGTCAAAATGAAGGTGTGACAAAAAAACGTCGGTAATGTCATCGCGATGAAAACCGTATTTCGCCAAGGATTTGTCTAAAGAATGGGTTCCCCAAAGCGAATAATAGCCAAAAAACTTCTCGGATTGCTTGTTCCCCATTCCGTTATCGATCAAAATCAGGCGATTTCCATCTTCGATGAGCAAACATCTTGCAGCAAGATCAATTAAATTGTTTTCATCTGCAGGATTGGTTTTGTTCCAAATTGTCTTTGGCACAACGCCAAACATTGCGCCACCATCAAGCTTAAAATTGCCAGTTTCAATAGGATAAAGTTTCATTTTTTTAATTATATAGTTTGAAAAAACCGAAAATTTAATATCTGAAAAATTTCAGCAATCTAATAAGTTTGCAATCTAAGGAAATACATTTGCTTATGCAGAAAGCCAAATAAACTTTTTCGTATTGTAACTTGGCGATGTGGCGGATTAAGGAAACCTATACTTTTCCTTAAAACTAATTTTACAAGTACAAAACCTTCTTTAAATAACCTTAAAGCCAACATATTACTTTAGGGAGCTTCTTTTAGAAAGATGATGTTTTGCAGACATCAGCTATTCAGCTACAATTAAAATTTCAGAAGATTTTTTATTACTTAAAGCGTATTTCATTTCGTTGCTTTCGTGTATAGTTATTTTTTTACCATTTAGTATTAAAATATCCTTGATTTTTTCAATTGAAGGAATTCCATCCGAACGATAAGATATAACAAGTATGCTATCTCTGTATTGTTCAATTAATGATTCAAATGCAAATTGAATTTTGTCTTTCTTACTCCAATCAGATTTTTTTAATTTTAATCTTTTATGTTTTGATTTAGAATCAATCATTTCTGCCCAATCGTCATAATTCATTATTCCTTCTAAAAAATGATAAAAATCTAAATAATCTAACCCGACACCATTTTCTGAAATATACGGACTGTCAATGTAAACAAGGTCAAAATTGTTTTTTATTGACGAAATATCTTTATTGATGGAAATGTTTTGTTGGCCATTTGAAAAAACAGCATTATTCGCTTCTTGAATAAAGTTTTTGAAATGTGCCTCAAAGGGAGTGTCCCAAGTGACTTTATTCCCAAAGCTTCTTTTAACTTCTTGAAATCGTATATAGAGATTTTTCCTGTGGAATAAATTGTAGGGTCTTTTTATAATACAAGATTGAAATAACGCAAAAAAAGCTATTGCTTTTTTGTATTCATTAGGAATCAATCTAATATTCGTAATAACTATGTCTAACCATTTATTTTCATCATCGGTATAATAAACATTATTAAATGTCGCTTCGATAAAATTTGGATAATCAATATTTTCGTGTTTTGTTAAGATGAAATCCAAATCTTCAATGTCAATCTTTTCATTATCATTTTCAATTAGTGCTTTACCGATAATATGATTAAAAAACAAAATATCGTTATACGTAACAATTTTTTCGTTTTTTTTCATTTTATATGCCACTGCCGAGGTACCCCCAAAAGCATCTAATACCGTATAAAATTTCAAATCCTTAATACAATTCCAGATCCAATCAACATATTTCAATTTACTTCCTTGATATCTTGTTGTAGGAAATTTTGAAACTGTTGGAACAGAAAATAGTTTTGTTTGCAAAATATTTATACTATTATTCAATGTCATCATCTTCATCATCTACGTTAATTTCTTCTTCATTGAGTGCATTAATTTGATCTTGATGCTCTTTTAAAACATCAATTCCTCGTTGCTTATATTCTAAATAAGATTTTAAATTTGTGTACGGTCTTTCGATTTCTAAGGCCTTTGCCATATCTTTAGTTAGATAATACTTCCAGAAATCACGATAAATATCCTCTCCAAGTTCTGAAAATATCCCTTTCCCATTAATTAATTCATCTATTTTGATAGTTGCTCCGATATTTTTAGTATTCCCACTTCCTGGTGACGCAGATGCAATCTTATATTTTGGCTGAACAAAGAATTGAAAATCTTTTATGACAGATACAATATTTTCAATATCCTTTAATTTATATATGTTTTTTTCGTTCTGCTTCTCTTTGTTTTGTTTGTAGATAACTCCTAAAACTAGATGGGCTTCATAAGATTCGTATGGGTATGAAATATTTTTGGTACTACCACTATTTCTAAAATAACCAGTAAATGCACCAAGGGTCATACTTTTAATTTTATTGCCGGAATCAATGAAGGTGCTTTTGATGTCAACTGCAAATTTTGCTTGAGTTTTGTTACATATAAATGTTAAATCAGGATAATGATTTTGTTGAGCAGGAAGCTCTAACTTTAAATCATACTTGATCGCAAAATTTTCGAAAGCTGGTATTAATAGTAGTTCAATGACTTTTGAAACGACTTTTGTATCTATTGAAATGGTATAAATATTTTTGTAAATATCAATAAATCCTTTAACAATCCAATCTCCTTTTTCGGTAGCAATTATCTCGTTAAATCCTTTTACTTCCTTTTGAAGTGCTTCTAAAATTTGTTCTTTTTTCATAAACACAAATGTAACAATTCAGTTTGTTTTTAGATATAGATTTGAAAACATTTAAAATACAACTTTGAGGTGTTGTATCAGAAATGTTGCTTTACTGTTTCCTGCTACTGTCCAAATTGTGGTAAAAAAATGTTATATGTTTGACATAAACGTGAAATTGTAATATCTTTGTGCTCTATTTAGACAAATTCTATATAAGCTATGATTAAAGTTTCTGATACTGCCAAAAAGAAAATCATCGATTTAATGAAAGACGATGGTTTTGATGCTGCAATTGACTATGTAAGAGTAGGCGTGAAAAGCGGCGGATGCTCTGGGTTATCTTACGATTTAAAGTTTGACAAAAGCAAAGGCGAAGACGATAAAATTTTTGTGGATAACGAAATAACAATTGCCGTAGAGAAAAAATCGTTTCTCTATTTAGCCGGAACAATTTTAGAATTTTCAGGAGGGTTAAACGGGAAAGGTTTTGTTTTCAATAACCCAAACGCAAGTAGAACATGTGGTTGCGGAGAATCGTTTTCTCTATAATATTAACCCTTTCAGGGTATAATAAACAATAAAAAAATGTCAAAATACACCGAAGACCATTTACGAGTTGAACTCGAAAGCAAAGAATACGAGTACGGATTTTATACCGATATAGAATCGGACACTTTCCCCATTGGTCTGAACGAAGATATTGTTCGCGCCATTTCCCACCGAAAAGAGGAGCCACAATGGATGACCGATTGGCGCATCGAGGCTTTTCGTGCTTGGGAAAAAATGACTGAACCGGAATGGGCAAATGTGCATTATACAAAACCCGATTTTCAGGCCATTTCCTATTATTCGGCACCAAAAGCGATTGACCCCAATAAATCATTGGACGATGTGGATCCTGAGCTTTTGGAAATGTACAAAAAGCTGGGCATCTCTGTAGATGAGCAAAAAATGATGAACAATGTTGCGATGGATATTGTTGTCGATTCGGTTTCGGTGGCAACGACATTCAAAAAAACTTTGGGCGAAAAAGGGATCATTTTTATGAGCATTTCCGAGGCCATCAAGGAACATCCAGAACTAGTTCGTAAACATCTCGGAACGGTTGTTCCCCAAAAAGACAATTTCTATGCCGCGTTGAATTCTGCCGTTTTCTCTGACGGTTCGTTTTGTTATATTCCGAAAGGCGTCCGTTGCCCGATGGAACTTTCTACCTATTTCCGTATCAATCAAGCCGGAACCGGACAATTCGAAAGAACATTGCTAATTGCCGATGAAGGCAGTTATGTAAGTTATTTGGAAGGTTGTACCGCGCCAAGTCGTGACGAAAATCAATTGCACGCTGCAGTTGTTGAACTCATCGCCATGGACGGTGCCGAAATTAAATATTCAACCGTTCAAAACTGGTATCCCGGAAACAAGGAAGGAAAAGGAGGAGTTTTCAATTTCGTGACCAAAAGAGGTTTATGCGAGAAAAACGCAAAAATTTCTTGGACACAAGTCGAAACCGGTTCTGCCGTGACTTGGAAATATCCTTCTTGTATCTTGAAAGGCGACAATTCGATTGGCGAATTTTATTCGATTGCCGTAACCAATAATTTCCAACAAGCCGATACGGGAACCAAGATGATTCACCTTGGAAAAAACACCAAATCAACGATTATTTCCAAAGGAATTTCTGCCGGAAAATCACACAATAGTTATAGAGGATTAGTAAAAGTGGGGTCAAATGCGGACAATGCGAGGAACTTTTCGCAATGCGATTCCTTATTGATGGGAAATAATTGCAGTGCCAATACTTTTCCTTACATCGAAAGCAAAAATTCATCGGCCAAAATAGAACACGAAGCCACGACGAGTAAAATTGGCGAAGACCAAGTTTTCTATTGCAACCAACGTGGAATTCCAACCGAAAAAGCCATCGCCTTAATCGTAAACGGTTTCAGTAAAGATGTTTTGAATAAGTTGCCAATGGAATTTGCCGTTGAAGCACAGAAATTGTTGGAGATAAGTTTAGAAGGTAGCGTAGGCTAATTTTTTGTAAATTTGAAGAAACACTATTAAATTCAAATGTTATGGAACTCATTTTAAAAAACGTTAAGAAAAAAGATTTTCCAGTACTAAAATCATTGGCAAAATCATTGGGTTTTGAAATTGTTCAAGACGTCGAAAAACCATATAATCCTGAATTTGTAAAAGAAATTTTGGAGGCGGAACAAAGCTTAAAAGATGGGAAAGGAATTAGAATGACTATGACGGAATTGAAAGAATTATGCAAATAGATTTTTCAAACAAAGCAAAAACAGATTTAGATTTTTGGATAAAGTCTGGAAATAAAGGAATATTGAATAAAATATATTCTTTAATCGAAGACATTCAACTTCATCCTTTTGAAGGCATTGGAAAACCAGAAGAATTAAAACACCAACTTTCAGGAAGATGGTCAAGAAGAATAAATCAAGAACATCGCATCATATATAAAGTTACAGACGAAAATACAATTGAAATATTAGACATTTTATCATTAAAAGGTCATTACGAATAAACAAACGAAACAAGATGTTAAGCATAAAAAATTTACACGCCTCCATTGGAGACAAAGAAATATTAAAAGGAATCAACCTTGAAGTGAAAGCGGGAGAAATCCACGCGATTATGGGTCCAAACGGTGCCGGAAAAAGTACTCTTTCGGCGATTATTGCCGGAAACGAAAATTACGAAGTCACTGATGGAGAAATCTTTTTGGACGGCGAAGATCTTTCTGATCTCGCTCCAGAAGAAAGAGCACATAAAGGTGTTTTCCTTTCGTTTCAATATCCTGTTGAAATTCCGGGGGTTTCGGTTACCAATTTCATAAGAACGGCAATCAACGAAACCCGAAAAGCTAACAAACTGGAAGAAATGCCGGCTAACGAAATGCTGAAATTTATTCGTGACAAATCGGAGTTATTGGAAATTGACAGAAAATTTTTGTCGCGTTCGTTAAACGAAGGTTTTTCAGGCGGGGAGAAAAAACGTAACGAGATTTTCCAAATGGCAATGCTGGAACCAAAACTCGCTATTCTTGACGAAACCGATTCCGGACTAGATATTGATGCGCTTCGAATTGTTGCCAATGGGGTGAACAAATTGAAAAGTGACAAAAATGCCATCATCGTAATCACGCATTACCAAAGACTTTTAGACTATATTGTACCTGATTTTGTTCACGTATTATACAACGGAAAAATTGTAAAATCCGGCGATGCTTCATTGGCATTAGAATTAGAGGAAAAAGGATACGATTGGATTAAACAAGAACAAGAAGCATAAAATTAAAATAGTCTAAAGTCGAAGGTCATAAAGTCAAAAGAAAAATGTAATGGGTAAGTTTTAATTCTTTCGAAGAAATTAATTCTTGGCAAAAAGCAAGACTATTCAACAAAAGAATATACTTAATTACAGAAAACACAAATTTCAAAAAAGACTTTGATTTCATTAGACAAATTAGACGGGCATCTATTTCAATAACATCAAATATTGCCGAAGGTTTTGAAAGAAATACAGACAAAGAGTTTGTTTACTTTTTATACGTAGCAAAAGCATCAGCAGGAGAAGTGCGATCTCAATTGTATTTAGCATTTGATTTAGATTATATAACAAAACAAGATTTCGAAGAACTTTTAGAATCAGTAACAGAAATATCAAAACTGTTAAGTGGTTTTATTAAATACTTAGAATCTAGTCGTAAAGTTTAAAAGTCAAAAGTCAAGAATAGTTAACCAGCTATTTTATACTTATACCGACTTTAAGACATTTGACTTTCGACTTTAAGACATAAATAAAAAATGGAATTAAAAGAAAAATTACTATCGTCTTTTATGGCTTTCGAAGAGCAAGTTGATGTTCATTCTGAACTTCACAATGTGAGAACTGAGGCTATAAAAAACTTCGAAAATAAAGGTTTCCCAACCAAAAAAGAGGAATCTTGGAAATACACTTCACTAAATGCCATCTTAAAAAATGACTTTACCGTGTTTCCAAAAGGCGAAAACTCCATCCAGTTTAAGGACGTAAAAAAATATTTTATCCACGAAATAGACACCTATAAAGTTGTGTTTATTGACGGGGTTTTTAGTTCGTATTTATCATCTACCACTCACGAAGGACTTGATATTTGCCTGATGTCATCAGCGTTGAACAAGCCCAAATACAAAATGGTTATCGATAACTATTTTAATAAAATTGCCAGCAAAGACGAGACTTTAACGACTTTGAATACGGCTTTCGCCAATGAAGGTGCTTATGTAAATATTCCGAAAAGTATTGTGGTTCAAAAACCAATTGAGATTATGTATTTCTCGACAGGAAACGAAGCGGCACTTATGGTTCAACCAAGAAATTTGATAATTGTTGGCGAAAATTCACATGTTCAAATCATCGAAAGACATCAAAGTTTAAACGAAAATCCTGTTTTAACCAATTCGGTTACCGAGATTTTTGCGCAAAAACGTGCTATTGTCGATTACTATAAAATCCAGAACGACAATAACGAAGCCAATCTAATCGACAATACTTATGTTTCCCAGAAACAAGAAAGTCACGTTTCGGTTCACACTTTCTCTTTTGGAGGAAATTTGACCAGAAACAACCTCAATTTCTATCATTTTGGCGAAAGATTGACCAGCACACTCAACGGAATCACGATTATTGGCGACAAGCAGCACGTAGATCATTATACTTTAGTTCATCACGCTGCACCAAATTGCGAAAGCTTCCAAGATTACAAAGGAATTTTTTCTGACAATTCTACCGGCGTTTTCAATGGGAAGGTTTATGTAGAAAAAGAAGCTCAAAAAACCAACGCTTTCCAAAAAAGCAACAACATTTTGTTGGGCAACAAATCTACAATAAATGCCAAACCACAATTGGAAATTTTTGCCGACGACGTAAAATGTTCTCATGGTTGCACCATTGGGCAACTCGATGAAACTGCGATGTTTTATATGCAACAACGCGGAATTCCTAAGAAAGAAGCCAAAGCTTTATTGATGTATGCCTTCTCGAATGCCGTAATCGAAAGCATCAAAATTCCCGAATTGAAACAAAGAATCACCAAAATCATCGCTATGAAATTAGGCGTGAAAATTGGATTTGATTTGTAGTATCATTCCAATTTTCGATGATGTTCGGAACCATATATCTATAATAAACCCTTTCCAATTTAGAAAATTGGAAAGGGTTTATAATTTAACAGATTAAATAATCTGGGTTTGCATTCGTTTGCAACTACATATTGTAGACGTAATTGAAGGTCTGCGCAAACTCTTCGATGGTAGTGGGCGTTGTGCTTTCTGCATCCCGTGTAGCAAGAGCCAAAACTTTTCCCACATTCAGTGCGCCTATGAATTCATTGAGCGTATCGGCCACATTTTCGGAAGTTCCCATTTGTTGCATCATGGCATTTTTAAAATCCTCTGGAGAAAATTCTACATACTGCAAGTCATTTATTCCAATGGCTTGCCCATACACTTTTGCTATTTCTGGATAAGTAACCTCCCTTGCTCCCAAAAGATTTTGAATAGAGTGATTCTCAAAATCTAACGACAACAGCCTCTTTGCGGCATAGTTTGCAATGTCTTTTGTTGCAATTACAGGAAAAGAAAGATCCGCTTTTATGGGTGAACCCATAATTCCAGCCTGTTTAACGAGTCCAATCATACCAAGGGTATTTTCCATAAAATAACTTGGCCTCAAATGAAGTGCGTTTAAACCTTCTATTTTATTGAAAATATTCTCCATTTTGTGCAAGCCAAGAACCACTCCGGAACCACTTTCCAAGTGCGCCCCCTGACTGCTCAATGCCACAACATATTTTACTTGATTCGCTCTCAATGCTTCGGCAATGGCATTGGCATGTTCCACTTGACCTTCTGTATAGTTTGAGGTTTGCCAGTCAACGGGAATCATGGCATACACCGCTGTTGCTCCATCAAATGCTTTTTTTAAGAATTCTGCATCCGAAGTTTCGCCTATAAAAAGCTCCGCTCCTTTGTCAGTCAATTCTTTTGCTTTTTCAGCACTTCGGCTGATGATTCTCACTTTTTTCCCTGCTTCCAACAATGTGGAAGCAATTATTTTTCCGGTGTTCCCGGTAGCACCTGTAATTACGTACATAATTTTATAGCTAGATTAATATTAATGATTTATAGTTTCAATAGTTTGAAGGCATGCGCCCATTGGTTGCTTCTAAATCCCGGAATACACCAAAGCATGCACAACGGCTCAATGGCTCTTGCCGATTCGATCATTCCGAAATCGGCACTTTCCCAGCCGAACTGGTCAATGATAACAGACACCTCTTTTTTGGCCTCTTCGCTATTTCCACAAATAAACATCGTTGGTTTGCTCTCAAAAGTAGGGTTTACCATGAACGCATTGCCCACGCTGCTAAAAGCTTTCACAAAATTGGCTTCAGGAACAGTTTCCTGCAATTCTTCCATCAAGGATTTGTCGAGGTTGGTGAAGAATTTTAAAACGCCATTTGTTGGGGGAGCGTCGGCGATAGGATTGGTAGTGTCGATTATTGTTTTGTTGGCTAAGTTTTCGGCACCAACGATTTCAAGGGCATTCTTGGCAGCAGTTCCTTTTACGGCGAGCACCACGATGTCGCCAAACTTTGCCGCATCGGCGAAAGAACCAATCTGTGCGCCAACGCCCTCGCCCAACTGCCACTCAACTAATTTTGAGGCGTCTCTCGTGCCAAGGGTGACTTGATAACCGTGTTTTAAAAAACCCGCCCCCAGGGCTTTGGCCACAACGCCCGATCCGATAATTCCTATTTTTTTCATCTTAGTCCGATTTAAAATTTATATCAATTTGTTTGTACATACAACAATGTTTAGGCAAAAAAATTAGCCTATTTTATTGACCACCTCATAGGTTTTTGCCGTAAGAGTTTTTGCTTCATCCTTCCCGATAAGATCAGAATATCTGTGGTACAATTTTTTCCAAGCCTCTTTGATTTTAGGGTCTAATTTTAGGCTTTCCTCTGTAGGATAAACTTCGGTGGTCCTCCCCATCGATTTTCTTTCCACCAATTTTTTTTGTTCCATTTTTTCGATCAAACGGGTAATTGTCGAAGGACTAAGCAGCATTTCCTCACTGATTTTATTGGGTTGAATGCCTGGTTTATTATTCACGGTCATCAATAAAAAAGCGTAGGATGACGACAAGCCCACAACCGCAAATTCCTCATCGGCCATTTTTGTCATCAACCTGGACAATGCATTGGCCGAATAATATAGGCAACCACAATATTTTGAATCACTTTTTTTCATAACTGGGGCAAATGTAAAAAGAATTGCTTGTACATGCAACTATTAGCTTGAAAAAATATAAAAATATTTTTTCTCATCCGAAAACTAAAGCACCCAAACAAAGAATCACCCAGATTATCGCCAACAAATTAGAAGGGAAAATGGGATTTGATTTGTAGTATTAGTAGTTAATTATAATTTCAAATCCGACAGGTTTTAAAAACCTGTCGGATTTTTTTATGGAACTATTTCCAGATAAAAATTTGGCTTATTTAAGAAAAATGACGAAAAACTTAAATAAATACATTTTTATTTAAGAAAGACAGTCAAAAACTTAAATAAGGTTTTTTGTAGTTAAGTTATTCTTTTGAATTCCAATAGGCAAAAGATTGTGGTGGGGTCAAATTGTAATCTTCTTTCAAACATTTTGGGTTTGCAAATCTTTTTTTGTTTTTAATTTGAATGGCAAATCCGTGTTTTCTATCAGCAAAATATTCGTAGAAATAATCTTCTGTTATTCCTGAATGTTCTTTGGTTTTGTCCCAAAGTGTTTTAAGGTCAAAATTGAATATTTCACCAATTTCAAATTCGCCAATTACTTTTTGTATAGGAGACGAAGCATAAACTAAAACCGAAGTTACATTTTGGTTTTTGAAAATAGCTTTTCTGAATTCAAATTTTTTTGACCCATCAAATATTTTATTTGCAAATTGTGGCTTAATTGATAGTACTACTTTCATTTTTTAATTACATTTAATTGTTAATACGCCTTTTAGAACGTCGTAAAGCCAATTACTGAACAACTCAATTAGTACAGCTATTATAAATGCAAATATCGCATATTTAGCAATGGTTTTCCAATTATTTTTTTCATATTTTGTTTTAATTAGTGTACTGACGCTTTCAACATCAATTTCTTTCCAATGATAAGCTAAATAAATTTGATTATTTATTTTTGGGATGTCCACATAATCATCCCACCTATAATTGAAGTGATTTAAACTTTTATTTTATTGAATTTTTTTAGGGCAATTACGATGAACGCCAAATAATTAAAGCCCAGCCAACTTGCCACTGTTGTGTCGAATCTATTTAATAAAGATCTA